>NZ_JAPSMC010000008.1 GCF_026847645.1 Anoxybacillus sp. J5B_2022
AAATAATAAATATAATAATAGATAATTGACACTCGTGATCACATTTATTTTGTCGCGATTGTCATCATAACCGTTTGACCACGCTGAACCGTTTTCGCCTCAACTCTCTCTATATGTTCAATCGCATCACTATTTGTAATAATAATAGGTGTTATCATACTTTTCGCCTTCTGTTGGACGAGTGATAAATCAAACGTTATTAAACGATCCCCTACTTTCACACAATCTCCAGCTTGAACATGAACCTCGAATCCTTCGCCATTCATGCCGACCGTTTCTAGACCAATGTGAATTAAAATTTCCAGTCCTCTTTTTGAGCGCAGGCCAATCGCATGCTTTGTCGGAAACACTTGAACGATCTCTCCATCAATCGGCGCAACAACAATTCCTTCTGTCGGCTCAATCGCTACACCATCTCCCATCATTTTTTGTGCAAATACCGGATCCGGAACATTTTCGAGAGTAACGATATTTCCTGTCAACGGAGCAACGATCGCTTCCTTTTCAGCTTTTTTGCGGAACCATTTAAACATGCTGAAATCCCCTCTCTAGGAAAAATTTTGAAAAAGAAAAGACCTAAAACGCATGAAAGAGCTACTTCTTTCATCCGTTTTAGGTCTTGCCTGCAACGTGCAGTCACAATCCCACGTATATCCGCTTTCGATTACTAGACTAAAGCACGCGCTTTCATTTGTCAAACAGATTTTTTTGTATGGTAAAATGGAAGGTAACAACGAAGATGAAACGGAGTGGATGTGATGAATCCTTTTGCCACTCATTTTGATAGTTTAGAAGAGTTCGCAGATCGGGTAAGTGAAGTATTACAATGTCCGATTACAATCGAAGATGCCAACCATCGGCTTATCGCTTACAGCACTCATGAACATTATACCGATCCAGCACGTACAGCGACGATTATTAACCGGCGCGTTCCCGAAAAAGTCATCAACAGCCTATGGCGAGAAGGAGTCATTCCAAAATTATTGAGCAATAGTGAACCGATTCGCGTAGAAATGATTTCGGAAGTGGGGCTTGGCAATCGCATCGCCATTTCCATTTGGAAAAACAAAGAAGTATTAGGGTTTATTTGGGCGATTGAAATGGAGCAAACATGGACAGAGGAACAATTTGAACTGCTGAAGCAAGCTGCTAAAGCAGCGAAAAATTTGCTTCTTCAGCTGCAAATTCGCAAACATAAAAAAGAAGAACGAATACAGGAGTTTTTTTGGAAATTGTTGACGGGGCATTTTTCATCGCACAATGATATTATCCAACAATGCCACGTATTAAACATTCCCGTCTATCCGTTCTCTTCCGTCGTCATTTTTCATTTTAAACAAGAAATTCAACCACAAGTTGAACGGCAAATCGACTATTTACTAAAAACAACGCAACAGCTTGCTGTCCCGCTTTATACGATCGACCATCACCGCCTGACTTTGCTTGCCGCCCCAAAATCAAACGCCAATGCACAAGCGGACATTAAACGGTTTTTGCGTTCGTTTATTGCGCAAATGAACGAACGGTTTCGCATTGAAGTGACCGATGGTGCATTCGGGAGTATATACGAATGCTATACTAAAATTGAAAAAAGCTATAAAGAAGCGCAAACGGTTTTAAACATGAAACGGGCATTTTCCCACGATTTAGGAAATGTTCAAAGCTATCAAGAGCTTGGCATGTATCAATTTTTTGATTTGCTTCTTGAAAAAAAACGGGATGGGGATTTTTACAATGAAACGTTAGAGAAGCTCAAACAATATGATAATCGCCACCATGCTTCTTTAGTCAAAACGATTGAAACGTTTCTCGACCACGACAGCAACGTCAACGAAACGGCGAAAGCGCTCAATATTCATCCAAACACGCTTGCCTATCGGCTCAAGCGCATCGCTGAAATCGGCGAAATTGACTTGCATGACATGAACCAAAAAGTAAAGTTGTATATCGATGTGAAACTCGCGAAGTATGAAGCATCGCATTAATTTTGTGGATTTCCACAAAATCATGCGATGTCTTTTTTTCTTCTTAACAAATAAAAACTGACGCAGACTGTGTATACTACAAATTAAGAACATACGAGGGAGGAACTCAATTTATGATTATCGGTGTACCAAAGGAAATAAAAAATAACGAAAACCGCGTGGCGATTACTCCTGCAGGGGTCATGTCATTCGTTCAAGCCGGTCATACCGTGATCATTGAAAAGGATGCAGGGATTGGAAGCGGTTTTACAAATGAAGACTATGCAAGCGCCGGCGCCCAAATCATCGATCATGCGCAAGATGTGTGGGCGCAAGCCGATATGGTGATGAAAGTAAAAGAACCGCTCGCAAGCGAATACGGCTATTTCCGTCCGGGATTAGTGTTATTCACTTACTTGCATCTTGCGGCAGAGCCAGAACTCGCGCGCGCATTAAAAGAAAAAGGCGTCACGGCGATCGCCTATGAAACGGTGCAAGTCGGCCGCACGCTTCCTCTTCTTACGCCGATGAGCGAAGTCGCAGGCCGCATGGCAGCGCAAATCGGCGCGCAATTTTTAGAAAAACCAAAAGGCGGAAAAGGTATTCTTCTTGGCGGCGTTCCAGGAGTCAGCCGCGGGAAAGTAACGATCATCGGCGGCGGTGTCGTCGGTACGAACGCAGCGAAAGTCGCAATCGGTTTAGGCGCAGACGTCACGATCATCGACTTAAGCGCAGATCGTCTTCGTGAGTTAGACGATATTTTCGGCAACCAAATTAAAACATTAATGTCTAACCCAATGAACATTGCCCAAGCGGTGGCGGAATCTGACCTTGTCATCGGCGCGGTATTAATTCCAGGGGCAAAAGCGCCAAAACTTGTCACAGAAGAAATGGTAAAAGCAATGACACCAGGTTCGGTCATCGTCGACGTTGCGATTGACCAAGGCGGAATCGTCGAAACGAGCGACCACGTCACGACACACGACAACCCAACGTACGTAAAACACGGCGTTGTTCACTATGCGGTAGCGAACATGCCTGGTGCGGTTCCAAGAACATCGACGATCGCATTAACGAACGTGACAATTCCATATGCATTACAAATCGCCAATAAAGGCGTCCGCCAAGCAATCGCGGATAACCCGGCATTAAAACTTGGCGTCAACGTCGCAGCTGGCGAAATCACATACGAAGCAGTTGCCCGCGACCTCGGCTACAACTACGTTCCAGTCGACGAAGCGTTCGGAAAACAACTTATGGCCAATTAATAACAAAAACACCGTTCCTTAGTCATAGGAATGGTGTTTTTTATATACTATTTTACATTATTAACTAGACCATAACAAAACTAAAAAACAATAATACGTAACTTAGAAATAATTTTACCAAAAAAATAAATACCTATTAACTCTTTTTTTTCGATAAATTTATTTTCACACAATATATTTATGTTGTTTTTTTACTTTTTAGAATTTATAATATATTTCATGAAGAAGCTACATATACTAGTTAAAGATACATTTTGGGTGTTTTTCTAAATGTTTCAAAAAATTATTTTTATAAAAAGTATTGCATAAATAAATAAAGATTGATAGTATGATAATCGTCTTAGTCAGTGTCACAAACCAAAAATCGCACCAGACACTGGATAAATATAAAATTTCATTTATTTTTTTTATACAAAAGGGGGAAGAAAACAGATGAAAAAAGGATTGGTGTTTGCCGTCATCCTTGCGCTGTTTGTTGCTTTAGCAGGATGCGGCGGAAAATCAGCGGAGCAAACTTCGGGAAGCGGTGAAGCGAAGAAAAAGGTAATTGTCGGCACCGATGCTGCGTTTGCGCCGTTTGAGTACATGGATAAAGGCAAAATTGTTGGTTTTGACGTCGATTTCTTGGATGCCGTCATGAAAGAAGCTGGCCTTGACTATGAATTGAAAAACATCGGCTGGGATCCGCTATTTGCAGCGCTACAAGAAGGAAAAGAAATCGATTTAGCAATTTCTGGTATTACAATTAACGATAAGCGGAAACAAACGTACGATTTCTCTGTTCCTTACTTTGAATCGACTCATATGATTCTTGTAAAAAAAGACAGCCCAATCAAAAACGCGCTTGACTTAAAAGGAAAAGTTGTTGGCGTGCAAAACGGAACAACCGGACAAGAAGCGGTTGAAAAATTGTTTGGGGCAGAAAACAAAAATATTAAAAAATTTGAAAACACCGTTGTGGCGATTATGGACCTTTTAAACGGCGGCGTTGACGCGGTTGTAACAGACAACGCAGTCGCGAACGAATATGTGAAAAACAACCCTGATAAAAAATTAAAAGCGATCGAAGACCCAACAAATTTTGAATCCGAGTTTTACGGACTTATGTTCCCGAAAGGAAGCGACTTAAAGCCGAAAGTCGATGAAGCGATTAAAAAAGTGATCGAAAGCGGCAAATATGCAGAAATCTATAAAAAATGGTTCGGAATTGAACCAAAAGTCGATAACTTACTCAAACAGCAATAACATATCGGTAAAAAATTGCGTAACTATCCATCGCTAGTTACGCAATTTTTATAAGAAAGGTGAGGAGAATGGATTTTCGTTTTGATATTATCCAAGAATACGCCCCGTTTTTCCTGCAAGGCTTGCTATTAACCATTGTCGTATCTATCATTTCTATTATTGTCGGCTCGATTCTTGGGCTCGTCATCGGGCTTGGCAAAATGTCCAAGAAACGGCTCATCCGCCTTCCATTTGAATGGTATGTTAACTTTTTTCGCGGAACGCCTTTATTAGTACAAATGTTAATCATTCACTTTGGATTAATGCCTATTCTCTTTTCGCAACCGAGCGGAACTGTTTCACTTGCAGTGTCTTTATCATTGAACTCCGCTGCTTATGTAGCAGAAATTTTCCGTGCGGGAATTCAATCGATTGATAAAGGGCAAATGGAAGCGGCTCGTTCGCTCGGGATGACGCACACGCAGGCGATGCGCTACATTATTTTGCCGCAGGCGTTAAAGCGGATGATTCCGCCGTTTGGAAACGAGTTTATCGTCTTAATTAAAGACTCTTCTCTCGGCGTGGTCATTGCTGCTCCTGAATTAATGTATTGGGGAAAAGCGGCACAAGGGCAATATTACCGCGTGTGGGAGCCATATTTAACGGTTTCATTCATTTATTTGATTTTAACCCTTTCCCTCAGTAAACTACTACATTATTTGGAAAGGAAGTATTCGACGCAATGATTAAAGTGACGAATTTAAAAAAATCATTTGGCCATTTACAAGTATTAAAAGGAATTAACGCACATATTAAAGAACGAGAAGTCGTCGTTGTCATCGGTCCTTCCGGTTCAGGAAAATCAACGTTTTTACGCTGTTTGAACTTGCTTGAAGATTTTGATGAAGGCGATATTGTGATTGACGGATTTCATTTGAAAGACAAAAACACGGACATTAATAAAGTGCGCGAAGAAGTCGGCATGGTATTCCAAAGATTCAACTTGTTCCCCCATATGACCGTGCTTGATAACATTACGTTAGCACCGTTGAAAGTGCGCAAATGGCCGCTTGAAAAAGCGAAAGCCACGGCAATGGAGCTGTTGAAGAAAGTCGGTCTGCAAGATAAAGCAAACGTCTATCCGGATTCATTATCCGGTGGGCAGGCGCAACGTGTCGCGATCGCCCGCGCATTAGCGATGGAACCGAAAGTGATGTTGTTTGACGAACCGACTTCCGCTTTAGACCCTGAAATGGTCGGGGAAGTATTAGCCGTTATGAAACAGCTCGCGAACGAAGGAATGACGATGGTTGTCGTCACCCACGAAATGGGTTTTGCCCGCGAAGTCGGCGACCGCGTCCTCTTTATGGACGGCGGCTACATCGTCGAAGAAGGAACGCCAAGCGACATTTTCGACAACCCGCAGCACGAACGGACGAAAGCATTTCTATCAAAAGTGTTATAGAAACCTCTCATCCACCTTATTTCGTAAAAGGTGGATGTTCTATTAAATCAGAATCAATTTTATTTACAGAACTATTTGTATCTTTAATAATTCCACCTGTCTCCTAGAGCTGGAGCCTCCTCCAAAGATTTCAAGCATCCATTCTCGCACCTAGATACACGCCGGAAGTATGCCCGATCGCCTCTCAGCCCTTTTGTATCAAGGGATCAGAGGCATTTTGTTTACCTATTCACTGTCAAACTCGTGGTCTTCAAGTAGTCGATTTATGCGTTGTACAGCAATAAAAAAAGGTGTCCTAACCCTTTTGAGGACACCTCCCCGCTTTACCAGATGCCTTCCTTTCTCACCGGACGAGCAAGTGTCAATACACGCGCACTAGGGAACTTGTCTTGATAGACATGGGAAGCAATGATATACGATGCACCACGGTTTTCCGTTTGAATCCATTCCGCTAGTATGTCCCGGGTGGTCACATCAAGCGAGTTAAACGGCTCATCCATTAAATACAATTCCACAGGCCGTCCTAAAGCAATCGCGATATGCAACTTTTGCAACGTCCCAAGCGAATATTGATCAACGGGAAGAGCTAGCCAATCCGCCATCCCTAATGTATGACAAATCGCTTCTACCTTTTGGTAATATGCGCGATCTAATCGCCATAAAAGCCGAAAACATTCGATATTTTCATAGCCTGTCAGTTTAGAAAATAAAGGGGGTTCAGCCGTTACGTACGATATATAGCGGCGTATCGCAACCAGCTGAATCGGATTTCCTTTATAATAAGCACGGTAGGTCAAATGGCCATTAGAAAGCAAGCCAGCGATAATCTGTAATAACGTTGTTTTCCCAATGCCATTTGGACCTGTTAGGAAAATCGTTTCCCCTTTCAAAACGTCGAAGGAAAACTGGTCAAAAATGAGCGTTTTTCCATCATAACTATATGTTAAATTTTGCAATAAAAAAAGCGGTTCGTCCACAACATTCCCTCCTATGCGTGTGACACAGTAGCCTCAATAAGCGCAGATATTACCAATAGTACGGAAGCTGCCGCGAATAACAAAACAACATCACGTATATGAAGCGGTTCTGTCTCCTCAGCTCGTGCTCTTTTTTTCACAATGTGGAGCAATCGCCATGTTTCATATCCTAACGTACAAAACAGCAAATGGCTCATGATTTCTGTAATTCCATGGGGAAGGATGCCCGTTATAATAGGGTGCAATCCATACCCTTTCATGACCCCTTTCACAATGGCTCCTAACATTGCTGCATTATAGGCGAGATAAACTGTATTTACGACTCCTAATGTCAACCATCCGCCAAACATCAGAATCGCCCCGACCATAAAGTTGTGGGCTAGAGTCGGCCAAAACGCCATGGAATTTGGATGGATCGTTAATTTTTCAGAAACAATGACCGCACCGAAAGCAAAACATATCCCATATACGGCCAGCGATACACAAAAATATGGCAGATGGCTGCGAATGGTTCTCCCGATCATCCTTTCCCCTCCTTTCTCCTATCGATGGAATAACGAGTGCTTCCCCACAAAACGATATATAAAGCTATAACAAACAAAATGCTATACCATCCCCATTGTTCGCCTCTTAGCAAGACAAAAAAGGCTGAGATCAGAGAAGAAAAGATAGTCACATAAATGAATAACCGATGAAATAGATGATTTCCAGCCGCTACGACCATATAGCCAGCATAATCGCGCGGAGAAGCCAACTCTACTTTCTCTCCGCTCGATAAAAGAAAACAAAACACCTCATAATCAGTGCGCAAAATCCGTTTGATAACTAACGGATACAACGGCATTATGATGATGCTAAGCAAAACAACAATCAGCGCATTTCCCCTAAACCATCCTGCCCATTCAATAGCAAGCAAGCCAAGCGCCGCCACGCACGGATATACTCCTATCCGTCGCAACAATGTCCACTTCGCTTGAATTAACTGCACAAGAGGAGGTGGATCAAGAAGCCTAAATACGAGCAATCGCTCAATATCGCTTTCAAAAAAAAAGACTTGTGAAAATGTACTGGCAACGGCGCGCAATGTTCCTGTCATCACGATATACATTTCAAACAAACAAATAAAACATATAACGAAAAGATTATGGATGAAAGGGAACAAAGCGATATTCGCTCCTGTGACA
Source organism: Anoxybacillus sp. J5B_2022 (assembly GCF_026847645.1). GTDB lineage: Bacteria > Bacillota > Bacilli > Bacillales > Anoxybacillaceae > Anoxybacteroides. The sequence continues at coordinate 8,083 of NZ_JAPSMC010000008.1, forward strand.
AGAAACCATTCTCCCGGCAGAAACAATAACAAAGGCGGTTTGTCCAATTGACTGGCTTTACGCATTAACAAACAAGTATCTTTATACAGAAGCGCATTCTCACTATCGGGTGGCCATGATGATTGGATCACACGCTGATACCATTCATACAGCACGTATGTCTTGGCTTCCACACAAGCACGGACGGATCGCAAGCTTCCCAACGCGAACGCTGCTATTGCAAGACCACTAGCCGCCAAGACACCTCCGTTCAATCCTACCATCCCATGCCAAGTAAACACTCGCTCATGAATCCATTGTTGCCACTTGGCGAACAGACCATCCATATAGGAGAGATACGAAATCGACAACCCATATGTCTTAACAGCATGGCGCGACAATTGTAACAACGATACAATCGGGATCATGGCCATATAACCGACCGCTAAAGAGAAAAAGCAAGAAAGAACGCCCGAAAATACGCGTCGCTCCCCAAACTTTGTCCCCCTCATTACATGCGACATCACATAAAGGAAAAACAAGGTTGCTTGTCCAAACCATACAAGTGCGGCTCCAACCCATCCGAGCTTCACAACCAAGGCAACAGACGGCGGAAAAACGGTTGGCAACATGCGCAACATATAACTAACATAGTGGATGATGACCAAACGCCGCCAGATCACGTCGTCCTGTTCGCTTGACAACCGCAAGTAATCATAATGATAATCACGTTGCAATTTTTCCCCTGAATCGAGCAAGACAGCGATGAAAGGGCTAGTCGCTAGTAACAAGAGTAGCCCGATGGTAAAAGAAGAGCCGAATACGGAAGACCGGCTACATAGAATGATGACGAGACAACAAGAGAGAAACCACTTTCCTCCTTCAGCAACGAACAACGCCCCTTTTGAGCTTAGCAGCAATTTTTTTTGCAACGGAGCGATGCTGCTCCTTCTCATCTGTTGATAAAATAGCCACACTAGTTTCAACTTGCTTCACCCTTCTAGTTCAACATGGACGGGAGAAAAGCAGGATGGCCATTCCCATCCTGCTTCACCACTCACCAAGCAATTGCTGCGGCCTTGCCCCGTTCCGTAACAATTTTTTTCACTGTTGCCACAAATGTCGACCATCCGATTTCTAAAATCGCATCCACTCCACCGGATAAGATAGCAGTAATTCCTAGAATGATAGAAACTAACGTCGACCCTGTCAACACAATCGATACAACGGTAGTGGCAACAGCTTGTGACACGCCCAGCGTCCCCGCTACAAGAGCCAACAAACTCATGTTGAAATCACCCCCTTTCAAAAACTACCGTAACTTCCGCAATAAGCGCGAATACACAATCCCGTAGGCGAGTACGAGAACAATGTCTGTGATTTTCATCCATAAAGGAGATTGGAATTCTTTTAAAACGAAGGCAATGGCGATCAAAAGAAGAAAGGGCATCGTAATGACAATAAATAACGGCCAGGACCATTTCATTATGTATCACTCCAGTTTACTAAATCTATGATTACAGAATACTATTAATTGTAAATATAATCCATGTATAAAACTATTATATAATCGGTCAAAAAAAAAAAAAAAGAGAAATTGCTCGACACTATTTATTCTATTTCGTTTTTTTTCGACATATTTTTCTATATAACTGTAGGTGAGTAAATTAGCTAACATGTATGCTTGTTTATAGAGAGCACCTCCTAGGTTTGTGTCGTTACTTACATTCTACAGGAAAAGTGCTCTTTTTTCTATGATGTTTATGGATATTATTGGTTAATCAACACGCGTGTCTCTACACTTTCTTGACGCCATTTGCGACATGCTTTACCCTCTGCTATACCTTTTTCTCGACAAAATGTCCTAATTTGCTTAATGAACTCCAAAAAGACATCTCCTCCTCTCCTTCGACTCTGCCCTTTTGTTGAAACAACGTTTGTCATTAGTAAATAATATAAAAAAATATAATTAATTTCCTAATTTGAACTGTTGATGATTGAATAATAGAAAAATATCAATTCTGTCAATAAAAATTTTGGTATATCACCTAATGTTTCACATAAAATAAGAGGTTGCCAAGAAAGAAAAAACTTTCTCCGACAACCTCAAATCACAATTTTTCTATTTTTTCTGAAATGTTTTAGGTATCACCTCTTATAAAACAACCGATTCCTTTTACAAAAAAACAAATCCATATTATTATAACACAAACGCCATCGTCCAAATTGAACCTGCCACGACAACAATCGCGATAAAAAAGCTGTATACCATATTGATCGTTTGAATTTTACCGCTATCGCTTTCGGTCATATGCATGAACATAAATAGCTGCAGCGCCGCTTGCACAATCGCCAACGTCACAATCACGACAAGGATCGCCTTCGTCGCCAAACCTGAAGACAGCGCCACCCATAACGCCGCAAACGTCAATACAAGCGACAAAATAAATCCGATCACATGCTTCCAAGGAACTGTTTCATGGTGATTCCCCATCTTATATCACCATCCCTGTCAAATAAACTAGCGTAAAGATGAAAATCCAAACGACGTCAAGAAAATGCCAATACAAACTGACAATAAACACTTTCCGTGCGGTTCTTGGAGTAAGCCCTCGCTGAAGAAGCTGAATCATAATGAGAATCATCCAGACGATGCCAACGCTGACGTGCGCCCCGTGCGTCCCGACAAGCACAAAGAAACTCGAAAGAAACGCGCTCGTTTGCATCGTTGCCCCTTCATGGACGTAATCAATAAACTCGCGAACTTCAAACGTAATAAACCCCGCTCCTAAAAGAAGCGTCACTAACAGCCACGCTAACAGCCACGTTAACCGGCCGCGACGCATCTCAAACACCGCCAGCCCGCACGTAAAGCTGCTCGTCAAAAGAAGAATCGTTTCGATCATCACACCTTTTACTTGGAACAGCTCTTCAGCCGTCGGACCGTTACCCGTCCGTTGAAAAAGAACGAGATACGTGGCGAACAAGGTCGCAAACAACGCGACCTCAGCGCCTAGAAAAATCCAAAACCCTAAAATATTTAGGCGGCTTTCTTCCGTTCGATACTCTAACGGCATCTTTTCATCATAATGATGAGCTGCTTCTGCCATTCCTTACGCCCCCTTCCGCGTCAAACGTTCCGTACGTTTAATTTCATCGACGCTAATATAGTAACCGTCATCATCATCAAACGAACGAAGAATCAAACCGAGAACAATAAATAATGCAGCGATGATCGCCAACGTAAACCATTTAAACACAAGACCAAATCCGGCAAAGAAAAAGGCAATCGAAATCAAGAACGGGCGGCCGGAATTGCTTGGCATATGAATCGGTTTTAATTTTTCTTCATCAAGTTCGAACCCTTTTCCAGCTTTCTTCATGACCCAGTAAGCATCTAAATCCGTCACTTCCGGAATGACGGCGAAGTTATAATGCGCCACTGGCGAAGACGTCGCCCATTCGAGCGTCCGGCCATCCCACGGGTCGCCTGTCATGTCGCGCTCCCCATAACGCGCACTGTAATAAATGTTATAGCAAAGCACAATAAAACCGATTCCCATCAATGCCGCGCCAATTGTCGCGACTACATTGAGCGGCGTCCAGCCAAGTCCGGCAGAGTACGTGTACATGCGTCGCGTCATTCCCATTAGCCCTAAGAAATACATCGGGAAGAAGCAAATGTTAAAGCCGATCATAAATAACCAAAACGTCCATTTTCCTAACCGCTCGTTTAAAAGATGCCCGAACATTTTCGGATACCAATAATGCAGTCCGGCAAAACAAGCAAACACCGTACCTGCAATTAATACATAATGGAAGTGAGCAATTAAGAAATAGCTATTATGATACTGATAATCCGCCGCTGCCATCGCCAGCATGACCCCCGTAACTCCGCCGATGACGAAGTTCGGAATAAATGCCAACGACCAAAGCATCGCCGTCGTAAAGCGGATTTTCCCTTTCCGAAGCGTAAACAGCCAGTTAAAAATTTTCACACCCGTCGGAATCGCAATCGCCATCGTTGTAATGGAGAAAAACGAGTTAACCGCAGCTCCCGCGCCCATCGTAAAGAAATGGTGCACCCAGACGATAAAGCTTAAAAAGGCAATCCCGACAATGGAATACACCATCGCCTTATAACCGAATAGACGCTTGCGGGCAAACGTGCTTACGATTTCAGAGAAAATACCGAATGACGGCAAAATGACGATATACACTTCCGGATGTCCCCAAATCCAGAACAAATTTGCCCAAAGCATTGACATACCGCCGTTTGCCATCGTAAAAAACTGCGTATCAAACAAACGGTCAAACGTCATAAGCGCCAATGCCACAGTCAATACTGGAAATGCAAAAATGATGAGCACGCACGTAATCAAAATCGTCCACGTGAACATCGGCATGCGCATAAGCGTCATCCCTGGCGCACGCATTTTTAAAATAGTGACTAAAAAGTTAATCCCCGTCATGAGCGTACCAATACCCGAAATCTGCAAAGCGACCGCGTAATAGTTGTTTCCAACTCCCGGGCTAAACTCGTTCCCGGCAAGCGGGAAATAAGCTGTCCAACCTGCATCCGGTGAACCACCAATGACAAACGCAATGTTAAACAACATCGCTCCGACGAAAAACAACCAAAAGCTTAACGCATTCAAATACGGATACGCTACATCGCGCGCCCCGATTTGCAACGGTACGACAATGTTCATGAGCCCGATAATAAACGGCATCGCCATAAATAAAATCATAATCGTACCGTGCGTCGTAAAAATTTCGTTATAATGTTGAGAGTCAAGAAACTTCATATTCGGTGCCGTTAATTGCGCCCGCATAAGCAACGCATCAACCCCACCGCGGAACAACATCAACACCGCTGAAATAATGTACATAACGCCGATTTTTTTATGATCCACCGTCGTCAACCATTCATTCCAAAGCCATTTCCACTTTTTAAAATACGTCAAAATAAACACAATACCGATCACCGTTAAAACGATCGATACGTCAGCGGCATAAATCAAAGGCTGACCTGTCACGAAAAACTCGTTCCACTTCATTCACCTGTTCCTCCTTCCTATCGATTAATGCCCATCATCGCTGTTCATATAATGATGGCGGTTTTGTTTTGTGTGATCGATCCATGCAAGATGTGTATTCGAAAACGTCATCCGCCCAACAATCCCCGGCTGCAAAATCGTTTCATATTTTTTCTCACTTAACTTCGGTGCCGTCTGCTGCACCTCTTTTACCCATTTCGTAAAATCGTCTTTCGTCTGAGCCACGACTTCAAACTCCATATGGGCGAATCCTTTTCCCGAGAAGTTCGCGCTCCGCCCCATATATGAGCCCGGCTCATCCGCTTGAAGAATCAATTCTGTGTTCATGCCGTCCATCGCATATTTTTGTCCGCCTAACTGCGGTACCCAAAACGAGTTCATCGGGCCAACCGATGTCAGTTGAAACTTCACCGGAACATCTTCCGGAATATTGACGTAGTTCACTGTTTCGATGTTTTGCTCCGGATAGCTAAAAATCCATTTCCAGTTCGCCGCTGTCACTTGAATCGTCAGCGGCTTCACCTCTTTTTTCACCGGCTTTTCCAGCGCAAACGTCGCTTTCACCGTCGGAATGGCTAGCGCTGTAACAATGATAATCGGAATCACCGTCCAGACGATTTCTAACAGCGTGTTTCCTTCTTCTTCAGGCGGTTCGTAATCGGCACGTTCCGGCTTTTCGCGATAACGAATCAAAACGACCGCAAACAACACAAACACAACGACAATAATGAACAACATAAAGCCAACCGACCAAACAATTAAATCGTATTGCGTTTTCGCAACAGGTCCCTTCGGTTGCAATACGAGCATATTTTCGCTACATCCGCTTAATAAAAGCAATAACGATAACGGAAGCAACGAAACCCATTTCCACACCTTCTGTTTCATCGGTGCGCTTCCCCCTTACATTCGCAAAATAACGTGTTATGCACAATAGTTTTGTTTATAACATATCAAAAGTGAAAATGTTTGAAACTGTTTTGCGAAAAAGTTCACAAATACGCAAAATTTTTGTCACGATTCGTTCAAAAATTGTTCATGAAATATTCGATTGTATGGATAAAACATGAAAATCCCCCATTAAAATTACTTTTAAACAAAAAAAGGGGGCATAAGAAAAGAGCTGATCTTCCTTCGAAGATCAGCTCTTTTGAAACCGCATTTCCAGCATCCGACGCAGCCGCGGATGAAGTGTTTTCCACATCCATTGCTCATATAGCACCTTTTTCTCCGCAAACGGCAAATAATACGCCTCACCAGCTTGGCGACGTGCCCGCTCCGTCACGTCATACAGCGTCAAAGCAGCAGCGACGGAAATGTTAAAACTTTGCACAAATCCATGCATCGGAATCATAAACGTTCCATCCGCTAACCGAATCGCGCCATCTGATACGCCGCGATGTTCATTGCCAAATAAAAGCGCCGTCGGCCGCGACACATCGATCGCTTGCAGCGGGATCGTCCCTTCTCCTAAATAGCTTGCCAATACTTGGTAACCATTTTCTTTTAATTGTTGGATAGCAGTTCGAATGTCTTTCTTTTGCTGAACCGTCAGCCATTTATCCGCATTGCGCGTCACAAACGGATTTGGCTGAAATGGTGTACTCCCTGTCACGACATAGACATCTTGCAAGCCAAATGCTTCGGCCGACCGCAATACCGCTGCCTGGTTATGCGGATCATCGACCGCTTCCGTTAATACAGTAATATAGCGAGTCCGTTCGTTTAGCACGTCATACATTCGCTTCAGACGTTCCGGCACAATCATTTCCCAAACCGGACGCATTTCTTCCGTTAACAACCCTTCTTGTTGCAACTGTTCAATGAACGCTTTCGCTTCTTGCCCGTTCATTGTTTTCACCTTCGTTCCGCTAGAATTTCTAAGAACGAATTTCATTGTACAAAAATTCATGACATACGGCAAATGGCAAAGGACCCCCTTCATCGGAGTCCTTTGCCATTACGCTAAATACGCCTCGCGCACTTGTTCGTTGACAAGCAAATCTTTTCCAAGCCCAGACATGACAATTTCGCCTGTCTGGATAACGTAGCCGCGATGGGCAATTTGCAACGCTTGGAACGCGTTTTGTTCAACGAGCAAAATCGTCATCCCTTCTTCGTTCAGTTCACGAATAATTTCAAAAATTTGTTCGACAATAATCGGAGCCAATCCCATCGACGGTTCATCGAGCATTAATAGCTTTGGTTGCATCATCAACGCCCGGCCGATGGCAAGCATTTGTTGCTCCCCGCCGCTCATCGTTCCGCCTTTTTGCTGAAGCCGCTCTTTAATTCTCGGGAAATAGTGAAAGACGCGCTCCATTCGCTCCTCAATGACCCGTTTATCTTTCACCGAAAAGGCGCCCATTTCCAAATTTTCTTTCACTGTTAAGCGCGGGAAAATCCGCCGCCCCTCTGGCACGTGCGCAATACCTGAAAGAGCGGTCACGTGCGGAGGAGTATTCGTAATATCTTGACCATTATATAAAATTTTCCCGCTTTTCGGCTTCACTTGTCCGCTAATCGTTTTGAGCGTCGTCGATTTGCCCGCACCGTTACTGCCGATTAACGTAACGATTTCCCCTTCGTTTACTTCGAGCGAAATGCCCTTTAGCGCATGAATTCCGCCGTAAAATGTGTTAATGTCTTCTAACCGTAGCAAACTCATGTACGCGGTCCCCCTTTACGAAGCCGTTGTGGCAGCACCTTTTCCTAAATAAGCTTCAATGACTTTCTCATTATTGCGTATTTCATCAGGTGTACCTTCTGCAATTTTTTCCCCGTGGTCCAAAACGACGATATGCTCGGAAATTTCCATGACAAGCTTCATATCATGCTCAATTAAAATAATCGTTAAATCTAATTCTTCCCTCATATTATAAATGAGCTTCGTCAACTCGCTCGTTTCTTTCGGGTTCATTCCGGCCGCCGGTTCATCAAGCAACAGCACTTTCGGCTTTGTCGCCAGCGCCCGGGCAATTTCTAATTTCCGTTGCGCTCCATACGGCAAATTGCGCGCTTCTTCATTAAAAAATGACTCTAATCCGACGTACTCAAGCAGGCGGTATGCTTCCCGTCTTGCTTCTTTTTCTTCTTTTCTCACGCGTGGCAAATTCAAAATGGTGCCGAACAGACCGCCATGAAGATGGTTATGCATCCCGACCATGACGTTTTCCAAAACAGTAATCGCACCGAATAAGCGAATGTTCTGGAACGTGCGCGCAATCCCTTTTTTCGTCACTTGATGCGGCTTCAATCCGACAATTGATTCATTATTTAATAAAATCTCGCCACTCGTCGGTTGATATACGCCGGTAACCATGTTAAAAAACGTCGTCTTTCCGGCACCGTTCGGACCGATGACTGCCGTAATCGACCCTTTTTGCACTTCCATGTCGATATTGCTATTGGCGACAAGTCCGCCGAACTGTTTCGTTAAATTTTTAACTGTCAAGATGGACATGCTGCGTCGCCTCCTTCTGTACACCGGCGTTGACTAGTTTGTCTGTATCTTTTAGCTCTTTTTCGTTAAAGACAGGGTTTTTCGCTGGCAACAACCCTTGCGGACGATAAAGGGCAAAGAGAATTAAAATAATCCCGAAAATAAACCGTTGCATTTTCGCTGGAGAAAGCGCATCTGGAACGCTAATCACGCCATTCAAGCTAAGCTGGTTCAACCAGTTGGTCAATTCCGTCAACACTTGCAAGTTCAAAATCGTCACGAGTGCTGCACCGAGAATAACCCCTGGAACACTGCCCATTCCACCTAAAATGACCATGACGAGAATCGTGATTGATTCAAGCAATGTGAAGCTTGTCGGGTCAACGAACGTTTGCTTTGCCGCAAACACAACCCCCATCATGCCTGAGAAAGAAGCACCGACCGCAAACGCCATGAGCTTTGTTTTCACAAGGTGAATGCCCATCGCTTGTGCCGCAATCTCGTTTTCCCGTACCGCTTTCCATGCGCGGCCGATTTTCGAAAATTCAAGACGACGCACCGCAAAAATAACCGCAATTAAAATGACTAAGACAATATAGTAAAACTGGCTTGGGTACATAAAATCGATGCCAAACAATCTTGGCGGTTGAACGGAAGCAAGGCCCATCGCTCCGTTCGTAATATTCACCGGCTTGTCCAAGTTATTGAAAATAATGCGGATAATCTCTCCGAATCCTAGCGTTACGATCGCCAAATAGTCGCCTTTGACACGCAATACCGGTACCCCTAGCAAAATCCCGAATAAAGCAGCCACGAAACAACCGATGAAAATAAATACCCAAAAGCTTTCTCCAGATAGCGGATAATGGCCGAACGGCATAAAATTGTTCGCCTGACCGGTCGCAAAAATCCCGTACGTGTAAGCACCAAGCGCAAAAAACGCGACAAACCCTAAGTCCAAAAGTCCGGCCATCCCGACAACAATGTTTAACCCGAGCGCCATCGCGATGTAAATGCCGACTAATGTCGCAACTTCCATGTACGACTGATATGCTTCACCTTGACTGGCGGCAAGCGGTAATAGCACTACCATTACCAATCCACCAATGAGCCATTTCACGCGATTTGAAAACGTCGTAAAATATAAAAGCAACAGAGATGAAAGCAAAAGCAAAAACGCAACGACTGATTTTTGTGCCAAATATAAGCTAAAAAACGTAACGACAATATATAAGCCAACGATGAGAGCCTGAAGGCGTTTGTTTTGTTGGATCGTATGGAGCCAATTTTTCATCTCGATCACCTACACTTTCTCTACTGACACTTTTCCGAATAAACCTTCTGGCTTGAAAATTAATACGATAATTAAAATGGCAAATGCGAACACGTCTTTATACTCTGCACCGAGTATGCCGTGCGAAACGACTGGCAAGTTCGCCGCTGCAAACATTTCGAGAACGCCAAGCAAAATGCCGCCAAACATCGCTCCACGAATGTTGCCGATTCCGCCTAAAACGGCAGCGGTGAATGCTTTTAACCCTAAAATAAACCCGATATACGGATCGATCGTTCCGTATTGAATCGCAAATAATACACCTGTTGCTCCCCCTAATGCGGAACCGATAAAAAATGTAAGAGCGATGACTTTATTCACGTTTACCGACATTAACGCCGCTGTTTCCCGGTCTTGTGCCACAGCGCGCATCGCCATCCCCCATTTTGTCCGGTTGACAAAAAAGTCAAGCGTCACCATCATGATCACCGCAACAATTAACACGATAAAAAACGAGGATTTAACCGATGCATCGTTAAATATCGACGAAATAGAGGAAGCTTTAATTCCAATTTGCCCGCTAAACAAACTTGGTCCCGTTAAAATGTAGTTGCCGTTTTTTAATTCCGCGATAAAACGAACGATATCTTGAAGCAAAAACGAAACGCCGATCGCCGTAATTAAGGTGATTAACTTCGGTGCATTGCGCAACGGACGATATGCTACTCGTTCGATTCCCATTCCAAGCAAACCGGTAACTACCGACGTAACCACAAGCACTAAAATAAGCGCTACGATCGCTGGCATGGACGCCAACCAACCGAATCCCGCAAACGTCAATAAAATCGCCGTTCCTACAAATGCCCCCGTCATAAAAATTTCCCCGTGAGCAAAGTTAATAAGTTCCAAAATCCCGTAAACCATCGTATATCCTAATGCGACAATCGCATAAACAGCTCCCAGCGTCAACCCGTCAATTAATACTTGCGGCAATGTATGCAGCACTTCATTGATCATTCTTGTTCACCCGCCTGTTTTGCTACTTTTGCAGAAAAATCGCCCAGCTTTGCATATAACAAAATTCTTTGTTTGCCACCAACAAGCCGGGCGCGAAACGATGCCGGAAAGAAAAGGGTACGGCAAACTGTCATACCCTTTTTCCGGTTATCCGTTTATTGTTTGCTCACTTCGTCCTCTAACTTAGCCGGATATTTTGCTTCGTCAAATTTGTAGATGTAAATTTTTGCGTATTTGTTATCGCCTTTTTCGTCAAAGCTTACTTTCGTGACAACTCCTTGATAATCTTGCACTTTGCGCACTTCTTCCGCTACTTGTTGACGCGTTGGAAGCTTGTTGCCATTTGCCTTAATCGCATTTTCAAGACCTTTTAGCAATACGCCCATCGCATCATAACCATACGCTGAATAAGACTCGATATCTTTACCAAATTTTTGCTTATATTTTTCCGCAAATTGTTTTCCTGCATCCGTTACCGTTGTTAAACCAGCCGCTGAAGTCATGTACGTATTTTTCACCGCATCGCCAGCGATTTGGACAAGCGTCGAAGAGTCTAAACCGTCGCCGCCCATGATCGGCACATTAATGCCTTTATCGCGAGCTTGTTTAATTAATAGACCACCTTCTGTATAAAGACCACCGAAGTAAATAAGATCCGGTTTTTTCGCTAATACTTGGTTCAAGACGCCGTTGAAGTCTTTTTCACCGACGGTAATTCCTTCAAACCCAAGAATTTGCGCGCCAAGTTCTTCCGCACCTTTTTTGAACGCTTCCGCTAAGCCAGTACCGTAAGCTGTTTTGTCTTGAATGATAAAAATTTTCTTCGCGCCAAGTTTTTCGACAGCGAATTTCGCTCCTGCAGGTCCTTGGAAATCGTCACGGGCACAAATACGGTTGACAGTTTTTAACCCGCGGTCTGTTACGTCTGTAGCTGTGTTTGATGGAGAGACCATTGGAATGCTGTACTTTTCATAAATTTCTGACGATGGAATCGCTACGCCGGAGTTCAAGTGACCAACAACACCAAAAATTTGTTTATCAGCGCCAATTAACTGCGCGTTCGCTACCCCTTTTTTCGGGTCGCCTTGGTCATCGTACGGAACAAGCTCTAATTTAAAGCCAAGCTTTTCAAAATTTGCTTGTTGTTCTTCAAGCGCCAATTGCGCTCCGAGCTTAATCGATTCGCCCAACGTCGCACTTCCACCGGAAAGCGGAGTTTGTGTCGCGATTTTAATGACATTGCTGCCACCGCCACCGCCGTTGCCCCCGTTGTTCGCCGTTTCGTTTTTCTGACCGCCTGAGCACCCGGCTAAAATACCGACTGCTAGTGTCGTTGTTGCGAGAATGGAAAGAGTTTTCTTTAAAACCATTCAGATCCCCCTTTTTCACTTTTGAAAATTTTTTTTATTTTAAGAAAAATATAATATGAATTGTCCAAATAGACAAGCATTATTTTTTTACTGGAAAAAAACTTTTTTCCGTAAAATCCGCTTTACAACGTGCGAACTATTCATTTGTAAAGCTTCTTCACCAAAATATTTCGTCCTTCTAAATATTATCCTTACAAAAGTTACTAAATATTTTCCTATTGCAATTTCGCGCTGTTTTTTAAAAAAACGTGATAATCATCACACTTGCTCAAAATTTCACAAATCATTCAAGAATGACTGCTTCCGCTTCTCCGTAAATGTAGTATGCTATAACTAGAAACTGTTATATATGTTTTTATGAATCTGTTATAGTATTAAAATAATGGGAGGGGACTGCTATGGAACAAACCGTTCTAACCAAAACTCCATTGGATCCGTGGCGAAATTTCAAAGGCTCCAAATGGAAAAAAGAAATTAACGTTCGCGATTTTATTTTAAACAACGTCACTGTATATTATGGGGACGAATCGTTTTTAGAAGGTCCAACCGAAGCGACGAAACAATTATGGGAACAAGTGATGGAATTATCGAAACTTGAACGCGAAAAAGGCGGCGTTCTCGATATGGATACCGAGATCGTTTCGACGATTACTTCCCATCAACCTGGCTATTTAAACAAAGAGCTAGAAAAAGTCGTCGGCTTCCAAACCGATAAACCGTTTAAACGTTCCCTTATGCCGTTCGGTGGCATTCGCATGGCGGAACAATCGTGCGAAGCGTACGGTTATCAAGTAAGCGACGAAGTGAAAAAAATTTTTACTGAATACCGCAAAACACATAACCAAGGCGTATTTGACGCTTACACAGATGAAATGAAAGCGGCGCGCAAAGCAGGGATCATTACCGGTCTTCCTGACGCATACGGACGCGGCCGCATCATCGGCGACTATCGCCGCGTTGCATTATACGGCGTTGACCGCTTAATTGAAGAGAAGAAAAAAGACTTGCGCAACACAGGTGCACGTACGATGAGCGAAGATATTATTCGCCTTCGCGAAGAACTATCTGAACAAATTCGTGCGCTTCAAGAATTAAAACAAATGGCTCTAAGCTACGGCTACGACATTTCTGAACCGGCACGCAACGCTCGCGAAGCATTTCAATGGCTATATTTTGCGTATCTTGCAGCGATTAAAGAACAAAACGGTGCGGCAATGAGTTTAGGACGCGTATCCACGTTCTTAGATATTTACATCGAACGCGATTTGCAAGAAGGCGTATTAACAGAAAAAGAAGCGCAAGAACTCGTCGACCATTTCGTCATGAAATTGCGCCTTGTCAAATTCGCAAGAACACCGGAATATAACGAACTATTCAGCGGCGACCCGACATGGGTAACGGAATCGATCGGCGGCGTAGCGATTGACGGACGACCGCTCGTGACGAAAAACTCGTTCCGTTTCCTTCATACGCTCGATAACTTAGGTCCTTCGCCAGAGCCGAACTTAACAGTGCTTTGGTCGAAACAGTTGCCGGAGAGCTTCAAAGAATATTGCGCAAAAATGTCGATTAAAACAAGCTCGATCCAATACGAAAACGACGATTTAATGCGCGTGGAATTCGGCGACGATTACGGTATTGCGTGCTGCGTATCGGCGATGCGCATCGGCAAACAAATGCAGTTTTTCGGCGCGCGGGCAAACCTTGCCAAAGCGTTACTATACGCGATTAACGGCGGCGTCGACGAAAAATTAAAAATCCAAGTTGGTCCGGAATTTGCGCCAGTTACTTCGGAATACTTAGACTATGAAGAAGTGATGCGCAAATACGACCAAGTGTTAGAATGGCTCGCTGAGCTTTACATTAATACACTCAACATTATTCATTACATGCACGATAAATATTGCTATGAGCGGATTGAAATGGCGCTTCACGATACGCACATTTTACGCACGATGGCAACAGGCATCGCTGGTTTATCTGTTGTTGCCGACTCGTTAAGTGCGATTAAATACGCGAAAGTGAAGACGATTCGCGATGAAAACGGTCTTGCGGTCGATTTTGAAATCGAAGGCGACTTCCCTAAATATGGAAACAATGACGATCGCGTCGATTCGATCGCTGTCGACATTGTCGAACGGTTTATGACAAAATTGAAAAAGCATAAAACATATCGCGATTCCAAACATACAACATCGATTTTAACAATTACGTCGAACGTCGTATACGGGAAGAAAACAGGGAATACGCCAGATGGCCGCCGCGCAGGCGAACCGTTTGCACCAGGGGCTAACCCATTGCACGGCCGCGATACGAAAGGGGCGTTAGCTTCGTTAAGCTCTGTCGCGAAATTGCCTTATGAACATGCGCTAGACGGTATCTCGAACACGTTCTCGATCGTGCCAAAAGCGTTAGGAAAAGACGAACAAACTCGTGTCCGCAACCTTGTCGCGATTTTAGACGGCTATGCGGAAAAAGGCGGGCACCATCTCAACATTAACGTCTTTAACCGTGAAACGTTGTTAGATGCAATGGAACATCCGGAAAAATATCCGCAATTAACGATTCGTGTTTCCGGATATGCGGTTAACTTCATTAAATTGACACGCGAACAACAAATTGATGTCATTAACCGCACGTTCCACGAAAGCATGTAATAAACTCCCCCTCACGCCCCGCTATTCGTGAGGGGGCATTTCTATTCGGAAGGGGAATTTTCCATGAAAGGATTTATTCATTCGATTGAATCATGTGGTACCGTTGACGGCCCTGGCCTTCGCTACGTCGTCTTTATGCAAGGCTGTTTATTACGGTGCCAATATTGCCATAACGCCGATACGTGGGAAATTGGCAAAGGAAAAGAAATGACGGTCGAGGAAATTATCGCTGACTTACAGACGTATCTCCCATTTATTACTGCCTCCGGTGGCGGAATTACCGTCAGCGGCGGCGAACCACTTTTACAGATCGATTTTTTAATCGAACTATTTAAAGAATGCAAAAAGCTTGGCATTCATACGGCGATTGATTCGTCTGGCGGCTGCTACACAACGGAAGAGACGTTTCAGCGAAAATTAGATGAGTTGCTTCAATATACGGATTTAATTTTGCTCGATTTAAAACATATCGACGAAAAAAAACATCGCAAACTGACCGGCAAAACAAACACCCATATTTTACAGTTTGCCAAGCTCTTATCAGAAAAACGAATACCGGTTTGGATTCGCCACGTGCTCGTTCCGACAATCACCGACGATCCAGACGATTTGCGCCGGCTTGCGGCATTCATTCGGACACTGAAAAACGTCGAAAAAATCGAAGTGCTTCCATACCATAAATTAGGAGTATATAAATGGAAAGAACTCGGGCTTGCTTATCCGCTCGAAGGCATTGAACCGCCTTCTGAAGAAAGCGTCCAAACGGCATACAACATTTTGCACGAAACTGCCCCTCTTACATAAGAGGGGTAGTTCGTTTTTTCAAAAACATGCGCTTCAATTGTTCCCACGTGACTTGCTCTGTTCGTTCGACAAGCCAATCTGGCGAAAGCGGGGCTAAATGTTTCCCAATCCCGACCGAAAACATGCCCGCTTGCTTAATCGCTTGAATGCCTGCCTCTCCATCTTCAATAGCAATACAATCACGTGGGTCGACACCTAGCTCGTTCGCTGCGGTTAAAAAAATCTCCGGATTTGGCTTCAGCTGTGTAATCGTTTTGACGTCGACAATGACATCGAAAAATGAACGCACACCGAGCCGCTCTACGACGGTGAATGCATTGGAACTCGATGACGCCAATGCGACCGGCACACCGTCGTTACGAATATGCTGCAAAAGCGAGTACATCCCCGGCAATATATTGTGCGGCGTTAGCTGCTCGATCAACTCCCGATAATACATCCCACGCCGCTCCCCAAGCTTCACCTTTTCCTCTTTCGTCCATTCCCCCGCTTTTTCTCCAAGCAGCGCTTCAACCATCGCCTGTCGGCTCATCCCTTGAAGCTGCTGGTTGAGCCTGCGATCAAACGGAACACCAATTTCATCCGCAATACGCTTTGTCGCAATATAATATAACTCCACCGTATCGGCAATCACGCCATCTAAATCAAAAATAACTGCTTGAATCATTGCATCACTGTTACTTCCCAACGAAGATAGCATTCCTATTCCTCCTACTGTAAACAACGATCTCATTCCAACGATAAGCAAGTAAAGAAAGAAGAGCAATGTTATTTTTCAATAAGAAAAGCTGAGGCAATTGCCTCAGCTCCAGAGGGGAGGTTAGGGATCTATGATTATACTCCTTTAAACGCTTGTCGGTAGATGTCTGCTAAGTCACTGACAAGCGGGAGTTTCGGGTTAGCTGTTGTACATTGGTCTTCGAAAGCAAGCTCGGCCAATTTGTCGACTTTGCTGTCGAATTCTTGTTTGCTGACACCGCATGCTTCAATGCTCAATGGAATATCCAATTCTTTTGCCAGCTTAATGATTGCTTGAATGAGGCTTTCGACGCCTTCTTCTGTCGTTCTTGCTGGCAAGCCGAGCACTCGTGCGATTTCTGCATAACGTTGATCGGCAACGAAATATTCGTATTTCGGGAATGCAGTAAATTTTTTCGGCTTCGTTGCGTTATAGCGAATGACGTGCGGCATTAAAATCGTATTGGCGCGTCCGTGAGGAATATGGAATTCCGCACCGAGTTTGTGTGCTAAACTATGGTTAATGCCTAAAAACGCATTCGCAAACGCCATCCCTGCAATGGTCGATGCGTTATGCATTTTTTCACGAGCTAGTTCATCGTTGCCGTTTTTATATGCTCTTGGCAAGTATTCGAATACAAGCTGGATCGCTTTCATCGCCAAACCGTCTGTATAGTCGTTTGCCATGTTGGACACATATGCTTCAATCGCGTGTGTTAACACGTCCATTCCTGTATCGGCTGTGACATGTTTTGGCAACGTCATGACAAATTGCGGGTCAATAATCGCTACATCCGGCGTTAACTCATAGTCAGCTAACGGATATTTAATATTATTTTCTTTATCGGTAATAACCGCAAATGATGTAACTTCTGAACCGGTTCCGGACGTTGTCGGAATCGCCACAAATTGCGCTTTTTGGCCGAGTTTTGGATATTTGAAGACACGTTTGCGAATATCTAAAAATTTTTGTTTTAATCCGTTGAAGTCTGTTTCCGGATGTTCATAGAACAGCCACATCGCTTTCGCTGCGTCCATCGCCGAACCACCGCCAAGCGCGATGATGACGTCTGGTTGAAAACTTCTCATCATTTCGGCGCCTTTCATGACCGTTGTAAGCGATGGATCTGGTTCAACTTCCGAGAAAATTTCACAATGGACGTAGTCTGGGCGTTTCCGCAAGTAGTAAAGCACTTTATCGACATAGCCAAGTTTCACCATGCCAAGGTCAGTAACGATAAATGCTTTCGAGATATTCGGCATTTTCGCCAAATATTGTGTCGAGTTTTTCTCGAAATAAATTTTTGGCGGTACTTTAAACCATTGCATATTGACCGTCCTTTTCGCCATTTTCTTAATGTTAATGAGATGGATCGCGCCTACGTTCGTCGATACCGAGTTTCCGCCAAACGTACCGCAACCGAGCGTTAAGGACGGAATGTACGCGTTATAAATGTCGCCGATTGCCCCTTGCGAAGATGGCGCGTTCACGATAATCCGGCCCGCTTTCATCCGTTTGCCAAATTCGGTAATCACCTCTTGGTCATCGGAATGAATGACGGCAGAGTGGCCTAATCCGCCGAACGCTAACATTTCTTCGCAACGTTTTAATCCTTCTTCTGTGCTGTTCACTTTATAGCAAGCCAATACTGGGCTTAATTTTTCACGAGAAAGCGGATATTGCGGGCCGACACCTTTTAATTCCGCCACTAACATTTTCGTGTCTTTCGGTACGTCGACACCAGCCATTTTTGCAATTTCATACGCTGGTTTTCCGACGATGTCCGGGTTGACTGCGCACGTATTTTCGTTAATGACCAATTTCTCTACTTTTTTCTTTTCTTCTTCATTTAAGAAATAGCAACGGTTGTCGATCATTTCTTTTTTCACTTGATCGTAAATTTCTTTATCGATAATGACCGCTTGTTCCGAAGCACAAATCATTCCGTTATCAAACGTTTTCGATAAAATTAAGTCGTTCACCGCACGTTTGATGTTCGCTGTTTTTTCAATATAGCAAGGCACGTTACCAGGTCCTACCCCTAACGCTGGTTTTCCGGAACTGTAAGCTGCTTTCACCATTCCGGCGCCGCCAGTTGCTAAAATGAGCGAAACCCCTGGATGAGTCATGAGTTGCTGTGTCGCTTCTAATGAAGGGGTTTCAATCCATTGGATGCAGTGCTCTGGTGCGCCTGCTTTAATCGCCGCATCACGCAACACTCTTGCCGCTTCGCTGCTGCATTTTTGCGCCGATGGATGGAACGCAAAAATGATCGGGTTGCGTGTTTTAATAGAAATAAGCGACTTAAACATGGTCGTTGATGTTGGGTTCGTCACTGGTGTAACGCCAGCAATGACGCCAACCGGCTCGGCAATTTCCACAATCCCTTCATGCGGGTTTTCGCGGATAATGCCAACTGTTTTATCGTACTTAATATTGTGGTATATATATTCTGTCGCGAAAATGTTTTTAATAATTTTGTCTTCATATACACCACGTTTTGTTTCCTCTACCGCCATTTTTGCTAACGGCATGTGCTGATCGAGCCCAGCTAACGCCATTTCTTTGACAATTTTATCGATCGTTTCTTGGTCGTAGTTGCGGAATTTTTCTAGCGCTTTTTGGGCGTTTGCGACAAGCTGGTCAATCATTTTTGTCACTTCTATTTTTTTGTCTAATACTTTTTCTTCCACCGCCATGTTGATGCCCTCCTAATTATTTGTGAAAAACTTCACAAAAGAGAAGAAAAATTTTAGATGAGAAATCTCTCATCCATCACACTTTCATTATAAACGATTGGCTCGTATTTAGGTATGTCAAATTTGTGAAATGTTAAGCAAACTTTTTCATACAAAACGGGCTACCTTGGAAAATAGCCCGCCTTTTTATTCGCAAACAGGGTTGCGCGGGATTTTTGTAAACGAAATATCATTATACATGCGCGTATTCCGTTTAATAATGACGACATAGTTCACCGTCCATATATAAGAAGGAATATCATTTCCTTCCTCAAACATCATCGCTTCAAACTCATCACCAATCATTTCTTCAAAGCTTTCTAGCGTATAAGTCGCTGCATCCGTCGAAAAGTCTCGCCACTCGCAAACAATCATAACTCTCACTCCTACCTGCTGTTTGATTTTATTGTAATACGTTTTTCACCCCCATCATGCACGATACTATTGAACAAATTATGAATCTTGCGTTGTCATATACGCTTGGCGCGGATGATTCGGCTGCTCTGGATACTTCAGCTGCACTTTCCCTTCCTCTAATAGTTTAGCTAAATAATTGTTACGCAATCCATCTGCCGTTCGATCCAATAAATGCGCTAATTCTTTTAACATGAGCGGCTTAATGGAGCAAAGCTGCAAAATCATTTGTTCCATGATGGTTGGATGAAGCCTTTTTTTCTTGCGTGCCAACTCAGCCATTTGCCATAACGATTCATCGATCTCCATACGATCCTCTCCGTTTTCATTATTTACGGACTTCGGTTTATTAGTTACGGAGTCGGAACCTTTATTTACGGAGTTTGGCTGTTTGTTTACGGAGTCAAGAACACTATTTAGGGAGTTAGACTCTTTATTTATGAAGTTATGGGCGTTATTTATAGAGTTAAAATCGTTATTTATAGAGTTTGATTCGCTATTTACGAAGTTGTCTATCTGTTCCCCCAACCAACTGTCCAACTCATTGTCTATGTGCTGTATTACAAGTTCCTGATCATCTGTTTCAAACGAAACTGCTGTTTCATCTGAAAAAATGATATCGCGCCGTTGCGTTGTTAATGTTAAAATCGTCCGATCCGGATTTAGTTGCTGAATAAACTCAGGCTGCTTCCACTGGCGTTCTTTCCATATTGATTCAATATCATTCAGTCCAGATCCCGCCCGCTTACACAAACCGATTAAAATAAACATTTTAAATAAATTCGGGTTGCGTAAATGGCTCATTCCGCCTATCCATACAGATTCTATCGGGATACGGAGCAATCCAGGATTCGAGAAACGGTAGACGTTTTGCTCTTTTTCGATCACAATTCCGCCTTCGCCTGAATAATCGGCATGAACGAGCGCATTGATTACCGCTTCATGCAGCGCTGGCAGCAACAAAACATCGTCCGCGCCGATATGGTCGATCACTTTAAAATAAAAGTCGTACACGTTGCCCGACCATGTTCCGTCTTGGGAAGTAAACCGTTTCGTCCAGCCGTTAGTGGAGGCCGCACCTATTTCGCGATATTCTAAAAAATATTGCGGCAATATTTCTGTAATGATCCGCTCCTCGCTAAACATTAACAGCCCGGCAACAGTAATTCCTTCCTTACTGCTGTTTCTAAGCTTTCCCCATGCGCCAATTTTGTATAAAAATTCTTTCGTTTCAAGACCGTTCCACGGGTGATTCGGTTTTGCTGCTGCAAATTTTTCGCGATATTGCTTCACCGATTCAAAATTTAATTCGTTTAAACCGTAATGTTCTAAAATGACATTATCTTGTAATACAGAGGAATGATAATCCGAAACGTTTGTATATTTATTCACTTCCAATCTCCCTCTTACATTATTTTATGAAAATAAAACCGTTTCCCTCTGTTTCTTATTTTACCACCTTTCTTGCGAATTGCGGACGTAAGCAAAAAAAGAAAATGGAGCGCACACGGATAATTTTTTTATTTTAAGGAAATTTATGTATATAACTTGAATCACGAGGAGGGTTTTTCCGATGCATTCTCTTCCGCTATCTGTTGAACCGTATTGGCGCACGTCAACCGTGCTTCCGTCTTTCCCACCGTTAACAGAAGATATACACGTCGATGTCGTCGTTGTCGGCGGCGGAATTTCTGGCATTACGACCGCTTATCTGCTGGCGAAAGGAGGGGTCAACGTCGCCCTTATAGAAGCGGATCGCCTATTAAACGGAACGACAGGGCACACGACCGCAAAAGTGACGGCACAGCACGATCTCATTTATGATGAATTGCTCCATCATCTTGGTGCAGAAAAAGCGAAAATGTACTATGACGCATGCATGGAGGCGCTGCAATTTATCAAAACGACCATCCAAGAACAACGCATCGATTGCGACTGGACGGAGGAAAATGCGTACATTTATGCAAATACGAACGCATCGATGAGCAAACTAATCAATGAATGGAAAGCATACGAAAAACTAGGCATTGCCGGAGCGGTTACGGAAACGATTCCGCTTTCACTCCCTGTTCACGCAGCGCTCGTCATGAAACATCAAGCGCAGTTTCACCCTTTGAAATACTTGCAAAAGCTTGTAGAAGCAATTCGACAAAAAGGGGGAAAAATTTATGAACAGACCCCGGCTGCCGATGTGGAACAAGGAGAAACGTTAACGGTCATTACGAAACATCATAAGCGGCTAACGTGTCGTCATCTCGTCGTCTGTTCTCATTTTCCGTTTTACGACGGTGGGTTTTATTTTTCCCGCATGTATGCGGAACGCTCGTATGTGCTTGCCATTCAAAGCGATGGACAGTATCCTGGTGGCATGTATTTAAGCGCAGATGAACCGAAGCGGTCAATCCGCTCTGCGAAAGCGGCCAACGGGAGCGAACTCCTTCTTATCGGTGGGGAAAGCCATAAAACAGGACAAGGGGTACCGACGATCCAACATTATGAGGCGTTGCAGTCTTTTGCATCCGATTTATTTACGGTAACAGCGATTCCTTATCGCTGGTCCGCCCAAGATTTAACGACGCTAGACAAAGTACCGTATATCGGCAAAATGACAGCGAACACGCCAAATGTCTATGTCGCGACAGGGTATCGAAAATGGGGGATGACAAATGGAACGGTCGCCGGATTGCTGTTAAGCGATTTGATTTTAGAACGAGACAACCGATACAACGATCTTTACACACCGTCACGCTTTTATGCCGATCCAAGCGTCAAACATTTTGTGATGCAAAACACGGATGTCGCCAAACACCTGATCGAAGGAAAAATCGAAGTCGTTGTCCGGACGCCAAACGATTTGGCGAACGGTGAAGGCGCCGTTGTCCTCATCAACGGCAAACGCGCCGGGGCGTATAAAGATGAAAACGGAGTGCTGTCTATCGTCGATACGACGTGCACGCATATGGGGTGTGAAATCGAATGGAACAGCGGCGACCGCACATGGGACTGTCCGTGTCACGGTTCCCGCTTCTCCATCCACGGCGATGTCATCGAAGGGCCAGCGCAACAGCCGCTCCAAAAAATCGAATGACAGCGCAATCAATGAGCGGTCTCCCTTTTATTTAGGAGACCGCTTTACGTTCATTCCTATATGGAGCGACGCAGCAATATGGCGAGCCGTTCGCTCTACATAATATGCGGCCTGCTCCATCGCTTCCGCTAGCGAAACAATGCCGGGGACGATGCTGTAAAGGGCGTCAACTCCATGGCCGAGGACGAGGTCGCTATCGTCTGATAACGAGCCGGCTAATGCAATGACCGGAATTCCATGCTTTTTCGCCGCCTTCGCGACACCGACCGGCGTTTTCCCATAAACGGTTTGACCGTCGATTCGGCCTTCCCCCGTAATGACAAGCGACGCACCTACGACTTTCTCGTCAAACTGAACCGCCTCTAACACGATGTCAATCCCTCGTTTTAGCTCCGCATGAAGAAACGCCAGCAATCCAGCCCCTAGTCCTCCCGCGGCTCCGGCGCTAGGAACATTGACTTGTTTTCCAAGCGCTTTGGCAATAACGTCTGCATAGTGTTGTAAATTTTGATCCAATTGTCGCACCATGTCCGGCGTTGCGCCTTTTTGTGGACCAAAGACGAACGAAGCTCCTTCCGATCCCGTTAACGGATTCGTGACGTCGCACGCTACGTCGACTTTGACGTAGTTTAGCCGCTCATCAAGCGCTGATACGTCGATTTGCGCTAGTCGCGACAAGCGGCCGCCGCCAAAACCAAGTTCCTCCCCATTCGCGTCTAACAGCTTGACACCGAGCGCTTGCGCCATCCCTGCGCCGCCGTCGTTTGTCGCGCTTCCTCCGATTCCGATAATCATATGTTCTACGCCGCAATCAAGCGCGGCGCGAATGAGCTCGCCAGTCCCTCGCGTTGTCGTAATGAGCGGATTCCGCTTCTCGCGCGGGACGAGATGCAGGCCGGAAGCGGCCGCCATCTCAATGACCGCCGTTTTTCCGTCGCCAAGCAAGCCAAAAGAAGCGGAAACGGGCTCGCCTAACGGCCCGGTGACTTGCTTTTCGACGATTGTGCCTCCTGTCGCGTCCACAAGCGCTTGGACTGTTCCTTCTCCGCCATCGGCGAGCGGGATTTTTACATATTGTGCGTCTGGAAATACACGGCGAAACCCTTTTTCAATGGCGTTAGCGACTTCTAACGCCGATAAACTTTCTTTAAACGAATCAGGCGCAATGACAATTTTCACCGTTCTCGCTCCCCGTTTTTTTAATATCCATTACTCCTCTTTATCCAATCATATTACTTATTGATATTTCCGGCAAACAAAAAGCTGGTTCTATACAGAACCAGCTTGTGGAGGCTACTTTTTCAATTGTCCAGCTACCTTTTTCATCGCAAGTGCTTCCTTCGCAACATCGGCTAAACGTTTCGTGTTTTCCGATTCGATTTTCCGGTACTCGATGTGAGACGGATCTAGCCCATACCCTAAAGAACCGTATACGTTCCCTTGGCGCGGCTCGATTAATTCGGTTTGTTGATAATAAAGCCTTGGCGTCTTCCAAAGCGCTCGTAACGCTTGGAGCATCGGCATTTCATGGTAGCGATCCGGCCACATTTTCTTAATGTGCTCTTTCACTAATGGGTAATATTTCGAGCTCATGCTTGGAAACAGATGGTGCTCTGTATGGTAAGAAAAGTTAAAATGGAGCACATCGACCCATTTTGGAACGGTAACCGATAAGCTATTGGCAAGCGGATCGTTCACTGGTACTAACGGATTTAAGCGATGGTTCGTCGAAATATAGCTCATGACAATGAAATTGGCAATCAATAGCGGCAATAAAAAGATAAAGAACCAATTAGCAAATCCAACAACAAACAATAAGCCAATCCATGTTGCCCACGGCAACAAAAACTGAAAGAAAACGATTCCGCGATTTTTTGGCTGAAAATCTTTGAGAAAATAAAACAACATCCTTATCGAATGAAGGGTAAACGTAATCGCTAACGAGCTAAAGGCAAAAAATGCCCGAATCGTAAACGGAATTTTATACACCCAGCGCAACAGGCGGCTTTTTGCTAACTTTTCTAATCCTGGCCATGCATCAGGGTCCTTCTCTTCGTCTTGCGTATGGGCGTGGTGTGTCACATTGTGCCACTTTCTCCATAGTTTTGGTCCGGTACATAGCGGCCAAAAGGCAACCGCTCCAAGAAAATCCCGCAACCAAGGTGTCCGCACGACCGTGCCATGCAAAATTTCATGTCCTAAAAACCCTAAAGCAGCAAAGCTAAAACCTAACACAACAGAAATGAGCGTATTCCATATTGGATGAAGATCAAGCAAAGAAATAGCGAGGATACCGCTCAGCGCTATAAGCAAATACGCAAGACCACCGAAAAGACGAGAAGGGACGGGTTGAAATGCTTTTTTCGGCAAATGGGGAGACAATCTCGCCGCATACCAGCCAAACGAATGAAATTCTTTCATTTAATGACTCCTTTCAAAATGAACCTTCTGCCTGCAAAAAAGACAAAAGGAACTACACATTCATCACCGCACAAACATAAGTCGTAATATTCTGAAAACCTCGTTTAGGCGGCTATCATTGCTTATGCTTCATCCTACCATCTTTCATCTTGTCCTGTCAATCTTTTTTATTACTAGGTATTATTATTACGTGCTAAATTTAAACAAAAAACCGCTTTTCTGCCTCTTCCCTCGAAAGAACGCCGGCGGGCAAATACATTTGCCCGCAAAGCGTTCGTTGTTCGAGGCAGAAAAACTAGGAATAGAGCGATATCAACTCGTTTTTATTGGTTAATCAACACACTTGCCATATTATATCAAAATCTAAAAAGCGTTAAATATCACGAAAATTTAGAACCCATATAATTTATTTTTGAATACAAACTACAAACAATCAACATTTTTTCGTTACTTATGATACGGTTCTCCCCGATTAATCCGAAATGCGCGGTAAATTTGTTCTAAGAGAATCAACCGCATGAGCTGGTGCGGGAACGTCATTTTGGAAAACGAGAGCGACTCGTCCGCGCGCTGCATTACTTTGCAGCTAAGGCCGAGCGAACCACCGATGATGAACACGACTTTGCTTTTGCCATAAGTGGCGAGCTTATCTAGGCTCGCGGCAAATTGTTCGGAAGACTTCATCGTTCCGTCAATAGCTAAGGCGATCACATACGCATCGTCCGGAACTTTTGCTAAAATGCGCTCCCCCTCTTTCTCTTTTACTTGTTCCATCTCTTGTGCGCTTAAATGTTCTGGTGCCTTTTCATCGGGCACTTCGATCACGTCCACCTTCGCATATCCCGACAATCGTTTCACATATTCTTCGATTCCTTGCTTTAAATACTTTTCTTTTAACTTACCAACAGACAAAACTGTTATATTCACATAACATCCCCACTTTATAAACAAGTTATCAACAGAGGTTATCCACATATGCACACATCGCATCCACATTTTGTGCTAAAAACATTCGTTCCCTACCATATATTCCGCCTGTCTAGTGCAAAATTCACACGATTCCTCTTGTTTATCCACAGGGATAGTAGAAATTTCCGGTGCTCGTTCCATTTTATCCACATAAACATCTATTGCCAGCTCTAAATGTTCTGCGCAACAAACCATCATCTTGTCCCTCCTTATCCACTTGTGGGCAAAGAAAACAGGAGCGCCTTTTCTCGCTCCTTGTTTTCCTTCTTATCACATGATTAGAACGATTCTTTTGCCAGCTTCATCGTCACCGTTTCTTTTTTTCCACCTCGATAAAATGTCACTTTCATTTCATCGCCGATCGTCTTTTTTGTATACAAATACTTTCTCAGATCAAGCACGTTCGTAATTTTTTGGCCATCTAATGCAACGATGACATCAAACTGTTTTAACCCTGCTTGCGCTGCCGGCGATCTCGGCACCACTTGAATAATGGCAACCCCTTCGGTTACATTTGGCGGTAAATGCAGCGTTTCTTGCAAATGATACGAAGAAATATCGCTTAATGACCGAAGCTCTACCCCCATATATGGCCGGCGAACTTGCCCGTATTTTTCTAAATCGGCAATAATCGGTCGAGCCGAGTTGATCGGGATCGAAAAACCGATTCCCTCTACCGCCTCTTGAGCAATTTTCATCGAGTTAATGCCGATCACTTGCCCTTCAATATTCACAAGAGCGCCGCCGCTATTTCCCGGGTTGATCGCCGCATCGGTTTGCAGTACTTCTGCATTCCAGTCTGGTAACCCGTCTTGATCTAAATCGACTTCAATCGTCCGGTTTTTCCCTGAAATGATCCCTTGCGTTACCGATCCGGCAAATTGCAAACCGAGCGGATTTCCGATCGCTATGACCGGCTCGCCTAGCTTCACAGCGTCAGAGTCACCAAACTCTGCTACTTTTTTAACATGCTTCGCATCGATTTCAAGCACCGCCAAATCGGTCAAAGCATCACTTCCTAATAAGCGGGCGCGGACGCGCGTCCCATCTTTTAAGCTCACTTCTAACTGGCTCGCGTTTTCCACGACATGATGGTTCGTCACAATAAACGCTTTGTCGCCCACTTTTTTATAAATAACGCCTGATCCAGTTCCTGCTTCGCCGCCTTGCGACCAAAAGTTTGCTTCTTGAATATTGACGACACCAACAACAGCGTC
Source organism: Anoxybacillus sp. J5B_2022 (assembly GCF_026847645.1). Taxonomy (GTDB): domain Bacteria; phylum Bacillota; class Bacilli; order Bacillales; family Anoxybacillaceae; genus Anoxybacteroides. The sequence continues at coordinate 35,271 of NZ_JAPSMC010000008.1, forward strand.
TGATACTTTGTCGATCGCTTTCGTCACTTGGGAAACGACATTGACGGACACATTTTCTTGAACGGTCGGCTTATTGCCTATCATCCCTCCATTTTCCACGTTCCCGCTTTCTTTCGGCGTAACAGAATAAGGAAGAACATCCCACTGTGAAAGCATTGGGATGGAGAATGTTACTAATAATGCCCCCAAAATCGCCCCAACAAGGCCCGCGAAAAACGTACCGCGCCGATTGCCTTTTTGCTTTTGCCGGTACGGTTCATAATGATCGTCGTAATAGCCCATCTACACCTCACCTGTCCTTTCTCTCTCCAATATGTATCCGTCTATTTATTATACCGTCTCCGCCTTGCAAAAATCCATTTTGAACACATTAGCCCATCTTTCCCGAAATCATGCTTACACATACGCTAATGTTGTCGGGATTTTTGGGTCGGTATCGTAAAGAACGAACTGCTCACCGACCGCAAACCCTCGGTTGGAAAGCATTTGTTCCACCGTCATGCGCGCAAGCTCTTTCATATTGTTATCTTGGCTTAAGTGGGCTAAATAAATTCGCTTCGTCCGGTCACCGATCACATCGGCAAGTGCCAGCGCTGCATCCTCATTGGACACGTGGCCGACATCGCTCAAAATGCGACGCTTAATGCTCCACGGATAAGGACCCATCCGCAACATTTCCACATCGTGGTTACTTTCAAACACAAAAACGTCGGCATGCTCAATGGTCCCTTTCATCCGGTCACTTACATACCCTGTATCGGTCATAAGCACAAGCTTTTTCCCGCCATGGTGAAACACGTAAAACATTGGCTCGGCAGCATCGTGAGAAACACCGAATGACTCAACATCCAAATCGCCAAACGAGCGAACCGACCCGGTCGGGAAGACAAACTTCTGCTCGGTAGGAACTTCACCGATCAACCCTTCCATCGCCTTCCACGTTTTTTCGTTTGCATAAATCGGAAGTTGATATTTCCGCGCGATGACGCCTAATCCTTTAATGTGATCACTATGCTCATGCGTCACTAAAATTGCCGTCACATCTTTTATATGACGGCCAATTTGCTGGAAAAGTTGCTCGAGTTGTTTGCCGCTTAACCCTGCATCGACAAGCAACCGGTGTTTATTTGTTTCCACATAAAAAGCATTTCCCGTACTTCCACTAGCAAGAACGCTAAACTGCATCATCCCATTCACTCCAACACGCTTCCTTCATCGTTAATAATTTGTCCTTCAAATGCATGAATAAAATAATCTTTTTTTCCGTTCACTACCACGTGCCACGTCGGCGTTAATACTTGTGAAGCGGTAAATTGTACGAGTGCATAATACCCGAGTTCCACCGTAGTCACACGGTCTCCTGGCTTTAAATAATCTTTTTTATACAGCGTTTCAATCGCTTTGATCGCTGGAATAATGTCTTGTTTTTTCTCGTATTTCTCTAAATCCTCTAACATTGTTTGTTCATACGAAACAACTTCTTTTTTGTCGTTCAAATGCAGTAAAAGCATGCTGCTGACATTTTTATAGATCATTTTATTGCCGTATTTTTGAAAAAAAATGATCGTTTGCGATTTCTCGTCAAACGCCCAAAAGGCATACTCTTTCCCGCTGAGGATATTTTTCTGTAAAAATTCATTTAAGCTGTAAGGGTCTTTAACATCTGCAAGCGCAACTGGATGAACAAACGTCGCCTGCAACACAGACTGATTCCTCGTCGTAATTTTTTGATTCGTCAATTTTTCCGTTTCTTGACGGGTAAAAATTTTGCTTCTCCCGCTTACATACGACGCTTTCGTCACTTCTTTCGGAATTTCCACATACGTAATGCCGTTCGCTTCTAGCTGCTCTTCAATCGTCGTTTCTAAAATGACATCCAGTTGACTACTATTTCGCTTTTGCATAAATTGATAGCCTAAAAAAAGATCGAGGATGAGGAAGGTAATGATAAAAATCGTTTTTGTTTTACTCCAATCCAACGGCGCTCCCTCCTCGTCCTCCTGTTGTTTCTTTTAACGAAATCGTTTTCCACGTTCCGTCGTACAAGAAAAACCAAGCTGGCTCCAAAATGACAACCTTCCCTCTCTCTTGGTCTTTCACTAGTTCATATCCGAGCGTAATGCCGTTGACTAGTTCTTTTCGAAACCCTTTCATTTTTTCTAGCTGTTTAATCACTTCTTGACCGGACCATACTTTCGTCGATACGCTCACGCGGTCAGGGATTTCCAAACGGAACAACGGACGTTGATATTTATTGACTTCATTCGTTCCCCATATTTGAACAATTTCAGACATCCCATAGTCATTAAAGACCGGATAGTTGTTAACATAAAGACGGAACACTACTTTCCGCTTGTCCCGATCCCATTCGGCGAAATGATACATATCCGTCCAACCGCCGTGTTCGTTAACAAAATCAATGCTTTTTTGAATGAGTGTCGAACTTTCGTCACTCGATTGGCTGATCGTATTTTTGGCTGCCGGATTAACATATAGCAATAAATTTTGTAAAAAGTCAACATCCATCAGCCTTGACCCATCCGTATACTCTTCGCCAAACGTTAATATATCCTTTTTTACAAAACTCGGGTCGCTAAATAACGCTTCTTTAAATTTATCTGGATCAAGTTCATCCGTATAATATTGAAACCGGCTCATCATCATTTCTTTTTCCGGCAAAAAGAAAGCCTTTGTTTCACTTACGTTATACGCAAAATAGCGGGGGAATTTTTCAGCCTTTTCATATAGCTGATGGATTTCTTCCAGTGATGCATCGCTCACCGTCGCTTGATACACTTTGCGGTGATCGGTCGAAACAAAATAGGCAATGAAATCTTGGTGCTTTTCCATCGGAAGGACGATCGTATCAAAGCTAACCCCGTCCATTCCTTTATCATCGATTTGAAAAAGGTCGCGGTAAATATTCATCGGAATTTCATCCGGATAGACGATCTCGATCGCTTCTTTTCGATGAACAAATGATAAAAAGTTCTCTTTGGAAACGGTAGACGAAATATTTTCGAAATCATCGAACGTCCATTTTTTCATATCTTTTAATAGCTTGCTAATATCTCCTTCTTCTATCATCCCGTAATGAGCTTCATTTTTATGAATCAGTACTTGCGAAGGACGAACGATCATCGATGTGTCGACCTGTGCGTTGCTGATCGATACATTTTGGATATATTCATCATTTTGGATCGCATCGTATTGCGGGTGATACGTCCACAATTCCCACGTAAACGCAATGCTTGTCAACACTAAAAACGTTAATAGGATTGTTTTTGCTGCTTCATACTTCATCCCAGTCATCCTCTTGTATTCGTTCAAATGGCAATGTAAAGAAAATCGTCGTTCCTTTATGCTCTTGGCTTTTCGCCCAAATTCTTCCCCCGTGAGCTACCACTACCTCTTTGGCGATTGCCAGTCCTAATCCCGTTCCGCCAAGTTTGCGTGACCTTGCTTTATCAACGCGATAAAACCGCTCAAATACTTTTGACAAATCGGATTTTGGAATACCGACCCCTTCATCGGTGACGCTCACTAAAATTTCATCGCTCAATTCTTTGACGCGAAACGTAATGTTCCCACCTTGTGGGGAATATTTTAGCGCGTTTGAAATAATATTATCGAGCACCTGTGTAATTTTATCTTCATCAATTTCAATAAAAATGGCTTCATCCGGAATTTTTCGAATAAACATCACGTTTTCGTTTTTCGTTAATTCAAACCGGTCAATCACTTGATGGAAGTAGCGCGAAAAATTGACCCATGATTTATTCAGCTTGTAATCTTTGCTATCTAATTTCGAAAGCTGCAATAAATCGTTCACGAGCCGAATCATTCGTTCCGTTTCCGTTTGCGCCACTTCAATAAACCGCGGTGCAATGTTTTCATCTCGCCACAATCCTTCACCGAGCGCTTCTAAATAGCTTTTCATCGTCGTCAGCGGCGTTCGGAGCTCGTGGGAAACATTAGCAACAAACTCTCTTCGTTCTTGATCGATTTTTTCTTGTTCCGTAATATCATGCAGCACAACAATCAAACCGTTTACAAAGCCGGTTTCTTTTTGAATCACTGACAAAGAAGCGCGCAAAACATACAATTCTTCCTCGGTGCTAAAGTCTAAAATGAGCGAATCCCGCTCTTCAATTAACGTTTCAAACGTATATTGCCCTTCTAAGCCGAGCACATCAATAATCGAACTAGAAAGCACTGTTTCACGTGAAACATTTAAAATGTTTAATGCGGCATCGTTAATTAAAATGATGCGGCCGCGCCGGTCGGTGGCGATCACTCCATCGGTCATATGGGTAAGCACAAGCGCCAATTTCCGTCGTTCCCCTTCGGTTGTCGCTTGCGCTTCTTGCAATTTTTTCGTCAAATTGTTAAATGTCATCGACAGCTGGCCAATTTCGTCGTACCCATACACCTTTACTTTTCGTGAAAAATTACCTTTTGCCATCGCTAGCGCCTGTTTTCGCATATCCGAAATCGGGCGGGTAATCGTTCTGGAAAGAAAAATTCCTAGTATCGCGGTAATCGCCAGCGCAATTCCCGTTCCTGTCGCAAAAATCATATTGATTTGTTTCATTTGCGAAAAGACGTTTTCCATCGAAGCAATGACGTAAATCGCGCCTTTAATTTCGCCATTTAGCTTCACCGGGGTCGATGAAATATACATGCGATGGCCCGTCTTCGGATCAATTAACGTTCGATCGACCACTTCTCCTGTCACAAGCGCCCGTTTCACAAAAATCTCCGTCGTTCGCTTTCCAACAATGTTTTGCATGTACGGATTCGATGTGGCCAGCACTTTTCCTTTATCATCAATTACGCGGACTTCGGAAATATCTTGCGAAACAAAGTCGTGAAGCAACGATCGAATTTCCTCTTCCAACGTCGGATCTTTACCGTCGTCCCGCTCTTTGCTGATCGCTTGTTCGACGTTATAAGCAAGCAGTGTCACTCGTTCATTTAACGAGCTTTTAAAGTTTTGCACGAGCTGCGTTTCCAATTCGCGAACAAAGTACACACCAATAATTTGCATCGCAACAAGAATAAGCAGCACATAGATCAACACAAATTTAAAATGAATCGAACGAAATGGACCTACTTTTTTCATGCTGTTTCGTTTACTCCTGTTCTGGATTGCGTAAATAATAACCGACACCGCGGCGTGTGACGATCCATGCTGGATGGGAAGGGTTATCTTCAATTTTTTCCCGCAAGCGACGAACAGTCACGTCTACTGTGCGAACATCTCCGTAATAATCGTATCCCCATACCGTCTGCAACAAATGTTCCCTTGTCATCACTTGTCCGATATGTTTCGCCAAATAGTAAAGCAATTCAAATTCACGATGGGTTAGTTCAATCGTTTCGCCTCGCTTCAATACAATATACGCATCCGGGCGAATGACAAGCGAGCCAATCGTAATTTCACTCGTATCGTTTAGCTCTTCTTGTGCGCCCGCATTTGGTTGATGGCGGCGCAAATTCGCTTTGACACGCGCTAACAATTCCCTTGTGCTGAACGGCTTCGTTACGTAATCGTCCGCCCCTAATTCAAGCCCAAGCACTTTATCAATCTCTGAATCTTTCGCTGTCAGCATAATAATCGGCATATCATACTTCTTCCGCACTTCGCGGCATACTTCCATGCCATCTTTTTGCGGAAGCATGATATCAAGCAAAATAAGATCTGGAACAAGCTCTTCCACTTTTTGTAGCGCTTCTACCCCATCGTAAGCGCAAATGACTTCATATCCTTCCCGCTGCAGATTAAATTGCAAAATATCAGCAATTGGTTTTTCATCATCTACGACAAGAATTCGTTTTTCCATCATGATTCACATCCTTCCGTTATTGATGGATTCAAAAAGACACGTACATTTAGTAATGTTTGGTGGAGGTCAAACGAAAAACGCGTTTCCCCGACATTCAAAAAGGTGCGTATATTAATAATGTACCATGTTATGAGCGCGAATTCACTTATTACCGATTGCCAATTCATAAGAAAAGCTAGAAATAGAGCTTTCTCAACGGGTTTTTATGGATTAATCAACACTCCTGAAGCGAAAATGCAGCGGCTGACAAATGTTTTCTTCCACGCAAAAAAAGCATAGACACTTGTTCGTGCCTATGCTTTAATATCGATTTTTGCATCGCTGGCTAGCTCCGGATCACAGCTAACCAGTCGCCTCCGCTTTTCTTATGCATATACGCTACGGATGATGTTCGTTTGTGAACGATCCGGGCCGACAGAGAAAATCGAGAGCGGAATACCGGTCAATTGTGAAATGCGTTCTACATAATGGCGAGCGTTCGCCGGCAGTTCGTCTAAGCTTTTCACACCTGTAATATCTTCGGTCCACCCTGGAAGCTCTTCATATACAGGCTCACATTCAGCCAACACTTTTAAGCTTGCTGGAAACTCTTCGATCATTTGTCCTCGATAGCGATAAGCGACGCAAATTTTTAACGTTTCAATCCCTGTTAATACGTCGATCGAGTTCAACGATAAATCAGTAATTCCACTGACCCGGCGAGCATGGCGAACAACGACGCTGTCAAACCAGCCGACGCGGCGCGGACGGCCTGTTGTTGTTCCATATTCACGTCCGACTTCGCGAATGCGATCGCCAATTTCATTATGTAGCTCTGTTGGGAATGGGCCATCACCGACGCGGGTCGTGTAGGCTTTTGCGACTCCTACGACATGCTTAATTTTCGTTGGACCTACGCCAGAGCCAATCGTCACACCACCGGCAACCGGATTCGACGAGGTGACAAACGGATACGTCCCTTGGTCGATATCCAACATCACACCTTGCGCCCCTTCAAACAAGACGCGGCGACCTTCATCCAGCGCATTATTCAATACAACCGACGTATCGCATACATATTTCGCAATTTGTTGCCCGTATTCATAATACTCTTGTAAAATATCCTCTAGCTTAAACCCTGCAACACCGTATACTTTCTCGAACAGAACGTTCTTTTCTTGCAAATTGCGAGCAAGCTTTTCTTCAAACACTTCGCGATCTAATAAATCAACGATGCGGATGCCAATGCGGGCCGCTTTATCCATGTAAGCTGGACCGATCCCTTTTTTCGTCGTCCCGATTTTGTTCGCACCTTTCCGTTCTTCTTCCACTTCGTCCAATTTCAAATGATATGGCAAAATGACGTGGGCACGGTTGCTGATGCGCAAGTTATCGGTTGAAACGCCCCGTTCATGTAAATATTGCAGCTCTGCCACAAGCGCTTTCGGATCGACGACCATCCCGTTCCCGATCACGCATATTTTGTCTTTATAAAAAATCCCTGATGGAATAAGATGTAATTTATATTTTTCCCCATTAAAGACAATCGTATGTCCTGCGTTATTTCCACCTTGATAGCGCGCAATCACTTCTGCATTTTCGGATAAGAAATCCGTAATTTTTCCCTTTCCTTCATCGCCCCATTGCGTCCCAACAACGACTACTGAAGACATGGCGAGCACCTCCGCTTTACTCGATATAAACATAGTAAGTGTAGCACTTTTATTCGCTAAAGTCAATAAAACACGAACGTTAAATAGGCGTTTTAGTATTTTTATTCGTATACAGAAGTAACAAAAAAAGAGCGCTCTCGAAAGGAGAGCGCTTTAAGCACCTGGAGGGATTTGCGTATCATCAAACCGCCGCTCTAGGTTGACAAATTTATTATACTCTTTAATAAAGGCTAATTGGACCGTTCCGACCGGGCCGTTCCGTTGCTTTGCAATGATAATTTCAATAATATTTTTGTTTTCCGAGTCTTTATCATAGTAGTCGTCGCGATATAAAAACGCGACAATATCCGCGTCTTGCTCGATGCTGCCCGATTCGCGAATATCTGACATCATCGGACGCTTATCTTGACGCTGCTCTACGCTACGCGAAAGCTGCGATAAAGCGATGACTGGAACTTCTAACTCACGAGCGAGCGCTTTTAACGAACGAGAAATTTCCGATACTTCTTGCTGGCGGTTTTCTCGGTTTCTTCCACTCCCTTGAATGAGCTGCAAATAATCGATCAATACCATTCCAAGCCCGCTTTCTTGCTTGAGGCGGCGGCATTTCGCCCGAATTTCGCTGACGCGAATGCTCGGCGTATCGTCGATATAAATACCAGCATTGGACAAGCTTCCCATCGCCATTGTTAACTTGCCCCAATCTTCTGGCGTCAATTTTCCCGTCCGCAAATTTTGGGCATTAATGTTCCCCTCCGCACAAAGCATCCGCATCACGAGCTGTTGGGCGCTCATCTCAAGGCTAAAAATCGCCACGTTTTCGTTTGTTTTCGTCGCAACGTTTTGCGCAATGTTGAGCGCAAACGCCGTTTTTCCGACGGAAGGACGAGCCGCGACGATAATTAAATCACTGCGTTGGAATCCAGCGGTCATTCGGTCAAGCTCCGTAAATCCAGTCGGGATTCCCGTAATTTCCCCCTTTCGGTTATGAAGCATCTCAATATTGTCATACGCTTGAACGAGCACGTCTTTAATATTTTGAAACGCCCCGGAATGTTTCCGTTGCGAAATCTCCATAATTTTCTTTTCCGCTTCGTTCAACAGCACATCGACTTCATCTTCACGCGTGTAGCTGTCTTGCGCAATCGACGTCGCTGTGCGAATTAAGCGGCGCAGCACGGATTTTTCTTCCACAATCCGGGCATAATATTCGACGTTCGCTGCGGTTGGGACTGAATCCGCTAGCTCGCTTAAATACGAAACGCCCCCTACTTCTTCAAGCGCCTTCGCATCGGCCAGTTCCGCCGTGACCGTGACTAAGTCAACCGGCTCTCCTTTATCGGCTACTTTCAACATCGCATGGAAAATTTTTTGATGGGCCGCGCGATAAAAATCTTCCGGTATTAAAATTTCCGAAGCTAACGTTAAAGCGGAAGAATCGAGAAAAATCGCCCCTAATACAGCCTGCTCTGCTTCAATATTTTGCGGCGGAATGCGCTCGGCAAATAAATCACTCATCTTACTCACCACCTTCTTGTCCATCCTATCCATAAGAAAAATGTGATTATATGAGGGAGCCTCATAAAATCACATTTTCAATTAGCAGAAATGTTGATTATCCATTATTTATTTTGAAAAATATGGAATAATAAGCATACCCAGTCAGCAAGCGAAGCTTAGCCGACTGAGGCAGAAAAGCTAATAATAGAGCTATCTTAATTGATTGATCAACCAATATGTTCAACCAGCTATTTTTGTTCACTCACATGCACTTTTAAGGTGGCTGTTACTTCCGGATGAAGTTTCACCGGCACGTTCGTATATCCTAACGCTCGAATGGCATCTTCTAATTCAATTTTTCGTTTATCAATTTTCACTTGATGCTGGCTTTGCAGCGCTTCGGCAATTTGTTTGCTTGTGATCGATCCGAACAAGCGCCCGCCTTCCCCCGCTTTCGCAAACAATTGGACAGTCAATTGCTCTAGCTGTTCTTTTAATTGTTTTGCTTTCACCAATTCTTCTTCAGCTTGGCGTTTCTCTTTATTTTTTTGCGCCTCAAGCGCTTTTAAATTCGCCGGTGTCGCTTCAATCGCCAGCCCTTGTTTAAACAGGAAGTTTTGCGCATAACCGTCTGCTACATTTTTGATTTCACCTTTTTTTCCTTTCCCTTTCACATCTTTTAGAAAAATCACTTTCATGATTTTTTACCTCCTTCTAAATACTCATCAATGGCAGCTCGCAATCGGCGTTCTGCCTCTTCCATTGTCGTATTCGCAAGCTGGGCAGCGGCATTCGTTAAATGCCCGCCTCCACCTAAACTTTCCATAATGACTTGAACGTTAATATCACCTAACGAACGAGCACTAATGCCGATCGTTTCGTCTGTGCGTTTCGAAATGACAAAGGAAGCGACCACCCCGCTGAGCGTCAAAAGCGTATCAGCGGCTTGCGCAATTAGCACTTGATCATATACTTCATTCGGGTTACCTTTAGCAATCGCAATTCCTTTCGCACTAATGGAAGCATTTTCGATAATTTTTGCTCGTTTCACATAGCTGACGATATTTTCTTTCAGCAGTTTTTGTACTAACACCGTATCCGCGCCTTGAGCACGCAAATAAGAAGCGGCATCAAACGTGCGCGAGCCGGTACGCAATGTAAAGCTTTTCGTATCGACGACAATACCCGCTAGCAAGGCAGTAGCTTCTAACATCGAGAGCTTTGCTCGCTGCGGTTGATATTCGAGCAATTCTGTCACAAGTTCCGATGTCGATGAAGCATACGGCTCCATATAGACAAGGAGCGGATTCGCAATAAATTCTTCGCCGCGGCGATGATGGTCAATGACGACAATATGATCGGTACGAAAAATAAGCTTTTCTTCGATGACTAGTGAAGGGCGATGGGTATCAACGATCACGAGCAACGTATCATCTGTGATCAATTCAAGCGCTTGTTCTGGCTTAATAAATCGCGACCATAGTTCTGGGTGATTTTTAATTTCTTCAATGAGGCGCTGTGCCCCGGCATCGATCCGATTCGTATCAAGCACGATAAATCCTTCTTTTTGATTCAGCTGCGCCATTTTCAAAATCCCGATCGCACCGCCCAATGCGTCCATATCTGGGTATTTATGCCCCATAACGATCACTTTATCACTCTCGACGATTAACTCTTTTAACGCATGGGAGATGACACGAGCCCGCACCCGAGTACGTTTTTCGATTGGATTCGTTTTCCCGCCATAAAATTTCACTTTTCCGTTCGCTTGTTTAATCGCCACTTGATCACCGCCACGCCCGAGCGCCAAGTCTAAACTTGATTGAGCGAGCGACCCGAGCTCTGGAAGCGAAGGCGCACCTGTGCCAATCCCGATGCTTAACGTCAGTTGAATATTATTTTTCATCGTTTGTTCTCGCACTTCATCTAAAATGGAAAACTTGTTTTTTTCTAGCTGTTGCAAAATTTGCTCGTTCAACACCGCCACAAACCGATCGGATGAAGTTCTTTTCAGAAACATCCCGTAGTCGTGCGCCCATTTATTCAAAATCGATGTCACTTGGCTATTCAACTGACTTTTCGCTTGATCATCCATTCCTTGTGTAATTTCATCATAGTTATCTAGAAAAATAACGCCTAACACGACCCTCTCTGCTTCATACTGTTTCTCAATTTCCACTTGATCGGTTACGTCAAAGAAGTAAATAAGCTTTTCTTCTCGCCTAATCACCACTTTAAACTTTCGGTCATGGATATCGATCAGTTCCTTCTCGTTTTCTTGCTTAATAAGGGGTATCAATTGTTCCGCTACATCATATAACGAACGCCCGACCAACGTTTGCTCTCCGAAACAAGATGTTAAAAATACGTTCGTCCATTCAATGACATAGTCATCGTTGATGAGCATAATTCCGATCGGCATTTCCATTAAAGCTTCTTCGCCCACTTTTTTAAGGCGATGGGATAATTGCGAAATATATTGCTCTATCTCCGCATATAGCTCCCGCTGTGAGCGTATCACATAATAAAGGACAAATACGAGGAGCAAAAGATTGGCTAACCCCAATATCCATTGAAAGTATGTCAGCAACGCAAGCGAACTAAATGAAACAACCATCAGCGCATAAAGGGGGTAGCGATATGCCCTTTTTTTATAAAAATGAGACATTCATGTCAGCTCCTAAATTCATCATTCTCTCGCCTATTGAACGCGTTTTCGCAATTCAAATCCTAAATCAATTATACCTAATATTGCGACAAGATAAAGTAAAAAAGGGACGAAGAAGCAAAACAGCGTTCCGATTACGACGATTCCTTTCGCTATTTGTTTGCGATGAGCGATGTAGTAAAGAAAAGAAAAACCTTGGATCGCAAATAGAAGCTGCAATAAGTAATATAAGTTGATAACAACGATAAACGCAAACGTACCTTTTTCCAAAGGGAAAAATGTAGCGATTAAGACGAGCATATAGTACCATATCAGCTGTCTTGGCAGCATCAATTGGCGAAACGGCGGCCACGTTCCGACGGATAGCTTGAGCCGTTTTAAAATCGGAACAGAAACGCTAATCGTTAAATAAGCAGACGCCAAAGCGGCAATGACAAACAATGTCGGTGTGACATATTTAATTAATTCCAATCCTTGTTGAAAACGGGCAATCAATTGTTTTGGCGGTTCTTTTCCCATTCCTTTCATCATTTGAGTAGCTGTATGAAAAGAATCGCTTAATAACGAAAGCGTTTGAGCAATGATATCGATGTCGAAAAATTTCACCGATAGTATGTAATCAATCACCGTATTCAGCAAAAAAACAACGGTCGCTGCTGCTAAAATCATATACCGATTTTTCTGTTTCGCAAATAGCACGCCGATGACAATCCCACCCGTCCCAAACATAATGGCGGCAAAAGCAGATAAAAATGAACTAATCAATGACGAAACAATGACGGCAGCAACTAAAAGCACGAGAGCAGCTCGATAACCATGCCGCATCGTAAAAATAATGAAAGGGAGAGATAAAAAGAAACTAATCACAATACCGAGCAACGGCACGTATAACGACGCTAAAAACAACACGATAAAAATAGCGAGCTGAATCGCTGCTTCTGTCAGCGCATATGTATTTCTCACCGCATACCCTCCTTTTTGCATGTACATACTATAAAAAAAGCAGTAAGGCTCCGTCCCCCTTACTGCTTTTCCTTGTCTTATTCGCCTGCTACATATGGTAATAATGCCATTTGGCGAGCGCGTTTGATTGCTACTGTTAATTTACGTTGATATTTTGCGCTTGTGCCAGTTACACGACGAGGTAAAATTTTACCGCGCTCCGAAATAAATTTCTTTAATGTATCGACATCTTTGTAGTCGATATGAGTAATTCCGTTCGCTGTGAAATAGCAAACTTTCCGACGTTTTGCACGTCCGCCTTTACGTCCTGCCATGGTTTATCCTCCTTCCTGTTTTTAAAAATGATGATATCCGAAACTATTATCGCGTTCAATAGTTAGCTTCTCTTTTATTAAAAAGGTAAGTCGTCATCAGAAATGTCGATTGGTTGTCCATCATGGGCAAACGGATCTTCATCGATGCGACTAAAATTTTGGTCATTAGTGTGACGTGGGTTCTGATTTTGTCCAAATGGATACGGCTCCCCGTAGTAGCCACCTGTTGCTGCACCACGTTGTTCTGTGCTACCTTTCGGTTCAAGAAATTGAACACTATCAGCAACCACTTCGGTTACGTACACACGTTTTCCGTCTTGACCTTCGTAACTTCTCGTTTGCAAACGTCCGTCCACTCCCGCCAAGCTTCCTTTTTTTAAGAAATTGGCGACATTTTCAGCGGGACGACGCCAAACGACACAGTTAATGAAATCCGCTTCGCGTTCGCCTTGCTGATTTGTAAATGGGCGATTGACCGCTAACGTAAATGTGGCAACAGCAACTCCATTTGGAGTATAGCGCAATTCCGGGTCTCTTGTAAGTCGCCCTACAAGAATTACGCGATTAATCATCAGAACCACTCCTTAAAATCGGAATTATTCTTCCTCTTTCACAACGATGTGACGAATGATGTCTTCGCTAATTTTCGCTAAACGGTCAAATTCTTGTACCGCTTTTGGCTGAGACATAACATTCACGATCATGTAGTAACCGTCACGGAAATCTTTGATTTCGTACGCTAAACGACGTTTACCCCATTCTTTCACGCTCGTAATTTCCGCACCGTTTTCTGTTAAAATGTTGTTGAAACGCTCTACAACTGCTTTTCGACCTTCATCGTCGATATTCGGGCGGATAATGTACATAATTTCGTACTTTCTCATTTCAGTCACCTCCTTTTGGTCTAAACGGCTCTATACAAGAGCAAGGAGCAATATGCATTACTCACATTTTTTGATTATATCATGATCAAACGATAGATGCAATCCCAAGTGTCGATTATCCATATTGCACTTGTGAAATATGGAATTGTATAGCATGACCAGTCGGCAAGCAAGACTAGCCGACTACGCAAAAAAGCTAGAAATAGAGCCTTCTCCACTTGTTTTTTGGCTAATCAACATATTATACGTTAAAACGAAAATGCATAATGTCGCCGTCTTGCACTTCATAATCTTTTCCTTCTAGGCGCACTTTTCCAGCTTCGCGGGCTGCTGCCATCGAACCGCAAGCGACTAAATCGTCAAAAGAAACCGTTTCCGCGCGAATAAAACCGCGTTCAAAGTCGGAATGAATAATGCCCGCACATTGCGGCGCTTTCATGCCTTTACGGAACGTCCAAGCACGCACTTCTTGTTCCCCAGCTGTAAAATAAGTAGCTAACCCTAACAGACTATAGGCCGCACGGATCAGCTGGTCCAATCCTGACTGTTTAATGCCTAACTCCTGTAAAAACATTTGTTTTTCTTCCTCATCAAGCTGGGCGATTTCTTCTTCCACTTTCGCACAAACGACGATCACTTCGGCATTATCGCTTTTAGCAAATTCCCGCACTTGTTGAACGTACGGGTTCGCGTCCGGAGCAGCTAAATCTTCTTCGCCAACGTTGGCGACGTATAGCATCGGTTTAATCGTTAACAAGTGCAGCTGTTTCACGACTTTCATTTCTTCTTCCGTAAACGACAGCGTACGAGCCGCTTTTCCGGCTTCAAACGTTTCTTTTAAGCGAGTAAGAATTTCATATTCAAACATCGCTTCTTTATCTTTTTGCTTTGCCATTTTTCCGACGCGGTCCATCCGTTTATCGACCGTTTCAAGATCCGCCAAAATCAGCTCTAAATTGATCGTTTCAATATCGGAAAGCGGATCGACTTTCCCGGCTACATGGGTAATATTTTCATCGGAAAAGCAGCGAACGACTTGGCAAATGGCATCCACTTGGCGAATATGGGATAAAAACTTATTTCCTAGCCCTTCGCCTTTGCTCGCTCCTTTCACAATGCCGGCAATATCGGTAAATTCAAATACAGTCGGCACCGTTCGTTTCGGCTGGACAAGCTCTGTTAATTTTTTTAATCGCTCGTCAGGCACTTCGACAATCCCAACGTTCGGCTCAATCGTACAAAACGGATAGTTCGCAGATTCTGCTCCTGCTTTTGTAATCGCATTAAATAGCGTCGATTTTCCGACGTTTGGCAACCCGACGATTCCTGCTGTTAATCCCATTCATTCCACTCCTCTTAACCGTCAAATCTTTTCCCATTATAGATAGTAAAAAATAAAATGACAAGCACGTTCATTCGATTTTCTCAATGTTTACTAGACAGTCATACAATGTGCTTCCTTGACCGTTGTCTGATTCGCGGTCAGACGTCAACACATTGACGCTTCCGCCAAATTTTCCCCATTGTCCTTCGTCAATATTGATCGTCTTCGCATGAGCGTTGGCCAAAATTTTTACGCGGCCAACAAGCTCACCGCGGTCATTAAAAACTTTTGCTAAATCTCCATTCACTAGTCCTTTTTCTTCCGCAATATCTTTTGATATTTCGATTTTGATCGATTGCATCGCCTCGATTAAATGGTAATGCTGCGAATGGTTCGAACGCAACGGATGAATCGTTAACAAACGATACGGGTACTTTTTGGCTAGTTCTGGGGCCGTCATTTCCGATTCTGCCGGGTACATGAGGCGCAATTTCCCATCCATTCCTTTTTGCTCAGCCAACAGAGAGGTAAATTCGTATTTCCCGCTCGGTGTTTGAAAACGGTAATCGTCCCATGGCACTGCTTTCACCGGCAAAAGCATGCGCTTTTTTTGTTTTAATGTTTCGAGCGTAATCCCATGCTTTTCAAGGCCGCTTAATCCCATCGCCAAAAACTCATCTCGTGAAAACGCAAAATCAGCACCGAACCCTAGCCGTTCGGCCAACTGCGTCCAAATCCAAAGATCCGGCTTCGCTTCTCCCGGTGGCGGCACAAGCGCTGGCCCATAATTCACGTACGCATGATACATCGACGAATAATAAATGTCTTCTTCTTCAAATACGGTCGTCGTTGGTAAAACATAATGAGCCACTTCGGCCGTATCGGTCATAAACTGTTCGAACACAACGACCGTTTCGACAGATTGAAACGCTTTTTTAACAACATTCGTATTTGGCACTTGTGTTAACGGATTGCCACACGTGACGATAATCATTTTAATTTCTGGGGCGGTTGCCTCCAAAATCCCCTCTGCTTGTTTCATCATCGTAAAGGTGCGCGAAGCCGTTTTTCGTTCCGGCAACGTTAGAGCCGCAATATTGAAGCTTTGCCCGACTTGTAAGTTGCCAAAATTCGCACCACCTCCAGGAATGCCAACATTCCCGCTGATAGCAACGAGCGCATCAATGAGACGAATCGTATTGCCGCCGTTAGCATAGCGCTGCATCCCAAGCCCTAAATACGTCATTGTCGGACGGTTTCCGTAAAGGCGGGCTAGCAAAGTGATCGTATCGCGCGCCACCCCGGTGATTTGTTCAATTTCTTCCAGCGTGATCGTTTGCAGCAACGCCTCTACATCTTCAAATCCAATCGTATCGTTTTCAATAAAAGAACGGTCTTCAAGACCTAAACGCAATAGTTCTTTCATGATCCCGACTGCTAAAAAGCCGTCCATACCTGGGGCTACCGATACGTACATATCGGCGATTTGCGCGGTTTGATTAAAAATTGGGTCGATAACTACTAACGTTGTTCCCCGTTTTTTGGCGGCTTGAAGCTGCTGGAATAAATGCATGTTCGTCCGTGCGACATTTCTTCCCCAAACCACAACATGCTTGCTATGATAAATGTCTTCTGGCGCATGGCTATAAGCATTGCCAAAATCCCATGTTTGCGCTTCAATTCCTGCCCCCCAGCAAAGACTTCCCGTTAACTCGGTCACTCCGCCATAGCAATTGAAAAAGCGGCGATCGATATTTTTCAATAATCCGCTATTGGCGTAATCATGGCTGTGAAGAACCGCAGTTGTTCCGTATTTTGTCCGAATTTCCTCCATTTTTTCCGCGATTTCGTCCAACGCTTGTTTCCAAGAAATTTGGACGAATTGTCCGTTTATTTTTTTAAGCGGGTAAAGCAGCCGCTTCGATGAGTTCGTGCGCGCCTCCAACATTCGACCGCGGCCGCAAATTTTTCCTTGCGTAATTGGATGTGTATCATCGCCATCTACTTTCACCACTTTTCCACGTTCGATTGTCACTTTCAACCCGCACGTATCCCAACAGTTTAATGGACAAGACGAGATGTGAACCCCATCCATATCCTCTCCCCCTTCATTGCACTATTCCTCATGCTTTTCCAACACTTTTCTTAGCTTCCGGACAAATTCTTTTCGCGGGATTAAAACACTGTGTGCACAACCTTCGCATTTAATGCGAATGTCTGCTCCCATGCGAATAATTTTCCAACGATTCGTTCCGCACGGATGCGGCTTTTTCATTTCGACAATATCGTTTAATCCAAACTCTTTCTCCATTGCTTCATCCCCCTCTTACGCATCAGTTTTCGCCTGCTTTGTTTCTTCTTGGCGATTATAAAGAACAAGACGCGGAAATGGAATTTCGATGCCATGTTCATCTAAGCGAAGCTTAATTTCTTTGCGCAATGCCCGCGCAATAAACATATGGCGCATCGGTTTTGTTTCGCACGTCACTCGCATGACTACTTCCGAATTCGTGAAATTTTGAATGCCTAACAATTCTGGAGGAGAAACGATATCTTCGTACTTCGCTGGCAATTCCGCTAGCAGTTCGCGAATGACCTCTTCCGCTCTTTCAATATCTCCTTCATAAGAAAGGCTAACGTCTACTACCGCTACACTGTTATGCAAGGAGAAGTTTGTAACTTGGGTAATGCTGCCGTTAGGGAGAATATGAACTTCCCCTGTCCAGCTTTTAATTTTCGTCACTCTCAGCCCGATCGTTTCGACGTATCCTTCAAAATTGCCGATGCGGACGTAATCACCTACGGAAAACTGATCTTCAAAAATAATGAAAAATCCGGTAATGACATCTTTCACTAAACTTTGCGCCCCGAATCCGACAGCAAGCCCGACGATTCCAGCACCAGCAAGCAATGTTCGGACTTCGACACCAAACGTATCTAAAATCATCACGAGCGCAATAAAATAGATGACATACGTAACGACGTTATCCAGCAATTTTAATAATGTTGCCTCGCGCCGCTCCGAAATACGGATCGGTGCTTTTTGCCGCACTTTAAAAATATTATGAACGGCGATTTTTAAAACTTTGACCATAATCACCGCAACTACGATGATCGTTATCATCTTGACGATACCAATACTAACCCGCAGCCAAAAATCTTCGTTCGTCAAAAATGTAAAGATATGTTGGTAAAAAGTTTTGATGCTGCTCACTTTTTTCTTCACCTCGACATACGCTAAAATACTCTACTCGATGCATACCACTTATTTTACCAATATTCAAAGTAAATGGGTAGACTTCCCCTAAACCAATGCCTTTCTCACTTCCATAACATTCTCCATCAGAAAACAAAGGGGTGAATGTATATAATCCCTGTTTTTTCCGTATACTGTTTAATACTTCATTGGATATTGGGAGTGAACGAGATGAACTTATCGTCCATTTTTTTTCATTCGAAAAATGAAAAAGAACGCGTTTTCTACGATGAGCAAGGGGCTGCCACTTTAGTCGCCATGCGCCTCGTATCATTGCTTCCATCGCCGTTGACGCAACCGATGGCGATCGTTTGCATCGGAACGGATCGATCCACAGGCGATTCGCTCGGACCGTTCGTCGGCACGATGTTAAAAGAAAAGAATTTATCTTATTTTCACGTATATGGAACATTGGAAGAACCGATTCACGCCGTGAATTTAGAGGAGAAAATTATTGCCATCCGTTCCATTCACGAAAATGTATTTATGGTTGCCGTTGATGCTTGTTTAGGAAGATTAAAAAGCGTCGGAGCCATTACGATCGCGGAAGGACCTGTCCGACCGGGTGCGGGCGTCAATAAACAACTTCCTCCTGTCGGCGATCTTCACATTACAGGGGTTGTAAACGTAAGCGGATTTATGGAATTTTTCGTTTTACAAAATACGCGCCTTCATTTAGTCATGAGCATGGCAAAAACGATCGCAAACGGTATTTATGAAGCAGATCGTTATTTAAAACGAAGAGAATATTTGCCGAATACTTGGAGTCAAGAACAATCTAAACCGCTATAAACGGAAAATCCCCTCTTTGTTCACTAACAAGAAGGGATTTTTTATTATGAAACGTACACGACAACAACAATGAAAGCGGTCACGAGAATACTTGGAAGTAAATTCGCTACACGAATCGCTGTTATGCCAAGCAAGTTGAGGCCGATCGCCATAATTAAAATGCCGCCGGTAGCCGTTGATTCAGCGATAAACGAGTTCATGAGTTCCTTTGGTACCCATGTTTGAATTTGCGTAGCCAACAGAGCGATCGTCCCCTCATACAAGACGACTGGGATAGCAGAAAACATGACACCGATTCCGAGCGTCGTTGTTAAAATAATGCTCGTGAATCCGTCAATAATCGATTTCGTATACAACACACGATGATCCTCCCGCAATCCGCTATCTAGCGCTCCGATAATCGCCATCGCACCAATGACAAACAACAACGTCGCCGCCACAAACCCTTTCGCAATCGCTCCTTGTTCACGGCCTCCTACTTTTCGTTCGAGCCAATGACCAAGCCGGTTAAGCTGATCATCTAAATCCCATAATTCGCCTAGTATGCCACCGAAGACAAGACTGCAAACGACGACAAGAAACTGTTCACTTTTCAACGCCATTTGGATGCCTAATAACGCCACCGCAAGACCGATGCCGCTCATGACGGTCGCTTTCATTTTTTCTGGAATCCTGTGAAACATTTTGCCAAGTAAAGCACCGACGATAATACAAATACCGTTTACAATCGTTCCTAATAAAGCCACTTCATTCTCCCCTTTTCAAAAAAAGAAACCATCACCCGTTTTGATGGTTATTATTCATCCCATTGGACATCGAATAGCTGCAAAATCCGTTCTAAATCGTCATTAGAGAAAAATTCAATTTCAATTTTTCCTTTTTTTCGGTTTTGTTTAATCGTTACATTTGTACCGAGCTTTTCTCGCAACAATGATTCGCTTTGTTTGAAAAAGACACTTTTTTCTTTTTTCGGCTTGTTTGTTTCACGTGAAACATTTTGATTGATTTCTTGAATCAGTTTTTCAAGCTGGCGGACATTGAGTTGTTCAGAAATGATTTTATCAACGACCATTTTCATCTTTTCTTTTTTCTTTAATCCTAGCAACGCTCGTCCATGCCCCATCGACAACGTGCCGTCGTTCAGCAACTGTTGAATCTCTTTTGGCAACGATAGTAGACGCAAATGATTTGCAATATGCGGACGGCTTTTTCCGACACGGGTAGCTAATTGTTCTTGCGTCAATTGAAGATGTTCCATTAACGTTTGGTATGCCATCGCTTCTTCAATCGGCGTTAAGTCTTCTCGCTGCAAATTTTCAAGCAGGGCAAACTCCATCATTTGCTGTTCCGTTAAATTACGGACGACGACCGGAACCGTTTTTAAGTTCGCTTCTTTAGCCGCGCGGAACCGTCTTTCTCCGACGACAATTTCATAACCTTTAATGCTTTGTCGAACAATCAATGGCTGCAAAATTCCGTGCTCGATGATCGACTGTTTTAATTCTTCAATCGACTCCGGCCGAAATGTTTTGCGTGGTTGATAAGGATTCGGACGCAACTCTTTAATGCTGACTTCTTGAATCGACTCACCTTCATTTACTTCCAAGTTCGCAAACAGAGCGTTAATGCCTTTTCCAAGCCCTTTAGCCACGTGCTAACACCTCCTTTGCTAGCTCGATATATACTTCTGCTCCTTTTGACCGCACATCATAAAGAATAATCGGTTTTCCATGACTCGGCGCTTCGCTTAACCGGACGTTACGCGGAATGATCGTATCGTACACTTTTTCGCGGAAATATTTTTTTACTTCTTGAATGACTTGAAGCCCTAAATTCGTTCGCGCATCTAACATCGTTAACACAACGCCTTCGAGCTTTAAGTTCGTGTTTAAATGTTTTTGGACGAGGCGAATCGTATTTAACAGCTGGCTCAATCCTTCAAGCGCATAATACTCGCACTGCACCGGAATTAAGACCGCGTCCGCAGCGGTTAATGCGTTTAACGTCAACAACCCTAATGAAGGCGGACAGTCGATCAAAATGAAGTCATAATGCTCTTTTAACGGGGCGAGGGCATTTTTTAGCAAAATTTCCCGCGATATGACCGACACTAATTCAATTTCCGCACCCGCTAATTGAATGGTAGCCGGGATGATATGTAAATGTTCAATATTGGTCGGTCTTACGACATCTTTCGCTTTCATCCCTTCCACGAGGAGATTATAAATGCATTCATCAATATCGCCTTTTTCAATGCCGATACCGCTTGTGGCATTCCCCTGGGGATCAATGTCGACAAGCAATACTTTTTTGTCGAGATGTGCCAAACAAGCGGCCAAATTCACCGCTGTTGTCGTCTTCCCCACTCCGCCTTTTTGGTTTGCAATCGCAATGACTTTGCCCACGATGACACCTACCCTTGGATTACTCATATGTTTTATTCTATCACGAAATAAACAAAATGAACGTATTTTCTATAAGCGAAATGCGACAAAAAACCTCATCACCTACCTAATGATGAGGTTTTTCAGCACCCGCCTATTTTTTCGGAATGCGGATCGTAATTTGATAGTAGTCTTCAAATTCTTCTTCTTCAGAATCAATCGACAAACCGCTGTCCGCTACCATGGCTAACGATTGACGAATCGTGTTGACCGCAATTCGCATGTCTTTGCTGAATGATTTTCGTTTCGGTTTCGACTTCGACTGGTTCGCTTCTAGCATTTTTAAGACGCGGTCTTCTGTTTGCTTCACGTTTAATTGTTTTTCAATGATTTCTTTTAACAATTTCAACTGTTTTTCTTTATCTTTTAAAACAATTAACGCCCGCGCATGTCGTTCTGTAATCGTTCGTTGCAAAAGAGCTTCCTGTACTTCTTGCGGCAACTTCAATAATCGAAGTTTATTCGCGATCGTGGACTGCCCTTTTCCGAGCCGTTGTGCCAGCGCTTCTTGCGTTAAATGATGCAGCTCTAATAATTTGGCATACGCCATCGCTTCTTCAATCGGAGTTAGTTCCTCACGCTGCAAGTTTTCGATTAGTGCGACGGAAGCCGTTTCTTTATCGTTTAAGTTTTTAATGATCGCGGGAATCTCCGTCCATCCGAGCTGCTGAACGGCGCGCCACCGTCTTTCGCCGGCGATAATTTCGAATCTCCCATCCTCGCATTCACGAACGACAATCGGCTGAATAATTCCATGCGTCCGAATCGTTAACGCGAGTTCCGCAATTTTTTCATCATCAAAAATCGTCCGCGGCTGAAAACGGTTCGGGACAATTTGAGCGACTGGAATTTTTCGTACTTCCTCACTATCGGTTTTTTCAATGATTTCTTCTTGTTCCTTTTCTCCAAAACTGAAGAAGCGTGAAAAAGGATGCTTCATTTCCCCACACCACCTTTAAAAACTCTCCCCTAATTTAAGGTTTACTCAATCGGAAGTTTGTTCGGCACTCCTGGTTTCCGCGGATATTTATTTGGCGTTTTCCGTTTTTTATCGATCACAATGATCGTGCGCTCGCTTTCCTCAATCGGCAGCGTAAACGAGTGAACAGCGGCGATTTCTCCGCCTAGTACTTTAATGGCCGTTTGACCTTGCTCTAGTTCTTCTTGAGCCGAAGCCGCTTTCATGGCGATAAATGTCCCGTTCACTTGGACGAGCGGGAGGCACAATTCACTTAATACAGACATTCGCGCAACGGCGCGGGCGATGACGACATCAAATGACTCGCGAATGCCTTCTTTTCTGCCGAACGTTTCGGCACGGTCGTGATAAAACGCCACGTCTTCCAATTCGAGTTCTGAAGCAAGGACATGAAGAAACGTAATGCGTTTTTGTAGCGAGTCGACAATCGATAGTTGGATGTGCGGAAAGCAAATTTTTAACGGAACGCTTGGGAAACCGGCCCCTGCACCGACATCGCAAAGCGAAATAGGTTGTGAAAAATCGTAATAAAACGCTGGTGAGATGGAATCGAAAAAATGTTTTAAATAGACGCCTGGCTTGTCCGTGATCGCTGTTAAATTCATTTTTTCATTCCATTCAACCAATAGCTCGTAATACCGTTCAAATTGCGCCAATTGCTGTGGAGAAAGGGAGATCCCTTTCTCCTGAAGCAGCATCTGAAACTGTTTTGTATCCATATGCCAATCCCTTCACTTATTATTCATTCGACACTCGTGCGATTCTTCCTTGTTCTAAATAGACTAACAAAATGGAAATATCGGCCGGATTCACGCCGGAAATACGCGATGCTTGCGCAATGGAAAGCGGGCGC
Organism: Anoxybacillus sp. J5B_2022; assembly: GCF_026847645.1. Taxonomy (GTDB): domain Bacteria; phylum Bacillota; class Bacilli; order Bacillales; family Anoxybacillaceae; genus Anoxybacteroides. Next base: position 58,749 of record NZ_JAPSMC010000008.1, read on the forward strand.
ACTTGTTTTAATTTTTGTCGCGCTTCTGTCGCAAGCCCCGTAATCGCGTCATAATCAATATCTTCTGGAATTTTTTTGTTTTCCATTTTTTTAAGGCGTTCTACTTGTTGTAGCGACTTCTCGATATACCCTTCATACTTAATTTGAATTTCGACTTGCTCAATGACATCTGCCGGAATGTCTTCTTCCGCTGGGGCAAGCAATTGGATATGTTCGTACGTCATTTCCGGTCGCTTCAATAAATCGGCTGCGCGAATGCCATCTTTCAGCTCGCTCCCGCCTGCTTGTCGAATGACTTCTTGCACTTCAGGCGTCGGTTTAATGATATACGTTTGCAGCCGCTTTTTCTCTTTTTCGATCGCCGCTTTTTTCGCCAAAAACTTTTCATAGCGGGCATCAGAAATAAGACCGATTTGATAGCCTATTTCCGTCAAGCGCAAATCCGCGTTATCATGGCGAAGCAACAAGCGGTACTCAGCACGCGATGTCAGCAAACGATACGGTTCATTTGTTCCCTTCGTGACAAGGTCATCAATCAAGACGCCGATGTAAGCGTCGGAACGGCTTAAAATAAGCTCCTCTTTTCCTAACGCTTTTCTTGCGGCGTTAATACCGGCGATCAACCCTTGGCCTGCCGCTTCCTCGTATCCGGACGTTCCGTTAATTTGCCCTGCAGTATATAAGTTTTTCACGATTTTTGTTTCCAACGTCGGCCATAACTGCGTCGGCACGATCGCATCGTATTCAATCGCATACCCTGCTCTCATCAATTGCGCCTGTTCGAGTCCTGGAATGGTCGCTAATATTTGCCGCTGAATATGCTCCGGCAAGCTAGTCGATAATCCTTGGACATACACTTCTTCCGTATTGCGCCCTTCCGGTTCAAGGAAAATTTGATGGCGCGGCTTGTCGTGGAAACGGACGATTTTATCTTCAATCGACGGACAATAACGCGGTCCTGTTCCTTTAATCATGCCAGAATACATTGGCGACAAATGTAAATTTTCATCAATGATTCGATGTGTCGCCTCCGTCGTGTACGTCAGCCAGCACGGAAGCTGGTCTGTGATATATTCGGTCGTTTCGTAAGAAAACGCCCGCGGCACCTCATCTCCCGGCTGAATTTCCGTTTTGCTATAATCAATCGAACGGCTGTTCACTCGCGGAGGTGTTCCAGTTTTGAAACGAACCAATTCAAACCCAAGTTCCTCTAAATGTTCCGACAGCTTAATCGACGGCTGCTGATTGTTTGGCCCGCTCGAATATTTAATATCGCCAATAATAATTTCCCCGCGCAAAAACGTTCCTGTCGTAATGACAACCGTTTTCGCATAATAATGTGCTCCCGTATGCGTAATTACCCCTTTGCATATACCGTCTTCGACGATCAAACGCTCTACTTTTCCTTGCAATAACGTCAAGTTTTCTTCTTTTTCTATCGTCTTTTTCATTTCATGCTGGTACAAAAATTTATCGGCTTGCGCCCGCAATGCGCGGACAGCTGGCCCTTTTCCTGTGTTTAACATCCGCATTTGAATGTATGTTTTATCGATGTTTTTCGCCATTTCCCCGCCTAACGCATCAATTTCACGGACGACAATCCCCTTCGCCGGACCGCCGATCGACGGGTTACACGGCATAAACGCAACCATATCAAGATTTAACGTAATCATTAGCGTTTTGGCCCCGATGCGCGCCGCAGCCAATCCTGCTTCACAGCCCGCATGGCCCGCACCGACTACGATGACATCATACGTACCGCCATGGTATTCCATTAAAGCTAGCCTCCTTTTTTCGATCATTTTTCTAATCTTTTGAATTTATTTCCCTAAACAAAACTGCGAGAACAGCTGATCAATCAAACTTTCATGAACGGTATCGCCAATGATTTCCCCAAGCAGCTCCCACGCTCGCGTCAAGTCAATTTGAACGATATCAATTGGCACACCTGCTTCAATCCCAGCGATCGCCTCTTCGATCGCTTGTTTCGCTTGATGGAGAAGTGCGATATGGCGTGAATTAGACACATATGTTAAATCGCCTGCTTCGACCGCTCCGGTGAAAAATAACCGTGAGATCGCTTCTTCTAGTTCTTCAATTCCCTTTTCCTCCAACAAGGACGTCGTCACGACCGGCCGGCCGGCCGCGAGCTCGCGAACGCGCTCCATATCGATTTTTTGCGGTAAATCCGTTTTATTGACGATGACAATCACTTCTTTTCCTTTGACTGTCGCAAAAAGTTGCTCGTCTTCTTCCATCAACGGTTCGTTATAGTTTAACACTAATAGAATTAAATCGGCCTCTTTTACCATTTGCTGGGAACGTTCCACGCCGATTCGCTCAACAATATCCTCCGTTTCGCGAATTCCTGCGGTATCGATTAGCCTCAAAGGGACGCCGCGGACGTTGACGTATTCCTCAATCACATCCCTTGTCGTGCCGGGGATGTCGGTGACAATCGCTTTATTTTCGTGAACAAGATTATTTAAAAGCGATGATTTCCCAACGTTTGGACGACCAATAATCGCAGTAGCAAGCCCTTCGCGCAATATTTTCCCTTGTTGGGCGGTCTGTAACAGCCGATCAATTTGGTCGCGAACGTACGCTGCCTTTTCCATAAGCAGCTGGTGGGTCATCTCTTCCACATCATCGTATTCGGGATAATCAATATTTACTTCTACGTGAGCAAGCGTTTCTAAAATCGTTTGCCGCAAATGGCGAATCATGTTGGACAATCGCCCTTCCATTTGGCTGAGCGCGACATGCATCGCCCGATCTGTTTTGGCACGGATTAAATCAATGACCGCTTCCGCTTGCGACAAGTCAATGCGTCCGTTTAAAAACGCCCTCTTCGTAAATTCGCCTGGTTCAGCAAGGCGCGCACCGTTTGTCAACACGAGCTGCAATACGCGGTTGACCGATACTAAACCACCGTGACAGTTAATTTCTACGACATCTTCCCGGGTAAATGTTTTCGGCGCTTTCATGACCGACACCATGACTTCCTCTACCGTCTGGCCGTTGGCAGGATCAATGATGCGGCCGTAATGAATTGTATGAGAAGGAACATCTTTCAACCGCTTTCCGCCTGCTCCTTTAAAAATGCGGTCGGCAATCGCAATCGCTTCATCTCCACTCAAACGCACAATGGCGATTGCCCCTTCCCCCATCGGGGTCGAAATCGCCGCAATCGTATCAAACTCCATGCCGCTTTCACCTCGCTTCAATTCTTGTTGTTATCTATTGTGAACAAACCGAATCATCTTCTATCCACATCCACAACCTAGAAGGTAATCATTATCAATTTTAACTTATCCACATGTGAATAACAATAAATTTCCCGCTTTATCAACAACAGAAAAAGAGGCCGTCTCAAACGATGAGATAGCCTCTTCCCCCCACGCTACACTACTGCTAATTCGTTCGTTCGCGTACGGGAGCAATCACAATATAGCGGTGCGGTTCTGTTCCGACGGAAAAAGTTTTCACTTTGCCGTTTTTAGCTAATGTTGCGTGAATCACCTTTCGCTCATAAGCTGGAAGTGGTTCTAATTTAACTTCTTTTCCTGTCTTCACCGCTTTTTCCGCCAATTTTTTTGCTAGCTGCACTAGTACTTCCTGGCGTCTTGTTCGATAGTTTTCTGCATCAACCGTAATATGAATATAACCTTTCGCGTACCGGTTAGCAACGAGTTGTGTAAGGAACTGTAAAGAATTTAATGTTTGTCCATGTTTACCGATCAAGCGCGCTACTTGTTCTCCACCGATCATAAACTGAACGTCTTTTTCATTTTCCGCCTTCTCAATATGAGCTGAAATACCCATTTGTTCAATGACCTTTTTTAAAAAGGCTTCCGCTTCTTCGACCGGATGCGGCAACACCGTCGCTTTAACAACCGCCGGTTTATTGCCGAAAATCCCGAACAACCCTTTTTTCCCTTGATCCAATACATTGATTTCCACGCGATCTTTCGAAACTCCTAATTGACTTAAAGCCAGCTGAATAGCTTCATCAACAGTGGAAGCGGTCGCGGTTACTTCTTTCACTTTTTCTGTCCCCCTGAATGAGAAGATTTTAAATCAGGACCTTTGATCAAATACGTTTGCACAATGGAGAAAATGTTTCCGACTACCCAGTAAAGCGACAACGCGGCTGGAAAGTTAATCCCGAACACAATGATCATGATCGGCATCATCCAAAGCATCATTGCCATTTGCGGATTTTGTTGCTCCGTTCCGGCCATCATGATTTTTTGCTGAATAAACGTTGCAACACCAGCGACGACCGGTAAAATATAGTACGGGTCTTTTGCACCTAGATCGAACCATAAAAAATTGTGATCAGCAATTTCTCGTGTCCGCATAATCGCGTGATAAAAACCGATTAAAATCGGCGTCTGAATGAGCAGCGGGAAACATCCGGCTAACGGGTTGACGCCATGTTTTTGGAACAGCAACATCGTTTCTTGTTGCAATTTTTGTTGGGTTTGCATATCTTTTGAACTGTATTTTTCTTTCAGTTTTTGCAACTCCGGCTGCAACGCCTGCATCGCTTTCGCATTTTTCGTTTGCTGGATCATTAACGGTAAAATAGCCAACCGAATGATGATCGTTACGATAATAATCGACAAACCGTAATTCCCGCCAAACAACTTTGCCACGTACTTGATTAGCCACGAAAGCGGATAGACGATATATTCGTTCCAAAACCCTTTACTTTCCGGTGTGATCGGCTGATTAATTTGCGAACACCCTGAAACGAAAGCCACTAGCAAAACAAGTGCGACTATTAACCAAATTCGCCTTTTCACCTTATTTTCCTCCTAACTTTTCCGCAGTTTCTATATGTATTTTACCATTATTGCCGCTGAAACGGTTGATTCCACGAGTATTGATTATCCATTTTTTACTCAGAAAATACGAAGTTGTATAACTGAACACCTGCTTTTCTGCCCTACAAGCAAATCGCTTGCCGACTAAGGCAGAAAGGCTAAGAAAAAATCGTTTATTAGTTAATCAACACGATTCGGTTGATTCAGTAATACGCCCGCTTTTTTTAATACGTGCTGCAAACTTTTTTTCACTTCCGCATAGTTCATTTCCGACGTCGGCATTCGCGCGATCACGACATAATCTTTTCCTGGTGTCACCTGTTCGCGCAACTCTAAAAAAGCTTGGCGAATATAGCGTTTCACCTTGTTTCTCACGACCGCTTTCCCAATTTTTTTACTCACCGATAAGCCAAGGCGAAAGTAAGGCTGCTCGGGACGATCAAGTACATAAACGACAAACTGCCGGTTCGCCATCGATTTTCCTTCTTGAAACACTTGCTGAAACTCTTCATTTTTTTTGATTCGGTATTTTTTTTTCATCCCAAGTCCGAACACTCCATACTTTATCGGTATTTTTTTTTCATCCCAAGTCCGAACACTCCATACTTTATATTTAGAAAAAAGACCACTGATGTTTCAGTGGCCTATGCGGATAATACTTTTCTTCCTTTGCGGCGACGACGTGCAAGCACTTTACGTCCATTTTTTGTGCTCATGCGCGCGCGGAAGCCGTGAACTTTGCTGCGTTTACGCTTGTTTGGTTGATATGTGCGTTTCATTTATGACACCTCCCTGAGGAATAACTGTTACAGGCAGTCTTTCTAATTATATTGAACAACCTAGCAAAATGTCAACTGTCCCAGGCGGTTCTTTGATCGTTTTTTCGCTGTGGATAGATCAATCCCTATTTTTCATCTATTCACAACATTTATCGACATCTTTTTCACAATGTCTTGTGGTGTGGATAACGATTTTTCCACAATATATGGACATTGTGGATATTTTTTTAAAATCATTGCAACACAACGGGTTATTTGATATTATATTCTTGTTTTCACTCTGGATTATTCGTATAGACAATCATTTTATCCACAGAATGTGAATAATGTGTGGACACTTTATTCAATAGTGTAGAAAAAAATATCCACATGCCGTTAGTTTTGTCGAAATGTCGCTTTTTTTCCTTATTATATTACTTTTCCACATGCGCATTTTTATAAACATTTATGCATGCGTTTCAAAAGGTTGTACAAAAGTTGAACAAGCCTTTATAAGAAGGAGGGCCAACGGGTGGAAAATATCGATGATTTGTGGAATAAAGCGCTTGCGGAGATTGAAAAAAAGATTAGCAAACCTAGCTTCGAAACATGGCTAAAGTCAACAAAAGCTCACTCTTTAAAAGGTGACACACTCGTAATCGTAGCCCCAAACGAATTTGCTAGAGACTGGTTAGATTCCCGCTATGCGCACTTAATAGGCGAAACAATCTATGACATTACCGGAGAAGAGTTAACTATTAAATTTATTATTCCGCATAATCCGGATGAGGAAGAACTAGAGCTCAAGCCGCCAACAAAAAAACAGCGAAAACTAGAGGAAGAACAGACGGATTTCCCGCAAAGCATGCTCAACCCGAAATATACGTTTGATACGTTCGTCATCGGTTCCGGAAACCGCTTTGCACATGCTGCTTCCTTAGCTGTGGCCGAAGCGCCGGCGAAAGCGTATAACCCGCTTTTTATTTACGGTGGAGTCGGATTAGGAAAGACGCATTTAATGCATGCGATCGGTCATTATGTCATCGAGCATAATCCTTCAGCTAAAGTCGTCTATTTATCTTCAGAAAAATTTACGAACGAGTTTATCAATGCGATTCGCGACAATAAAGCCGACGATTTTCGCAACAAATATCGCAATGTTGACGTCTTACTAATTGATGATATTCAGTTTTTAGCGGGAAAAGAACAGACGCAAGAAGAATTTTTCCATACTTTTAATACACTACATGAGGAAAGTAAACAAATCGTCATTTCAAGCGACCGTCCGCCAAAAGAAATTCCGACTCTTGAAGACCGCCTTCGCTCACGGTTTGAGTGGGGATTAATTACCGACATTACTCCCCCTGATTTAGAAACGAGAATTGCGATTTTGCGCAAAAAAGCGAAAGCGGAAGGGTTCGACATTCCGAATGAAGTCATGCTCTACATTGCCAACCAGATTGATTCCAACATTCGCGAGTTAGAAGGAGCGCTCATTCGCGTTGTCGCCTATTCGTCGCTCATCAATAAAGAAATTAACGCTGATTTAGCCGCGGAAGCATTAAAAGATATTATTCCTAGCGCTAAACCGAAAGTCATCACAATTCAAGATATTCAACGAGTCGTCGGGGAGCATTTTAACTTAAAACTGGAAGATTTCAAAGCAAAGAAACGGACAAAATCGGTTGCATTCCCGCGACAAATCGCGATGTATCTTTCCCGCGAGTTAACGGACTGCTCGCTCCCGAAAATCGGAGAAGAATTTGGTGGCCGCGATCATACGACCGTCATTCACGCGCATGAAAAAATCACAAATTTATTACAGACGGACGTTCAATTACAGAAACATATTAAAGAGATTCAAGAGAAGCTAAAACATTAATCGCTTTGTTTTTGTGAATAATAGAAAAAATGCGCACAGTCTATCCACATGTGGATGACTGTGTTTCCTTTGTTTTGTCATGCTTATCCACATGTTAACAAGCCCTATTACTATTATTATTATTCTTTATATAAAAAATAAATCTATTTCTTACGTTTAGGAGGGAAATATTTGTGCGACTCACTATTCAACGGGACGATTTAGCCCGTAGCGTTCAAGATGTCATGAAAGCTATTTCTTCACGAACGACCATTCCGATTTTGTCTGGCATTAAAATGGTTGCGATGGAACAAGGAGTTACACTAACAGGTAGCGATTCCGATATTTCTATTGAATCTTTTATTCCAGCGGAAGAAGACGGAAAAATCATTGCGGAAGTGACGGAACCTGGAAGCATTGTCTTGCCAGCTCGCTTTTTCGCTGAAATTGTAAAAAAACTCCCACAAGAAACGGTAGAAATAGAAGTGCAAGCGCCATTCATTGTCATAATTCGCTCAGGAAAAACAGAATTCAGTTTGAATGGCTTAGATGCAGAAGAATATCCACGGCTGCCACAAATTCAAGAAGAGCATGTGTTCAAGCTGCCGACGGATTTGCTTAAAACGATCATTCGGCAAACCGTTTTCGCTGTATCGGTGTCCGAAACGCGGCCGATCTTAACAGGTGTCAACTGGCGAGTGGAAAACGGAGAATTAATCTGTATTGCAACAGATAGTCACCGGCTCGCTTTGCGAAAAGCGAAAGTAGAGATGGATCATCATTTGTCATACAATGTCGTTATTCCAGGTAAAAGTTTAAATGAATTAAGCAAAATTTTAGACGACACAAACGAAAATGTGGAAATTGTGATGACGGAAAACCAAGTGTTGTTCAAGGCGAAGCATTTATTGTTCTTCTCACGGCTTCTTGACGGCAACTATCCAGATACATCTCGATTAATCCCAACCGATAGTCAAACAGATGTCGTCATCAACGCGAAAGAGTTTTTCCAAGCGATTGATCGCGCTTCTTTACTGGCACGGGAAGGAAGAAACAACGTCGTCAAATTAACGACGCTGCCAGGCGGAATGATTGAGATTTCGTCCATTTCCCCTGAAATCGGGAAAGTAACAGAAGAAATTCAGAGCGAAGCGATCGAAGGTGAGGAGTTAAAAATTTCTTTCAGCGCTAAATACATGATGGATGCGTTAAAAGCGCTAGAAGGAACAGAAATTAAAATTAGTTTTACCGGAGCGATGCGGCCATTTATTCTCCGTCCGCTTCATACGGATTCAATGCTTCAATTAATTTTGCCGGTCAGAACTTATTGATAAATCAAAGCTGCTAGAAAAAACGAGCCTCTAGCAGCTTTCTTTTCTATTGACGAATTTTTTAGTAAAATAAAGTGATGGACAGTTTTTGACGAAAGTGAGCGGTGAACGAATGAAGAAGATAGAGATTTCAACGGAGACGATTACTCTCGGCCAATTTTTAAAATTGGCACAAATGATTGATACAGGCGGGATGGCTAAATGGTTTTTGCAAACGAAGGAAGTGTATGTGAACGGTGAAAGAGAAACACGTCGAGGTCGTAAGTTAAAGAACGGTGATGTTGTCGATATGCGCGAGTTCGGTACCTTTGTTGTAAAAGGCTTAGAGTAGGTGAAGGATCTTTGCTTTTAACACATTTATCGTTAAAAAACTATCGCAATTATGTGAATCAAGAAGTGGAATTTGCTCATCATGTCAATATTATTTTAGGAGAAAATGCGCAAGGAAAAACGAATTTAATGGAGGCCATTTATGTTTTAGCGATGGCCAAATCCCATCGGACAGCAAATGATAAAGAGTTGATTCGTTGGGAGGAGGAATATGCTAAAATAGAAGGGAGAACGATAAAGCGAAATGGCCCGTTATCTTTACAACTTGTTGTATCAAAAAAAGGGAAAAAAGCGAAAATAAACCATATCGAACAACGAAAATTAAGTCAATATATCGGTCATCTTAACGTTGTTTTGTTTGCCCCAGAAGATTTACATTTAGTCAAAGGGGGACCTCAAGTAAGACGACGCTTTATTGATATGGAAATCGGCCAAATTTCCCCCATCTATATGCATGATTTAAGCCGATACCAAAAAATATTGCAGCAGCGAAACCATTATTTAAAATCATTGCAAACGAAGCAGCAACGTGATGAAACGATGCTCGATGTGTTAACGGAACAATTAATTGAGCTTGCTGCTAAAATTACGCTGAAACGGTATGAGTTTTTGCAGCTATTGCAAAAATGGGCGGAACCGATTCATCACGAAATTAGCAGGGGATTAGAGCAACTCCATATTCGATATCATCCTTCGATTGACGTATCAGAAAAGATCGAATTGTCGAGAATAATAGAAGCGTATAGTGAGAAATTTGTTAAAATAAAGGAGAAAGAGATGGAGCGGGGAATGACGCTCGCCGGCCCACATCGTGATGATCTGTCGTTCGATGTGAACGGAAAAGATGTGCAAACGTTCGGGTCGCAAGGTCAGCAAAGAACGACGGCTTTATCCGTTAAGCTGGCCGAAATCGAATTGATTTTTGCTGAAACAGGTGATTATCCGATTCTTTTATTAGATGATGTACTTTCAGAGCTCGATGATTTTCGGCAAACACATTTACTCAATGCGATCCGCCAAAAGGTCCAAACATTTGTCACGACGACAAGCATTGACGGAATTGAACATGATGTCATTAAAGAAGCAGCCGTTTATCAAGTGCGTTCTGGTCAAATTGAACAATGAGTTTTGATCGTTTTTCAAAGGAAAGCGTAGGTGATTAACATGACAATGGAACAAAAAATCGAACATATGTATGATGAAAGTCAAATTCAAGTGCTAGAAGGGCTTGAGGCGGTTCGGAAGCGCCCGGGAATGTACATTGGGTCTACCGGTCCTAAAGGGCTCCATCATTTAGTATGGGAGATCGTGGATAATAGCATTGATGAGGCGCTGGCGGGGTATTGTACGGAAATCCATGTGACGATCGAAGAAGACAACAGCATTACAGTTGCTGATAACGGACGCGGCATTCCTGTCGGCATTCAAGAGCAAATGGGACGGCCGGCGGTAGAAGTCATCATGACTGTGCTTCACGCTGGCGGAAAATTTGGTGGTGGGGGCTATAAAGTATCCGGCGGACTTCATGGTGTCGGTGCCTCTGTTGTCAATGCCTTGTCGCAAGAATTAGAAGTGTTCGTTTACCGAGAAGGAAAAATCCATTATCAAAAATATGAGCGCGGCGTTCCTTGCACCGATCTACAAGTGATTGGCGAAACCGATCGAACAGGCACGACCGTCCATTTTAAACCAGACCCAGAAATTTTCACGGAAACGATCGAGTACGATTACGATACGCTCGCCAACCGATTGCGCGAATTGGCGTTTTTAAATCGCGGCATTCGCATTACGCTAGAAGATAAACGAGGCGAAAAGCGCCGAAACGAATATTATTACGAGGGTGGAATTCAATCATACGTTCAACATTTAAACCGGACGCGTGAAGTGCTTCATGAAGAACCGGTGTATATCGCTGGTGAGCGGGATGGCATTTATGTAGAAATCGCCCTTCAATACAATGACAGCTACAGCAGTAACATTTACTCGTTTGCCAATAATATTCATACGCATGAAGGTGGAACGCATGAATCCGGCTTTAAAACAGCGTTGACGCGCATTATCAATGACTATGCGCGCAAACATCATATTTTCAAAGATAACGATGCGAACTTAACCGGTGAAGATGTCCGAGAAGGGCTGACGGCGATTATTTCTGTGAAACACCCGTCCCCTCAGTTCGAAGGACAAACGAAAACGAAGCTTGGAAATAGCGATGCAAGAACGGCAACGGATTCCATTTTTTCAGAGCAATTTGAAACGTTTTTGCTAGAGAATCCAACCATCGCTCGGAAAATTGTTGAAAAAGGCATGATGGCGGCACGCGCTCGTGTAGCCGCGAAAAAAGCGCGCGAATTGACGCGAAGAAAAAGTGCACTAGAAATCTCTAATTTACCAGGGAAATTAGCAGACTGCTCCTCCAAAGATCCATCGATTAGCGAATTGTATGTCGTTGAGGGAGATTCGGCGGGCGGTTCAGCGAAGCAAGGGCGCGACCGGCATTTCCAAGCGATTTTACCGCTGCGCGGCAAAATTATTAACGTCGAAAAAGCAAGGCTAGATAAAATTTTATCGAACAACGAAGTGCGGGCAATTATTACTGCGTTAGGAACGGGAATCGGGGAAGATTTTGATATTACGAAAGCGCGCTACCATAAAGTCATTATCATGACCGACGCTGATGTAGACGGCGCCCATATCCGTACATTGTTGCTGACGTTTTTTTATCGCTATATGCGGGAATTGATCGAGCATGGCTATGTCTACATTGCTCAGCCTCCGCTTTACAAAATCCAGCAAGGAAAGCGCGTCGAATACGCCTACAACGACCGGCAATTAGAAAAAATTTTGGCGGAGCTCTCGGAAAATCCGAAACCGGCCATTCAACGTTACAAAGGTCTTGGAGAAATGAACCCAGAACAATTATGGGAAACAACGATGAATCCGGAAACGCGGACACTACTTCAAGTAAGCTTACAAGATGCGATTGAAGCGGACGAAACGTTTGAAATTTTAATGGGCGATAAAGTGGAGCCGCGCAGACAGTTTATTGAAGAAAACGCTCGATACGTAAAAAATTTAGATATTTAAAATTGCCTTCGGTTTGTATGGAGAGTGTTGCTTATCACCCTCCCCGCCTAAAAACGAGTTTATAAGGGAGGTTTTTCCAGTATGTCAGAAAACCAGAATCCACGAATTCGCGAAGTGAATATTAGCCAAGAGATGCGCTCATCTTTTCTTGACTATGCAATGAGTGTTATTGTGTCGCGCGCTTTGCCTGATGTTCGCGATGGCTTAAAACCTGTTCATCGCCGCATTTTATATGCGATGCACGATTTAGGAATGACCGCGGACAAGCCTTACAAAAAGTCAGCACGCATCGTTGGCGAAGTCATCGGCAAATACCATCCGCACGGTGATGCGGCTGTTTACGATACAATGGTACGCATGGCGCAAGATTTTAACTACCGTTATATGCTGGTGGACGGGCACGGAAACTTCGGATCCATTGACGGCGATGCCGCTGCGGCAATGCGTTACACCGAAGCGCGCATGTCGAAAATATCGATGGAACTGTTGCGCGATATTACTAAAGATACTATTGACTACCAAGATAACTACGATGGTTCGGAAAAAGAACCGGTTGTTTTACCGTCTCGATTTCCGAATTTACTCGTCAATGGCTCGTCGGGCATTGCCGTCGGAATGGCGACAAATATTCCACCGCATCAGCTTGGCGAGGTCATTGATGCGCTTTTAGCATTAAGTCAAGATCCAGACATGACGGTTGCTGAATTGATGGAATTTATCCCTGGACCAGATTTTCCAACAGGCGGGCAAATTATCGGTCGCAGCGGCATCCGAAAAGCGTATGAAACGGGACGCGGTTCGATTACGTTACGGGCAAAAGTCGAAATTGAACAAAAAGAAAACGGCAAGGAAAGCATTATTGTTTATGAGCTCCCTTACCAAGTCAATAAGGCGAAATTGATCGAACGAATTGCTGAGCTTGTCCGCGAGAAGAAAATTGACGGTATTACTGATTTGCGTGATGAGTCGGACCGGAGTGGCATGCGAATTGTGATGGAAATTCGCAGAGATGCCAATGCGAAAGTAATTTTAAACAATTTGTATAAGCAAACAGCGTTACAAACAAGCTTCGGTATTAACATGCTAGCCCTCGTGGACGGCCAACCGAAAGTGCTAAATTTAAAAGAGTGTTTAATACATTATTTAGACCATCAAAAAATCGTTATTCGTCGCCGCACAGCGTACGAACTGAAAAAAGCAGAAGCGCGCGCGCACATTTTAGAAGGATTGCGCATCGCTCTCGATCATTTAGACGAAGTCATTCACTTAATCCGCCATTCGCAAACAACGGAAATGGCGAAAGAAGGGTTAATGCAAAAATTCTCGTTAACAGAAAGACAAGCGCAAGCGATTTTAGATATGCGCCTGCAAAGATTGACCGGCTTAGAACGGGAAAAAATTGAGCAAGAGTATCAAGAGCTCGTCCAACTCATCGCAGAATTGAAAGCTATTTTAGCAGACGAGGAAAAAGTGCTGCAAATTATTCGTGCTGAACTAACGGAAATAAAGGAACGATTTAACGATGAACGGAGAACAGAAATTGTAAGTGGTGGTGTTGAGGAGTTTGCTGACGAAGATTTGATTCCTTGTGAACATATTGTCGTGACGTTGACGCATAAAGGATATATTAAGCGGATCCCACTTTCCACTTATCGAAGCCAAAAGCGCGGTGGCAGAGGGGTTCAAGGCATGAATACGAGCGAAGATGATTTCGTCGAACATCTTCTCATTACCTCGACGCATCATACGATTTTATTTTTCACGAATAAAGGGAAAGTGTACCGAGCGAAAGGATACGAAATTCCAGAGTTCGGACGGACTGCAAAAGGAATTCCAATTATCAATTTATTAGAAATTGATAAGGATGAATGGATTAACACGATTATTACCATTGATGAATTTGATGACGACTCGTTCTTGTTCTTTACGACAAAGCAAGGGATTGCTAAACGCTCTCCGCTATCTTCGTTTGCTAACATTCGCAATAATGGGTTGATTGCGATTTGTCTTCGCGAAGGGGACGAGTTAATTTCCGTGAAGCTGACAGACGGCTCGAAGCACATTATTGTCGGAACGAAACACGGCATGCTCATTCGTTTCCCAGAAACGGATGTGCGGACGATGGGAAGAAGTGCGACCGGGGTGAAAGCCATTACGTTAGAAGATGACGATGAAGTTGTCGGAATGGAAATTTTAGAAGAAGACGATGATGTGCTTGTTGTGACGAAAAACGGGTATGGAAAACGAACAAAAGCCTCGGAATATCGTATACAAACCCGTGGCGGCAAAGGGTTAAAAACGTGTAATATTACGGAGAAAAATGGGTCAGTCGTTGCGGTGAAAACAGTCACAGATGAAGAAGATTTAATGTTGATGACAACGAACGGTATTTTAATCCGGATTGCCGTAAGCGATATTTCGCGAATGGGCAGAAACACAAAAGGCGTCAAACTCATTCGTTTATCTGGTGATCATGAACATGTCGCAACAGTTGCGAAAGTTCCGAGAGAAGAAGAAAAAGAGTTAGAAGGAAATGAAGAAAATTAAACAGGTTGCTGATTCGAAGGGCCGTTCTCCAATACCTTCGAGTCAGCTTTTTCGTAATAAAGGGGAACTGCGTTTGAGAACTGGGGGAGGAACATGTTTCGGGTAAAAATTCATCAACTTCAAGAAGGGTGTATTCTTGCAGAAGATGTCGTCGGAAGAACAAAAAAGCCAATCATTCCAAAAAATACTGTGTTAACACCGATGTTGCTCACTGTGTTGGAGAAATTTTTAGTGGAAGATGTTTACGTGGAATCGGTTTTAGCGAATGGACAACCGTTTAAACCAGCGGAAGTGATTGCTCCACACTCACCTAACAGCACGGCTGAAAACGAAGAGGAAGTTGTCACCCTTTATTTAAAGGCGGTACAGCGATATAAAAAAATATTTCAATCATGGCAATCAGGAGCATCCATCGACATTAACGAAGTTCGGTCGATTATCCTCCCATTATTAGACCGTTTGATTGATAATCGAAGTGAGTTACTCACTCTATATCGCTATACTACAAAAGAAGACTATTTATGCCATCACGCGGTAAGCATTGGATTATTATCTGGATTTTTAGCGAAATGTTTAAATTATACCAAAGGGGATTGTTATCAAATTGCTCTTGCAGGTTTTTTAAGTAATTGTGGAATGGCAAAAATTGATGAAAAAATCTTGATGAAAAAGTCCGCACTTACATCGGAAGAGTATAAAGAAGTAAAGCAGCATTCTGTTTTTGGATATAAAATGGTACAAAAAATACCGTTTATTCAAGAAGGAGTAAAGTTAGCAGTATTACAGCATCACGAGCGAAACGATGGAAGCGGCTATCCGTTTGGGATTACTGATAAACAAATTCATCCATACAGCAAAATTGTCGCGGTAGCCGATGCGTACCACGCGATGGTGTCGGAGCGGCTTTACTGGAAAAAAGAATCTCCGTTCAAGGCGCTTGAACAAATACAAAAAGAAAGTTTTGGAAAACTAAGCGTAGAAGTGGTACAAATTTTGTTGGATAGTTTAACGGCCTTTAATGTTGGAACAAAAGTGAAATTATCCAACGGAGAAATGGCTGAAATCGTCTTTATACAGCGGGAAGAACCGACGCGACCGATTGTGAAAACAACTAATGGCAAGTTTATCTCATTAAGCGAACAGCGAGATCTCTATATCGAAGAGATTGTCCATAGTTTTTGACTTGATGGCTTATCCTCCCTGCATAATGCCCACTCATGAAGCGGGGAGGAAATTACAAAAAATACTTGCCAAAAACGAATTGTATCAGTATAATGAAAAATGTCTGAAGCAAGTCCAGATAAATTAAATAAAATGCTTGACATAAGTTTTGGAACTTGTTATTATGTAATAGCTGTGTTGTTTGAA
>NZ_JAPSMC010000080.1 GCF_026847645.1 Anoxybacillus sp. J5B_2022
AAGGAAACAAAAAAGTACGAAGTTTACGTTGTGGAGTTCGAGTCATTGGGCAAATTCGTTGTAAAAAACCCAAAGTTTTATGAAGAAAAGGTTAAGATAAATAACGAAACTTCTGAGGCAGAGAATTATTCTGTTGTAAAGTTTGAAAATCAAGCAACTGGAAATAAGAGTCAGTGTGAATGTTTCCAAGAAGACATATTAAGCGATTTAAAGAGTGATGTAGAAAAAATAAAAAACAATCAAATTTATGGAACTAATTTTTATTCTAATTGGATGAAACTTATTTTTGAAAAGGGAAAAAAATATAATCTGATTATGAATGGAATAAATGTAATTGGTACATTTATAGGGCAAGACACTTTTAGGAAGAATACCTTTTATTTTATTGTAAACGGGGAAAAAGTAAGAGCAGATGGCTTATTCTATAAGGGATATAGGCTCTAATATCTGTTGCAATCAGTGGAAAGAGACAGGCAATACTTTTGTAGGGAATGGGTTAAGTAAATTGAAATTCCTATTTTCACCTTATCCCTTTAATTCTAAAAACTTATATGTATACATCAAAAATAAACGGCAACTTGTTCCTTAGGTAAAAATAACTGCTCCCTAACACGAGTGAAAATTGGGCTAAATCTCCAGTTTACCTCGTGTTTTTCTGTTTTCTGTGAAGAATAAATCAGGTATAAGGCAGGAATTAAGCGTGAAAAAACGATGAGAAAAAGTTGACGTTGACAAGGGGGGTATAAATCAAGGTTTTAAAGAAAAAATGAGCGAAGAAAAGAGCGGAACAAGGCAGGAGAAAAAGCAAGAAGAAAAGCATTTATTTTAAAAGTAATAAATTTTGTGGCAGAAAAAAAGCAAGAAAAAAGTATTGACCTAACATGAGATAAATTATATAATATCTTTCGTCAGTACAAAAACTCGTGTCGTATTCGGTAATGATGGATAAAAGGGTCAGGAGATAAGAAGAACCCTTGATATAAAAGACTTTTTCAGTAACTGAGTGGAATGCACGATTTCATAATCGACTCAAAATCGTGTTCCCGTGAGGGAGTGTGGGTTCGACTCCCACCATCGGCACCATTTTCATTTAACAGGGAATACCTGTTTTTTATTTTAATTTTTTCTCGACAAAATTTGACCTTTTTTGCAAGAACGTGGGTGTAGTTTAGTGGTAAAACCTCAGCCACGAGCGACACAACGGTGAATTTGCTACGAGTTGCCTCGACGCACCAATCATCTTCGAATAAGCGGGTAGAGGAAGAGGCATGGAAGGTGCGTGAAAAAAACAATATAAAAGAGTAAGTAAGTGTGCGGGTGTAGTTTAGTGGTAAAACCTCAGCCTTCCAAGCTGATGTCGTGGGTTCGATTCCCATCACCCGCTCCATTGTACATACATAGGGGACAACGCAGTGTTTCGTTTCTTAGGGAGAACGGGGCATTGCGTTTTTTGTTTTTCCTGAATATTCAAATGATTTCCATTTTTTATTTCTTGCTTTTTCTGCTACGGTCACATATTTTAGCGAAAGGAGGGTATGTGATGGATGTAATTCAATTAAAGAAAGAAATTATTGCATATAGCCAAGAGATCGGCATTGATAAAATTGGTTTTGCGAGTGCGGATCCGTTTGTGGAATTGAAAGAACGACTTCTTCAGCAACAACAACTAGGTTATCAATCGGGGTTTGAAGAACCGGATATAGAAAAGCGCACGAATCCTTCGTTGCTTTTGCCAGGGGCGAAATCGTTGATCGCGATTGCGCTTGCCTATCCGTCTAAAATAAAAAACGCACCGAGAAGCACAAAGGAAGCACGTAGAGGAATTTTTTGCCGCGCCTCATGGGGAAGAGATTACCACGATATTTTGCGGGAACGATTAAAAAAACTAGAAGATTTTATTTTAGCAAAAGTTCCAAACGCCAAAGTGAAGTCGATGGTAGATACCGGCGAATTAGCTGATCGGGCGGTTGCTGTACGAGCTGGGATCGGCTGGAGCGGAAAAAATTGTGCCGTGATTACACCGGAATTTGGCTCGTATGTTTATTTAGGTGAAATGATTACGACCATTCCGTTTCCACCGGATGTACCGGTAGAAGATCGGTGCGGGACGTGTACGAAATGTATCGAGGCATGTCCGACCGGAGCTCTCGTCCAAGGAGGACAACTAAATGCGCAGCGTTGCATTGCATTTTTGACGCAAACGAAAGGATTTTTGGCCGATGAGTTTCGGGATAAAATTGGGAATCGGCTATATGGCTGTGATACGTGCCAAATGGTGTGCCCCGCGAATAAAGGAAAAGATTTTCATGTCCATCCGGAAATGGAACCGGATCCAGAAGTCGTCAAACCGTTGTTGAAACCATTGCTTCATGTATCGAATCGCGAGTTTAAAGAAACGTTTGGTTCGCTTTCCGGTTCGTGGCGCGGAAAAAAACCGATTCAACGAAACGCCATTTTAGCGCTAGCGCATTATAAAGACCGAACTGCTATCCCAGATTTAGTACAGCTGTTAAAAGAAGACAGCCGACCGGTGATTCGTGGGACAGCTGCATGGGCGTTAGGCAAAATTGGTGATGACAGCGTCATTCCAGTGTTGGAACAGGCGCAACAGAGCGAAAAAGAGGAAGAAGTATTGCGAGAAATCGAAAAAGGGTTACAAATGTTGTATGCGCAAAGGAAAAAATGATTCGTTCACCACATAATGTAATAAAAAAGAAAAGTGGTGGGCGATGTGAAGAAACAGCTAGAAGCACTGCTGGAAAAACGGGCGCGGCTTTTCGTGTCAACAAAGAGATGCCAAGAAGATCCGATCATTGAGAAAAAACGCCAACTGCTGCAAAAACGCGAGGCGGAAATGGTGAAATGCGTGCTAAAAGGACAAGTGCTTCGCAAACAACGAATTGACGAATGGACTGACGTTGATTACATGGTGCATTATCAATTTTTAATCAAACAGCACGGATGGATGTATATGGAGGAACAAGTAGAGCAAAGGCGGGCACGCTTTGAGCGAGACCATTTGACGGAAGACAAACAAATCAAGGTGGTCAACGCATTTACAGAAAACACGCGTATGGATCGAGAAACGAAAAAAGAGGAAGCAATCCATTACGTCTATGACCGTATGAAGGCGGTAAAGTATGCAGAAACGTGGTGGAACAGTTACCATCCGGCGTTTCCTAAATTTGATGTCGATTGCACGAATTTCGTTTCCCAATGTTTATATGCAGGCGGCATTCCGATGACGGGATATCCTAACCGCCAAAAAGGTTGGTGGATGAAGAACAAAAGCTGGAGCTATAGTTGGGCGGTTGCTCATGCCTTTCGCTGGTATTTAAGTGGTGAACATCCAGGGTTACAGGCGATGGAAGTTTCAGCTCCAGAACAGCTGATGTTAGGCGATGTGATTTGTTATGATTTTGAAGGGGATGGGCGGTTTAACCATTCAACAATTGTCGTGGAGAAAGATCGGCAAGGAATGCCGTTAGTCAATGCCCATACGACCAATAGCCGCATGCGGTATTGGTCATACGAAGATTCAAGCGCCTATACGCCGAATATTCAATATAAATTTTTTCATATTGTTGATAAGAGATAGTATAATAAAACGGAGAACAATGACAACTTGAGGTGAATGAATGTGGCTTTACACGTAGTATTGTATCAACCAGAAATTCCGGCGAATACGGGAAACATTGCCCGCACGTGCGCGGCGACGGATACGGCGTTGCATTTAATTCGCCCGCTAGGATTTTCGACAGATGATAAAATGTTAAAACGGGCGGGATTGGATTATTGGGAATATGTCAATATTTTTTATTATGACTCGCTACAAGAACTGTTTGACAAATATACAGATGCGGAGTTTTACTTTATTACGAAGTTTGGCCAAAAATATTATGATTCCTTTGATTACAGTGATCCGCAAAAGGATTATTTCTTTGTATTCGGACGCGAAACGAGCGGACTTCCGAAAGAACTGATTGAAAATAATATGGAGCGTTGTTTGCGGATCCCGATGAACGATAAAGTGCGTTCGCTCAATTTATCCAATACGGCGGCAATTTTAGTATACGAAGCGCTGCGGCAACAACGATTTAAAGGTTTATATTGATAAAAAAACGACCTTCGTTTGGGAGGTCGTTTTTTTATCGGTTAATTTTTTACACCAGGCTTGTCATTATAGCCAGCAGTAAAAATAGCCGTTAAAAAGGCAACAATCACGCCGAGCACAAGCAATGTTCTCATTATACTTTTCCTCCTTAAGAAATAGTTAATCCCTTTTTTTATTATAGCCGATGTGACAAGCAATGTTTAGAGGGGAACGGCAATTTTTTATTTCGAAGCGAATGATCACGGACATCCTTGCATACATTGTAATAATCTTTCAGTTAGACATCAAGGATGGGGAGGTTCTTGAATGGATATTTTAAAGAAAATTGCGAAATACCGGGAGGAAGAGCAACGGTTAAAGTGGGAAGGAACCTTCGCTGAGTATTTAGAAATTTTAAAAGAAAAGCCATGGGTTGCCCAGTCCGCTCATTCGCGTGTCTATAATATGATTAAAGATGCAGGGGTAGAAGAAGTTAATGAAAAAAAACGGTACAATTTTTTTAGCGGACAATTGTTTGGCCTAGAGGAGGCGCTAGAGCGGTTAGTTGAGGAATATTTCCATCCGGCAGCGAAGCGTCTTGATGTCCGAAAACGGATTTTGCTGTTGATGGGGCCAGTAGGTGGCGGAAAATCGACACTCGTGACGATGTTAAAGAGAGGGCTAGAGGCTTATTCGTTGACCGATCGTGGAGCGGTGTATGCGATTAAAGGCTGCCCGATGCACGAGGATCCGTTGCATCTGATTCCGCATCATTTACGCGATGATTTTTATAAAGAATATGGCATTCGCATTGAAGGGGAGCTTTCGCCGTTGAATATGATGCGTTTGGAAAAAGAATACAGTGGGCGGATTGAAGATGTCATGGTTGAGCGCATTTTCTTTTCCGAAAATAAGCGGGTCGGGATTGGCACATTCAGCCCATCTGACCCGAAATCGCAGGACATTGCTGATTTGACGGGAAGTATTGATTTTTCAACGATCGCTCAATACGGTTCGGAATCCGATCCGCGCGCTTACCGGTTTGACGGAGAGTTGAACAAGGCCAATCGCGGGATTATGGAATTTCAAGAAATGTTAAAATGCGATGAGAAATTTTTATGGCATTTGCTTTCGCTGACGCAAGAAGGGAATTTTAAAGCGGGGAGATTTGCGCTTATTAGTGCCGATGAATTGATTGTCGCACATACAAATGAAACAGAGTATCGTTCATTTATTGCGAATAAAAAGAATGAAGCGCTTCATTCGCGAATTATTGTGATGCCGATCCCGTATAATCTGAAAGTGTCGGAAGAAGAGCGAATTTATGAAAAAATGATTCGGGAAAGTGATGTGGCCGATGTCCATATTGCCCCACATACGCTTCGGGTGGCGGCGATGTTTACGATTTTGACAAGGTTAAAGGAACCGAAGCGTTCTGACATTGACTTAGTGAAAAAAATGCGTCTATATGATGGGGAAGCAGTAGAAGGGTTTAGCGAAGTAGATGTGGAGGAGTTGAAAAAAGAGTATCCGGATGAAGGGATGAGCGGCATTGATCCGCGTTATGTCATTAACCGCATTTCATCGTGTATTATTCGCAAAGAAGTTCCGTCCATTAATGCGCTTGATGTGCTTCGTTCGCTAAAAGAAGGACTTGATCAACATCCATCCATTTCGAATGAGGATCGTGAGCGGTATTTAAACTTCATTTCGTTAGCCCGGAAAGAATACGATGAAATCGCGAAAAAAGAAGTGCAAAAAGCGTTTGTCTACTCTTATGAAGAATCAGCGAAAACGTTAATGGATAATTATTTGGATAACGTGGAAGCGTATTGCAATAAAACGAAGTTGCGCGATCCGTTAACAGGGGAAGAAATGAGTCCAGATGAAAAGCTCATGCGTTCCATTGAAGAGCAAATCGGCATTTCAGAAAACGCGAAAAAGGCGTTTCGTGAAGAAATTTTAATTCGCATTTCGGCATATGCACGAAAAGGGCAGCGTTTTGATTATAATTCACATGAACGGCTGCGGGAAGCGATCCAGAAGAAATTGTTTGCGGATTTAAAGGACATTGTCAAAATTACGACGTCGACGAAAACGCCAGATGAGCAGCAATTAAAAAGAATTAACGAAGTCGTGGCACGGCTCATTGATGAATACGGGTACAATTCTACATCGGCGAACGAACTGCTTCGCTATGTGGGAAGTCTGCTCAACCGCTAGCATGCCTTTATACCGGGCATGCTTTTTATTTTTATAGTCAGACGGTATAGTTTTTTGATATGAAGTCATTTAAAAAGGATAAAATAACGCATATGTTGAATTATTAGCACTAAGAATTACACGCAATTAATAATCGCATTTGCGGAGGTGACGATATTGAATGAAATAGAACTAAAAAAATTATTGGATAAATTTAGAAGCCTCCCCTCCGAAAATGAATGGGTAGAGTTTAAAGAAGCCAAAAATAATTTTGGTTTTGATGATTTAGGTGAATACTTTTCAGCGTTAAGTAATGAGGCTAACTTAAAAAATCAGCCTTATGGGTGGCTTATTTTTGGAGTAAAAGATAAAAATAAAGAAATTGTTGGAACACAATACAGAGAAAATAGAGCCGATTTAGATAGCCTTAAACATGAGATATCGAGGCATACAAACGGTGGTCTGTCGTTTGTTGAGATTTATGAACTTTTTTATCCAGAGGGCAGGGTGATTATGTTTCAAATTCCCGCTGCGCCGAAAGGAATGCCAACATCTTGGAAAGGTCATTATTTTGGCCGAAATGGTGAGTCGAAGGTTCCACTCAGCATACAAGAAATCGAAAGTATTCGCAACCAACGTATGAAAGAAGATTGGTCGGCCGTGATTTGTCCCGGTGCTACGATTGATGACTTAGATAAAACGGCCATTGAGAAGGCAAGAGAAGAGTATAAAAAGAAAAATCCACGTTTAGCCGAAGATGTCGATAAATGGGATGATATAACGTTTCTGAATAAAGCAAGGGTAACGATTAACGGACAAATTACGAGAGCAGCCATTATATTGCTTGGTAAACCTGAATCCGAACACTTTTTGGCGCCGGCTGTTGCAAAAATGACATGGATTTTGAAAGACGAACATAATATTGAGAGGGATTATGAGCATTTTGGACCGCCATTTATTTTAAACACAAATGAACTTTTTGCAAAAATCCGCAATTTAAAATATCGCTATATGCCGGACCAAAGTTTGTTCCCAATTGAAGTGAATCAGTATGATCCTTACGTCATTCGTGAAGCGTTGCATAACTGTATTGCTCATCAAGATTACACTCTTCAAGGGCGAATTAATGTTGTTGAAAAACCAGAGGAATTAATTTTTACAAATCTCGGTGAGTTTATTCCTAAAACGATTGAGAATGTGATTGAACGTGATGCACCTCAAGAATATTATCGAAATCGCTTTTTAGCCGAAGCAATGGTCAATCTGAATATGATTGATACAATTGGTTCGGGAATTAAGAAAATGTTTTTAGAGCAACGAAAAAGATTTTTTCCAATGCCGGATTATGATTTAAGTGAACCGAATAAAGTAAAAGTGACCATTTACGGCAAAATATTGGATTATAACTATACTCGTATGCTTATCAGCCATACAGATCTCGATTTGAGTGTAGTGATTGCGTTAGATAAGGTGCAAAAAAAGCAACGCATCACACAAGAAGAAGCAAAAAAATTAAGGGCATTAAAATTAGTGGAAGGCAGATATCCAAACCTATATGTTTCCGCTAAAATCGCTGAAATTACAGGAGATAAAACTACCTATATTAAAAACAGGGCCTTTGATAAAGAGCATTATAAGCAACTGATTATCTCATTTTTGCGTCAGTATAAAGTGGCAAGTAGGAAAGATATTGATGATTTGTTGCTAGATAAACTATCTGATGCTCTCAATGAGAAACAGAAAAGAAAGTATATCGGCAATTTGCTTCAAGAAATGTCTAAAAAGGATAAAACTATTGTCAATCAAGGTTCTTCCCGCTATCCAAAATGGGTATTAACTAATTAGTTAAACTTAGTTTTAAATTAGTTATAGGGTTAGTTAATAAAATTAGTTATAAAAATTGCTCGAATATTGATTTTACGCGGTTTTTCCATTAACTAATTAGTTATAGAAATGGTTATATGTTAGTTATGAACGACTATGCGAAGCGATTCAGAAGAAATTGTTTGCGGATTTAAAGGACATTGTCAAAATTACAACGTCGACGAAAACGCCAGATGAGCAGCAATTAAAAAGAATTAACACGAGTGTTGATTATCCATTATTTTACTAAAAAACACAGAATCATATGGCTGAACACAAGCTTTTCTGCCTCTTCCCTCGAACAAGAACGCCGGCGGGCAAATGTAATTTGCCCGCAAAGCGTTCATTGTTCGAGGAGGGCATGCGTACAGCATGCCCAGTCGGCAAGCGAACCGCTTGCCGACTACGGCAGAAAAGCTAGGAATAGAGCGATGTCAACTGGTTTTTAATGGTTAATCAACACGCCTGAAGAATTAACGAAGTCGTCGCTCGTCACATTGACGAATACGGGTACAATTCTACATCGGCGAACGAACTGCTTCGCTATGTGGGAAGTTTGTTAAACCGCTAAGCATGCCTACAAGGCGTGCTTCTTCTCATTTTAGGCTTGTCCGGCGATTGAATTTTCCTAATTATTTGTCAATTATTTAAGTTTTTTGCATAGGATAGAGTAAACAACCGTTATTATTGTATGTAGTAGACGCCAACATCAGTATATGATGAAACTCGAAAAAAGTGATAAGGAGGGGAAACGATGAGTGGAAATTTTGTTGTGTCAAAAGAAGACTGGTCCCTCCATCGGAAAGGACATGATGATCAAAAAAGGCATCAGGAGAAAGTGAAAGAAGCGATTAAAAATAATTTAGCGGATTTAATCACGGAAGAAAGCATCATTATGTCTAATGGTCGCGATGTCATTAAAATTCCGATTCGTTCTTTAGATGAATATAAAATTCGGTATAACTACGATAAAAATAAGCATGTCGGCCAAGGAGATGGGGACAGTCAAGTAGGCGATGTCGTAGCCCGGGATGGCTCTAGTGATGGGCAGAAAGGACTAGGAACGGGGCAAGGTGCTGGCGACCAAGCCGGACATGATTATTACGAGGCCGAAGTGTCGTTAATGGAATTACAAGAAGCGCTGTTCAGCCAGCTTGAATTGCCGGATTTGAAGCGAAAAGAAATGGATCAAAACGTCGTTCAACATATTCAGTTTAACGATATTCGTCGCACAGGGTTGATGGGGAACATTGATAAAAAACGGACGATGATGACTGCGTTCAAGCGGAATGCGATGAACGGAAACCCGAGTTTCTATCCGATTTATCCGGAAGATTTAAAATTTAAAACGTGGAATGAAGTGGTAAAGCCGGATTCGAAAGCGGTTGTTTTGGCAATGATGGATACGAGCGGCTCGATGGGCTTATGGGAAAAATATATGGCGAGAAGCTTTTTCTTCTGGATGACCCGCTTTTTACGAACAAAGTACGAAACGGTTGACATTGTGTTTATCGCTCATCATACGGAAGCGAAAGTCGTGACAGAAGAAGAATTTTTCACAAAAGGAGAAAGCGGCGGCACGATTTGCTCTTCCGCCTATCGAAAAGCGCTCGAATTAATTGAAACGCAATATTCACCGTCTCGCTACAACATTTATCCATTTCATTTTTCGGATGGCGATAACCTTACATCGGATAATGCGCGCTGTGTGAAACTTGTCAACGAACTGATGAAAGTATCGAATATGTTCGGCTACGGAGAAGTCAATCAGTACAACCGCCATTCAACGCTTATGTCCGCATATAAAAACATTAAAGACGAAAAGTTTCGCTACTATATCCTTAAACAAAAGTCAGACGTCTTTCACGCGATGAAGACGTTTTTCCGAAAAGAAGAAAATAAAACGTTTGTGTAGCCCCTTGCTTCGTGTGAGGGGGTTTTTTGATTTCAGGACAAAGTTCGACATACTTATTTGGAATAATTTGTTATTATTAGGATTGGAAAATGTGAGTGTGAGGGGGGTTAAAGATGACGTTATTTGAAGAATGTATTAAGGCGATAGGTAATGAAAATTTGGAGATTTTATCTAATGAGTTAACTGAAAAATATTTTGATTGTTTGTGTGAATTATTCCCTATTTTACCATGGGGTAGAATAGATTGGGAAAAAGTATCTCAAAAGAAAAAAGTGGAGGATTTATCGGAAATCATTGATTGGTTACAAGAAATGGGTATTAATAATAAGAATGTTATTGTACTGTGGAATTATTCTTATAATCCTGGGATTCGGACTGAATTAGAACGAGTTTTAAATGTAATCGACGATGTGACAGCTGTAGGTTCGGATACATTTATTCTCTGCAAAGATGAAGGATATGTCATCGAATTTTTCCATGACGGCGAAGTGACCATAGGGATAATGGATAATTATTAAATATTAACACGAGTGTTGATTATCCATTATTTTACTAAAAAACACAGAATCATATGGCTGAACACAAGCTTTTCTGCCTCTTCCCTCGAACAAGAACGCCGGCGGGCAAATGTA
>NZ_JAPSMC010000081.1 GCF_026847645.1 Anoxybacillus sp. J5B_2022
CCCCCCCCCACCACGGGTATGAACCAAAATAAACTTGTAGAGGAGGATATTAATTGAATAAATCTTTTTATTTTTTGTGGATGGGAAATTCACTGGGGAAATTAGCTAATTCTCTATATATGATGACAGTAACTATGGTGATTTACCATATTACAAACTCAGGGACTTTAGCGGGTTTAGTTACCATGATTCATGTTATAGCAAAGTTTCTAAGCAGCTTTTTTATGCCTATAATAACAGATCGATATCCTTTAAAGTTCATCTTAAGAATTTCTTTATTTGGACAATCGTGTTTACTATTTATACTTATTCTTTTGTTTTACTTCAAAGATATCAATCATTTTTTGATTAATTTAATTATTTATTTAATCATTTTTTTCATCGGTTTTCTGGATGGATGGACAAATCCTGCAAGAAACTCTTTAACACCTAAAATCGTACAAAAAGAGGAATTAGCAAAAGCCAATAGCTTAATAAGTACAACGGACCAATCCCTTGCTTTGTTGGGTTGGTCTTTTGGGGGAGTAGCAGCAATTCACTTTGGAAACATCAATATTTTGTATTTCGCATTAAGTCTCTATATATTGTCTGCTCTATCTACTCTTCTCATATCTGAAAAATTTCGCGGAGCTAGTAAATCTAGACCTAACTGGGATTCCATAAAAATTGGCTGGTCTATACTATTTAAGAATGCTAACCTTAGAATAATAACAATTATGGGGATAATTGAAGGAATTGCAGGGGGAATCTGGATTGGAGGGATCACATTAGTATTCGTAAAAGAAATATTAAAACAAAATGAGACTTGGTGGGGGTATATCAACGCCAGTTACTATTTAGGTAGTATAATTGGTGGTATTTTCATTGTCTTAATTTCAAAATGGATGCAACGAAATTTAGTTTATAGTATAATATTGGGATCCTTCGGAGTGAGTGTTTTTGTTTTAATTTATGCCTTTACTAAATCACCAATTGTAGCGCTTACTTTAGTATTTATTATGGGACCTTTCTATCAACTTAGAGATGTATCGCAAAATACCTACTTTCAGTCATCTATAGAGGAAAGTTATCTACCAAAAGTTTATTCTACTCAAAGTAACATATATTATATTGTATTTTCTATATCTGTTTTCATAATGGGAACTATTTCTGATTTTTTAGGAGTTAAACTTGTATACATATTGGCCTCAATATTATATTTCACATCTTCTTTCTTAGCCGTATCAATTAACATAAAAAGATACAAAGATACAGAAATTAAAAATATTAAGATAAAAACAGAAGGTTGACCTGTTTTCGGGTCAACCTGTGGCCGCTAAATAAAACTGAACAGAATTCGATTGATTAAATTGAACAGCTTTTTACCACGCATTTTACATGGAATGGCGTACATGATAGCCTCGCTTCATAGGGCAGATTCTTTTCTGTAAAAAATCCTGTGCGCAGAGGCTCCATGTCAAATGACAATGATTTCGCTCGATTTTCCAATAAAAAACACACGCCCGATTACATACATCGTAATCAATGACGTGTGTTTTTTCATATCATTTCTTCTAAGCTTTACTCGACCGTTACTGACTTCGCTAAGTTGCGTGGTTTGTCGACGTCGCAGCCACGGTGTAATGCCGCATAGTAAGCAATCAATTGTAATGGCACGACAGATGCAAGTGGCGTAAGCATTGGATGAACAGCTGGAATGACGAAACGGTCGTCCTCCATGTCTAATCCTTTCATGGAAATGATGCACGGATTTGCACCGCGCGCGACAACTTCTTTTACGTTCCCACGAATGCTTAAATTCACATGTTCTTGTGTCGCAAGTGCGATGACCGGTGTACCTTTTTCAATTAACGCAATTGTGCCGTGCTTCAATTCCCCGCCTGCAAAACCTTCTGCCTGAATGTAAGAAATTTCTTTTAGCTTTAATGCGCCTTCTAATACGACATAATAGTCAACCGCACGACCGATAAAGAAGCAGTTGCGTGTTGTCGCTAAATACTCGCGTGCGATGTTTTCCATTTCATGTTTTGCATCACAAAGTGTTTCCATCGCATTCGCTACAATACCAAGTTCTTTTGTTACGTCAACATTCAATTCGATGCCTTTTGCTTTTGCAGCCACCGCAGCCAGCATCGCAAGCACTGCAATTTGTGCTGTATATGCTTTCGTTGATGCAACAGCGATTTCTGGTCCAGCATGAAGAAGAAGCGTGTAGTCTGCTTCGCGCGATAATGTCGAACCTGGCACGTTCGTAATCGTTAACGATTTATGGCCAAGCTCTTTCGTGCGTACAAGCACCGCACGGCTGTCCGCTGTTTCTCCGCTTTGTGAAATATAAATAAATAGCGGTTTTTCCGATAAAAGCGGCATGTTGTACGAAAATTCGCTTGCGATATGCACTTCCACAGGGATTTTCGCCCAGTTTTCGATCAATTGTTTGCCGACTAAACCAGCATGATAGCTCGTGCCGCATGCGACGATATATAAACGATCGGCTTCATTGACTGCTTGCACGATGTCTTCATCAATCGTTAGCTCGCCTTGTTCGTTGCGATATTTTTCAATTAAACGGCGAATGACAAGCGGTTGTTCGTCAATTTCTTTTAACATATAGTAAGGATACGTTCCTTTTTCAATGTCGCTTGCATCCAATTCCGCTACATATGGCGCACGCTCTACGACTTCGCCATTTAACTTTTTAATCGTTACACTTTCTTTTGTGACAATGACGATTTCTTTATCCATTAACTCAACATATTGGTTTGTCACTTGCAACATCGCTAATGCATCGCTTGCGACAACGTTAAACCCTTCGCCTAATCCAGCTAAGAGCGGGCTTTTATTTTTCGCCGCGTAAATGACGCCATCGTTTTCGGCATCAATTAACGCGATCGCATAGGAACCTTTCAAAAGCGAAAGCGTCTTACGAAACGCTTCTTCTACCGATAATCCTTCGTTCACAAACGTTTCAATTAACTGAACAATCACTTCTGTATCTGTATCACTTGTAAACGACACGTGTGCTAAATAATCACGTTTTAACAATCCATAGTTTTCGATAACACCATTATGCACAAGGGTAAAACGACCAGATGCGCTTTGGTGCGGATGAGCATTCACCCGGTTTGGCACGCCATGTGTCGCCCAACGTGTATGACCAATGCCAAGCGGCGCATCTACATCTTCTGCGACAATGGCACGCAAGTCAGCAATCCGACCTTTTTCTTTAAACACATGGACACCTTGTCCGTTTAATAACGCAATCCCCGCGGAGTCATATCCACGATACTCTAATTTCTCTAATCCGTACAATAAAATTTCTTTTGATGGTTGTTCACCAATATAACCAACGATTCCGCACATAACAAGTCCTCCCTAATTATAGGGGCAAGAAGGGGCTCTTGCCCCTTGATTTGTATGTGCGATGAACGTTCTTTCCTTTGTGCAAAGAGTCGCCTCTTTGTTTTAAGAAAGAACTTGCGGCTGTCATCGCCTCAGCCGGGAGGCATCCGCCGAACACTCGATAAACCTCCTCCTCGTCAACTAAGCTTTCTTCCCGTCCAAAGCTTAGTCCAGGCGCTTTTGTAAAATTTGTTTTCCACTATCCTCCTTCCATGTAAGATGTCAAACAACAACAGTTTACAACAACATAGAGGCAAACGTCAATGTGTATCGCTTACCCCTGTATAAACAAAATATGCATAAATGGAATAAACCGTTCCATTTATGCATATCGTTTATCGAAACAATTATTGTGCGCCGAATCGCTCACGAATAACAGATGCAATGCGCTCGACGTATTGATCACAAAGTTCATTTGTTGGCGCTTCTGCCATCACGCGAACGAGCGGTTCCGTACCAGACGGGCGAACGAGAATGCGACCGTTTCCAGCCATCTCTTCTTCCACTTCGCGAATAACACGTTGCACCTCTTCGCTTGCGATGGCTTCATGTTTATCTGTTACTTTCACGTTCACTAATTTTTGTGGATATTTTTTCATTTCCCCCGCCAACTCAGAAAGCGGCTTTTTCGTTACTTTCATAATGTTGACAAGCTGCAACGCTGTCAATAATCCGTCTCCTGTCGTATTGTAATCAAGGAAAATAATATGCCCTGACTGTTCCCCACCTAAATTATAGCCGTTCTTTTTCATTTCTTCGACGACGTAACGGTCACCGACTGCCGTTTGTACACTTTTAATGTCTTGCGCTTCTAACGCTTTATAAAATCCGAGATTGCTCATCACCGTCGATACAACCGTTTGATGCTTTAAGCGGCCATGTTCTTTTAAAAATTTCGCGCAAATGTACATAATTTGATCGCCGTCAACGATTTGCCCGTTTTCATCGACTGCAATGAGCCGGTCGCCATCGCCATCAAACGCTAAGCCGACATCAGCCTCTTTTTCTTTTACAAACGCGGCTAATGCTTCTGGATGCGTCGAGCCAACCCCTTCGTTAATATTAATGCCATTCGGGGAAGCCCCCATCGTTAATACATCCGCTTCTAAATCCGCAAAAAGATGAGTCGCCAATGAAGAAGTCGCCCCATGTGCGCAGTCAAGCGCAATGCGCAACCCAGAAAAATCTTCGTCCACCGTTTGTTTTAAATATTGTAAATATTTTTGTCCGCCTTCAAAATAGTCATTTACCTGTCCTAAATCTTTTCCAATTGGTCTTGGCAACGTATCTTCTTCGCTATCAAGCAATGCTTCAATTTGTAGTTCCTGCTCATCCGATAGCTTAAAACCGTCCGGGCCGAAAAATTTAATCCCGTTATCTTGCACCGGATTGTGTGAAGCCGAAATCATAATACCGGCTTGCGCTCCTAACGCTTTTGTCAAATAAGCCACGCCCGGCGTCGAAATGACGCCAAGGCGCATGACCTCCGCTCCAATTGACAGCAATCCGGCCACAAGTGCTCCTTCCAACATATGTCCAGAAATGCGCGTATCGCGCCCGATTAACACTTTCGGACGTTCTTTATCTTTCGTAAGCACATAACCGCCGCAACGGCCGATTTTAAACGCTAATTCTGGTGTTAATTCACTGTTTGCTACTCCGCGTACACCATCGGTACCAAAATACTTACCCATTACACGAATCTCTCCTTTATTTCATGATCGCTGGCTAATTCGAATCTTCGCTTTATTATCTGGCAACTTCCATGTAATATTTTGTGGACCGTTCACTTCTACTTCGACCTCGTGCTCGCCGACCCCTAACTCACTCGCATTCACATACAGCTGAAGGTCGTCTGCTCGAATGCTATCAAGTACGCTAGGGGCTCCGGATACTTGGACATCCATGTTCCCGTCTTTCGGGTTTAAAAATTGAACGGTGTATTGGTCCCCCAATCCTAATACGTGAATCGGCAAAGACGAGAATGTTTTTGTTTCTTCCTGTTGAACTTGGATATGAATTTTTACCTTTGCGGGATCAACGCTTTTAACCCCTTCCGGCAACGGGACCGGTACTTCCAACGTCGTATCGCTCGTAATGTCATCGAGATTAATCGTAATACCATCAATAAACTCAATGGAGTCAATTTTGTCTTTCGGACCGAAGATCGTTACTTCATTCGGGACGGTTTCAATTTTAACAATACTTAGCCCCTCTTTTAAAGTCCCTGTCCTATTAATTTTCAGGGGAACTGATTTGCTCGGGCTTTTAATTGGTACGGTCACCTCGACGACAGAAGGGTTAATATTTACGTCCAATATTCTTCCCTCCCGATCATACGCCATCACCCGCGATTCTTGCTTCAATGTATCTAAGGCTCCGTCTAGGTCAACCCTAGCCTTTACTAATGCTACTCGTTCCACTACATCTTTCGCCCCGGTAATCGTCACCACGCTCGGCTTCACGATCGGTTCTTCGACAGAATATCCGTCAGCTAATTTATTTTTATGGATGAAGTCGACATCCACAGAGAAATCATGAGAAACTTTTTCTTGAATCGTTACTTTTGCCGTAGACGGTTCGATTTTTACCGTAAGTTTATCAGAAATGTTTTTATATTTAATCGGAACGGTGTATGTTCCTAACTCTAAGTTCGTTAAATCGACATATATTTCAAAATCTCGCTGCAACGCCGTCGGCTTTAAAATACTCGCCGGTCCTTCTAACGTTACGTTCACCGTTTTCGGAACACCTGACACGACTAAATTTTGCTCATCATAATATGTGACGACCGGAACATTGGTAACTGTTTCAATGTCTGTCTGCCCGATCGAATTGCGCGTAATGCCTGATTTCGATTCTTTCTCTTCAATATTGACCGACATATACAGCATGATCGCCAATAACAAGGCGAAAATTTTCATAAACCAATGATTATTCATTAAATTATCTAGTTTATCCATGCTTCTTCCCCCTCCATTGCCAACGAGATGAGGAAGTCGTCTTCGTTGCCGGGATTAACTCCTTTTTGAGCAATTCCCGAAATTGCTCCGGAGTTAAGTCTCGATGCAGCTCCCCGTTTTTTGTTACTGACACAGCACCCGTTTCTTCCGATACGACAACCGTCACACTATCCGTCACCTCACTAATTCCTAGTGCCGCACGGTGACGTGTTCCTAATTCTTTCGAAATAAACGGGCTCTCTGATAGCGGCAAATAGCACCCAGCCGCTGCGACATGATTTTTTTGAATAATCACTGCTCCATCGTGCAACGGCGTATTTGGAATAAAAATATTAATTAACAATTCCGATGAAATGCGGGCATTCAAAGGGATTCCCGTTTCAATGTAGTCTCCCATACCCGTTTCACGTTCAACAGAGATGAGAGCACCGATACGCCGTTTAGCCATGTATTCCGTCGCCTTCACAATCGCCTCGACCATCTGTGCCCTCTCTTCTTCCTCTGGAACCGTGCTTCTTGAGAACAGTTTCCCTCTCCCTAGTTGCTCAAGCGCTCGCCTTAACTCTGGCTGAAAAATGATGATGATTGCTAAAAATCCCCATGTTAGCGCTTGGTCCATTAACCATTGTAACGTGCTAAGTCCTAAAAAATTGCTGACAATTCTTACTAATATAATAAGAATGATTCCTTTTAAAAGCTGAACGGCTTTCGTTCCACGAATCACCATAATTAACTTATAAATGACGTACCAAACAAGAAGAATATCGACGACTTTCGTTATATAACTCAATACCGGGAGCTCTCCAAAAGGCATTCTCACACTTCCTTTATCATTCGAATTCCGCTATATTTTATTTACGCAACTCTTTTATTATATCACATACAGAAAAAGAGCCGCCAAAAAGACGGCTTTTCACTCGAACAAATCTTTCACTACACTTTTGATATTGTACCAAATCCAATCAAATGCTTCATTAATTTCTTCGACTTCTCCGGTTACTTGTCCAGCGGAAGCTAAATATTTTTCTCCGTGAATCACTGTGACGTTTCCGTTAACCTTTCCTTCGATTTTAATCGT
Source organism: Anoxybacillus sp. J5B_2022 (assembly GCF_026847645.1). Classification (GTDB taxonomy): domain Bacteria; phylum Bacillota; class Bacilli; order Bacillales; family Anoxybacillaceae; genus Anoxybacteroides. Next base: position 7,444 of record NZ_JAPSMC010000081.1, read on the forward strand.
TCCATTGCGTACGACAATATCGCCGTCCACCGTTTTTCCTTTTGGAACAACAACCGTATGACCTTGAATAATGACATTTTCCCTCGTAGAAACGGAAAATTGTTGTTCTTGATTCCAGGTAGTATATAAGCTGCCGACCATTAAAGCGACAAATAGCGACGCTGCCGCGATAAACGGATGGCTTTTCAACCATCTTCCAACGCGAATCCGCCTCTTTTCTTTTGGCAGTTTCGCCATGACCTTTGCTGTAAAATCAACGGATGGAACAAGATGGGAAGCATGCTGAATAAATGCCACTGTCTTTTTTAAACTATTGAAATGATGAGAACATTCTTGGCAATGCTGCAAATGTTCTCGCAACGCTCGTTCATCGTTAGGGGCGATATCGCCGTCTAAGTAATCATGCATCCATTGAATCACATGATCCGGACATTTCATGCTTTTCACCTCTTATAAATGACCTAAATGCTTTCGTAACGCTTCTCTGCCGCGGTGAATTCTTGTTTTCACAGTCCCGATCGGTAAATCAAGAATCTCGCTAATTTCCTGTAATGATAAATCCTCCATGTATTTTAGCACAATGACACTTCGATATTTTTCCGGAAGTTTTTCAATCGCTTTTTGCACCGTTTCTTGCAACTCCAAACTTTCTACTGTATCTTCCGGAGAAGCATCTGTTGCAGGGAGCTGAGAATACATTGTCAGCCCTTCCGTTCCGCTTACTTCTTCATCTAAATATACATCCGGCTTTTTTTTACGCAATTTATCAATCGACAAGTTCGTCGCAATTCGATACAGCCACGATGAAAATTTCATCGTTGGGTTGTACGTATCAATATTCACATATGCGCGAATAAACGCTTCTTGAGCAGCATCTTCTGCCTCATGACGATTGCCAAGCATCCGGTAACAAATCCGGTACACCTTATCTTTATAAAGCTCGACAATTTCGGCATACGCATTTTGGTCGCCTTTTTGAATCGCTTTAATTCGTTTTGTCACAAACATGTCCATAATTCACAATACCCCCGCTCATTGCGGCTATTATTGTATACGTTTCGTAGCCGGAAAAGTTTCATGCTCAACACCGTATTTATTTTATCATATTTACAAAAAAAAACAGCAGACGAATTTTCGCCTGCTGGATAAAATGTTAGACTAATTTTTCACCAAAAAGCGAGCCCATTAATGCTACTGCAACAGAAGCTGTTTTATTTCGCTCGTCTAAAATCGGATTCACTTCGACAAATTCCGCTGAAGTAATCAGTTGAGCTTCAGCGAGCATTTCCATTGCTAAATGGCTTTCGCGATAAGTAAGTCCGCCGATGACTGGCGTCCCTACCCCAGGAGCATCGTGAGGGTCAAGACCGTCTAAATCTAATGATAGATGCACACCGTCTGTCCGCTCTTTCAAATAAGCGATCGTTTCTTCCATCACTTTCGTCATGCCAAGACGGTCAATTTCATGCATCGTATATACTTTAATGCCTTTTTCACGAATTAATTGCTTTTCTCCTTCGTCAAGCGCTCGCGCGCCGATTAGCACAATATTTTCTGGTTTCACTTTCGGGCTGTATCCACCGATTTGCGTCAGCGCAGGATGACCTAAGCCAAGGCTCGCTGCTAACGGCATGCCGTGGATATTTCCTGAAGGTGATGTTTCCGCCGTATTTAAATCCCCGTGGGCATCGTACCAAATGACGCCGAGGTTTTCATAATGTTTGGCCACACCGGCTAATGTGCCAATAGCAATACTATGGTCGCCGCCTAATACAAGCGGAAAATTGCCTTTTCGAATGACTTCATCAACGGTTTGCGCCAATTTTTCGTTCGCCTCAGCAACCGCTTTCAAATTCCGTAAATTTAGCCGTACCCCTTCATCATCGATCCGCTCCGCTTTTCCGATCGCAATATCGCCTAAGTCCTCAATTTCGTAATGAAGGCGCTCAAGCCTTTCGACAACTCCCGCATAGCGAATCGCACTCGGACCCATATCCACTCCGCGGCGTGTTTGCCCTAAATCCATTGGGACGCCAATAATCGATATTTTCCTCATGTTATCTCTCCTTCCCCTTATCCTTCCTATATTGTAGCGGATGAGCAAACGTTGACTCAACTCGGCACATTTATGAATATTTATTCGAATATAGCTTTGTCTACTTGGGGATGAAAACAAAAAAACCCTTAAATCATCCGATTTAAGGGAACGATGGAGCCTATCGGGATCGAACCGATGACCTCCTGCGTGCAAAGCAGGCGCTCTCCCAGCTGAGCTAAGGCCCCGAGATTTTCTGGAGCGGAAGACGGGACTCGAACCCGCGACCCCCACCTTGGCAAGGTGGTGTTCTACCACTGAACTACTTCCGCATCAAGTGAGCCATGGAGGACTCGAACCTCCGACCCTCTGATTAAAAGTCAGATGCTCTACCTGCTGAGCTAATGGCTCGTCATAGAAAAGAGGCTTCTAATTAAGTTTTAGATGCATATTCGATCGTACTCTACCTGTCCCTTCCTCTACTAGCACATTCAAGATGCCAAATGCGTCGGGACAACTCGCCGCAAATTCGAGGAAGCTTTGCTCGTTGCTGAGCTAATGGCTCGTAATATATGTTAATGGCTGGGCTAGCTGGATTCGAACCAGCGCATCACGGAGTCAAAGTCCGTTGCCTTACCGCTTGGCTATAGCCCACTGACAAAACATCATGGATTAACATCATAGAACTAACTTCATGAAATAACACCGCAAGACGATATTTTGAAAAATTTCTGAAGGAAATTTTGCGAAATATCGTCGACAATGACTGAATTCACAAAGCACTCAAGGAACATTTCTCGAATTTCTATTCAGGAAATTCGGGAAATGTTCCGACATTGATATTACGATTTAAAAACATAATTAAACGCTTTGTATAATCAGCACCGCAGAAATTATTTTGGGGATTTCTGTAGGAAATCCACGAAATCTTAATAATCCCAAGCATTATTATCCCACATAAACAATAAATCATACGGCCAAAAGACAAATAAAAAAAGTTATTTCAAGATACAAACAATGAAATAACGTCGTTGTTTTATTATATATGTATAAATGGTGGAGGGGGACGGATTCGAACCGCCGAACCCACAGGGAGCGGATTTACAGTCCGCCGCGTTTGGCCACTTCGCTACCCCTCCATAGAAAAATTATGTGTTGTCTGA
>NZ_JAPSMC010000082.1 GCF_026847645.1 Anoxybacillus sp. J5B_2022
ATTAAAGAAAAAAGGCGGGATGAATATGGCTGTACGAAAAGAAAAGCAGCAGTGGACATATAAAGATTATATGAATTTACCTGAGGAAGTTCGTTTAGAAGTATTGGATGGCGACATCATGAATATGGTTCCTGCCCCAACACCTGCACACCAACGCGTTCAGCGTTATTTGCTCGCATGCTTTTCCAATTATTTAAACGGAAAAACTTGTGAAGTGTTTGGGGCGCCGATTGACGTATGTTTATTTGCCAAAAAGGAAACCGACCCATCCACAATCAAAAGCTGGGTTCAACCTGATTTGCTTGTCGTTTGTGGTCAAGAAAAGATTGGTGATCATTATATCGTAGGCGCACCTGACTTAGTAGTTGAAATTTTATCTCCAAGTACGGCTAAAATCGACCGTGTCGTAAAATTTCATCTCTATGAATCAGCGAAAGTGCGAGAATATTGGATTGTCGATCCGCTAAACGAATATGTCGAAACATTTTTGCGAGGAGAGAACGGATTTTCGATGAAAAATATATATGCGAACGAAGACACGATCGACGTTGGCATTTTCCCTGATTTGAAGATTCCCCTCAATCAAATTTTTATGTCGTCCAAATAAAGAGGTGATAAAGCGTGAATATGCAAACGCAATTAGAGAGGCAGCGAAAAACGAGAAAATGGCTCGTGCCGTCGTTCGTTGGGGTACTGTTGCTTGCGGCTGTAGCTTGTGTGGCGATTTCGGTTTATGTTGGCTGGAATTTGACGCATAAAGAGCGAAAGGCAGTCGTCGAAACGCCGAAAGCTTACGGAATGGCTTATGAAAATGTCACATTTACAAGTAAAGATGGCGGATTAAAACTAAAAGGATGGGTGATCGAGCCAACGAAACAAGCGAAAATGACTGTTATTTTTTCGCACGGCTACGGCGGCAACCGCTACGAACCAAACGTGCCGTTTTTGCCGCTTGCCAAGGCGCTCACAGAAGAAGGATATCGCGTCATGATGTTTGATTTTCGCGCAAGCGGCGAGTCCGACGGGGACATGACAACGATTGGCGCGAAAGAAAAATACGATTTACTTGGTGTCATTGATTATGCGAAACAACACTATTCCGAACCGATCGTTCTTTACGGGGTGTCGATGGGAGCGGCAACCTCGATTTTAGCAGCAGGTATGGATCAAGATGTAAAGGCGGTCATTGCCGACAGTCCGTTTAGCGATTTAGAAGGATATTTGCGGACGTATATGCCTGTATGGACGCACTTACCGAACGTTCCGTTTACCTACTTGATTATTACCCTCATTCCGATGATGACGGATTTAGACCCAGCACAATCGATCCCGATCAAAGCGGTCGATGCGATTGCGCCACGTCCGATTTTATTTATTCACAGCAAAGCCGATCCGTCCATTCCGTATGAAGAAAGTGTAAAGATGTACAACAAACATCCAGATGTATTTGAGCTTTGGCTCACCGAAAAAGCGAAGCATGTGAAAAGTTTTGCGATGTACAAAGACGAATATATTAAGAGAATACTTGCGTTTTTAGAAAAGGTGCAAAAACAATGAAAATCATCTTATTTGACGGAGTATGTAATCTTTGTCATGCATCCGTACAGTTTATTATTCAACGCGATCCACAGGCGGTGTTTCGTTTTGCCTCCTTGCAAAGCAACGTTGGACAAACGCTCGCGCAAAAGCTTTCTCTTCCTTCCGTTGACAGCGTTATCTTGCTCGAAGGGAATCGCTACTATACAAAATCCAGTGCGGCTCTTCGTATATGTCGACAGCTTACAGGTTTTTGGAGAATATTGTATATTTTTATGATCGTACCGAAGCCGTTTCGTGATCTCATCTACGATTGGATCGCGAACCACCGATACCAGTGGTTTGGGAAAAGAGAAAGCTGCCTCATTCCCACGCCGCATATTCGTGAGCGATTTTTAGATAGTTAAATAATTGAGAACTGTCTCGATGGAGGCAGTCTTTTTGTATAATGAAATAAAAACGAAAAGGTGATGACGATGCGAATCGTGACAGCTTCCGAAATGTACGCTATTGACCGCTATACGACCGAACAAATCGGAATAAGCGAAGATTCATTAATGGAAAATGCCGGGCAAGCGGTGGCGAGAGTGTTATGCGAACGAATTCAGCCGACCGCGCGTATTGCGGTGTTAACGGGAACAGGCAACAATGGCGGCGACGGATTTGTTGTTGCAGGAGTGCTGAAAAGCTACGGTTATATGACCGATTTATGGCTCATCCCGCCGAAGGAAAAAGTAAAAGGTGCTGCGAAAAAAGCGCTTGAAATCTATGAAAATTTGGGGTATGAAGTAAAAAACTATATAGGCAATGAACAGGAATTTTTCGAGCAAATTCATCGCTATGATGTTCTCATTGATGCAATGCTGGGAATTGGCGTCAAAGGATCCGTCAAATCACCTTATAAAGAAATCATTGACAAGGTCAATCAAATAGACAAGCTTACAGTATATGCTGTTGATATTCCAAGCGGTGTTCCTGCTGATGGCGGCGAAGTAGAAACAGCGATTCGAGCGGATGTAACGATTACGATTCAATGCCCAAAACTTAGCGCCTATACGTTCCCAACCGCTGACTACTACGGAGAGCTGATCGTTGTCGACATCGGCATTCCACCGCGTGCACTCGAAACAACCGCCACGTTTCGTCAAGCATGGGTGGAAGAGGACGTTAGAAGGACGCTGCCAACAAGAAACCGTTCATCGCATAAAGGGACATATGGAAAAGGAATCGTGATCGGCGGATCGCGCAACATGACAGGAGCGATCACGCTCACCGCTAAAGCAGCGTTAAGAAGCGGAGCAGGGTTGTTGACAATGGCGATTCCGGACGATATTTATTCGGTAGTTGCAAATCGGATTCCAGAAGCGATGCAGCATCCTTGCCCATCGGAAAACGGTTCTTTTGCTGGTGACATTGATTTTGCTCAACTGGATATCGATGCGATTGCCGTAGGGCCGGGGATGGGAAGAACGGAAGGGACGAAACGAATCGTTCAAACCGTTCTTGAGCAAGATGTTCCGGTTGTGTTGGATGCGGATGCGCTATTTTTCTGGAACGAGTACGCTTCGTTTGTCAAAAAGAGAACAAGCCCAACGATTGTCACCCCCCATCCGGGCGAACTGGCGCGCATGCTCGGTGTTTCGATTCATGATGTGGAAAAAAACCGCTTTGGGGTTAGTAAGCAATTCGCGATGGACTACGGCTTGTACGTCGTATTAAAAGGACCGTATACGATCGTTACAACGCCAGATGGAAAGCAGTACGTCAATACAACAGGCAACCCAGCCCTTGCCAAAGGCGGAAGCGGCGACGTGTTAACAGGAATAATTGTCGCCTTTCTGATGCAGCATGATTCCGTACAAGCAGCCGTCAGCAACGCCGTATGGGTTCATGGGAAAGCAGCCGACTTCCTTGTGCAAAAAGGGCATTCACCGTTTAGCGTGCTCGCTACCGATGTAATAGATGCCATTTCGCCTGTCTTGTTCCAGTTAAGGGAACGGATTAAATGATGTTTCCGTTAAGCGGGAATGCGCTCATGATTCGTTTTTCAGATGAAATCAATGATCAAGCGAACCGGTTCGCCCAACAATTTGCATGTTGACTTTACTAGCAATTTTGCTTACCGCTTTCATGCGGGTGATCTAGTCGTGATGCGAAAAACGGTGCAAATAGTGTTCGAGGAGTGATTGTGGTGCGCACACCCCGGTTTTTCCGGCTTGCTTGGGCTTGGCAGCCGCAATATGAGTGTCACGCCTGATGAAGTATATGCGTGCGTTGTTTATCAAAATGGAAAAACGTCGTTCACCATTATACGGGAACGACGTTTCGCTTTTTAGTTGGCTGTTTTCAATAAATGAAGCTCTTCTTCGGTGCGGGCGATGCGGCTAATTTGGTAGTCCAATCGCTGATGGATGTAGGCGATGTCCTCTTTTGTCGCCATTTCACGTCGGATTTGGGCAATTTCGTGCCGCATCGCATCTTGAATGCTGCGCTGCTCCAACTGATTGTCGCGAATGGCTTTGATCATTTGCGTATTTTCTTCCATTTGCACTTTTAGCCAGTAAATCTCTTCTTCTTGTTTGTCTATTCGTTGTTTAAGTGCTTCGATTTCTTGCTTCATCGTTTGCATTTCTTGTTTCATCGCTTGAATCTCTTGTTTGACCCATTGCATATCTTCTGACAAGTTTTGGACAAGATTTACAAGTTGGAGGAGAAGTTGTTCTTGCATTCGTGCTCACGAAACTCGCGCAAAAAGGTGGTGAAAAAATGAACGTGGCTATTCGTTTAGCAAAAGAAGAGGAGGCATTTATCGTCCATCAAGTGATGATCGCAGCGTTTGAAGAATATCGTCAGATGGATGTTCCTTCAAGTGCGTTGAATGAAACGGTTGATTCGATTCGGCAGAAGTTGCGGAGTGGAACAGAGCAAGCGCTACTTTGTTTTAACAGCAATCAGCCGATCGGCACCGTACGGTTCACGATAAACGGGGCGTCGCTTTATTTCTTCCGTTTATCCGTTTGTCCGAAAGCTCGCGGCAAGGGAGTAGCAAAGGCGATGCTTCATTGGCTAGAAGACTATGCAAAAGAGTGCAAAGTACAAGAGATCAGTTGCAGAGTTCGGGCGTCTATACCGAAAAACATTTATTTGTATGAATCAGCCGGATATCATATTTGTGAAGAAAAAATAGTGATGAGCAACGACGTTATCCCTGTTAAGACGGTAGTGATGAAAAAGTATCTCGCCAAATAATTTCTGACTTGTGATGATATGACTAAGCGACACTGTCCGTGACCAGAAAGGACAGATGTTGTTTAGTTGCACATAAACAGCTTATAGAACTATGTTCTAAATAATCAAAATAAACATAAAAAACAAAATCCTTAATAAAATAAAAAAAAGCTACAATGAAGGAGAAGGAAAGTCAACTACCCACCACTTACATTCTAGCGAATGTTGAAGTGGGGGCTTGTAACTGCCCGGAAGTGCAAGCGACTGTCGTCTCCTTCCTTCACTTGGCGTTACTTTAGGCAGGTTGACAGCTACCCAACCATGCAGGACATGCCTACATGGTTACCGATTCTCTCGGTGTGTCTGTTGGCAGTACTTCATTTCCACGCGCAACAGACTTGACTACGCTCGATGTTTTACGGTTACAACACTTCCTGTAACCAACTCCCTACATCGAGTAGTTTATAGGTGTTATAGGTGGAGTGCCTTTGTTTAACGGTTTTCTCCACGCCTTTATTATATCATGCACAGAAAGAAAGGAGGAAGGCGCATTCCTCCCCCACTTACTCCTTTCACTCATTGAAGTGGGGGTCTCCTGCGCTAAAAAAGATGAAAGTCATCGTATTCGATTTAGACGGAACATTGTATGAAGACACGCATCATTTTGATTATTACGCCAAACGGATTGAAGAGAAGCTGAGAGAAGAGAAGCGTACATTTTTTCGAAAAGATTATGAAGCGGTGCTTTTCGGAACACATCCACTCAAAATCGGAAGCGTCTATGATGCGGAAGAAGACTTGATTCTTTTGCTGGACGGCGATGGTTTTGTCCACAGCGTATACGAATGGAATGGAAACAAATGGTCGGATGACGACGTACAAACGAAATATCCCGAACGTATAGCAGTCGATTTGGACAATATGTTAAGCATCGGCGATTTATGGTGGGTGCCAAGCGCCCTCGGCCGGCATTACGGCTTGACCAACAAAGAAACGTATGCCGCCTTTCTCGAAACAAGAACGTTTATGATGAGTCCTCATTTCACAATGGAGCGAACGGCTGGGTTAGCCGAGTTGCTCACTCAACTGCGCCAGCATCTTTTTTTAGTTTTAATGACGAACAGCCCTAGACCGGACAGTGAAGCGATTCTTGAAAAATTAGGCTTATCGAACGTCTTTCATAAAAAAATTTTTCAAGCAAAAAAGCCAGTGGATACAGCCAAGCATTTAAAAACCATCTGTCTAGAGGTTGGTGTCCGCTATGAGGAAATCATGAGCATTGGTGATAATTGGAGAAACGACATTTTTCCAGCCAAACAACTTGGCTGCCAAACGATTTACATCGATCCACATCAAATCGGAACAAACGAAAGCGCGGACGTTGTCGTGCGGAATGTGGGGGAGTGGGTAAATTTGTTAAGAAATAAATATGGGGTAAGCAAATTTTGAGTAAAAGACATAATTTTTTAACTTTTAAAAAAATATTGACAATTAATACTGATATCAATAATATTATTTTTAAGGACATGCAAAAGTTCATATTGACAGGCAAAGGCGCCTTGTTTGCAGAGTTTTTCCATCTCTGCGCAAGGTGCTTTTTTGTTTTCAAAAGGGGGTGGAACTTAAGTGATTGGGGATCCGATTCGTGCAAAAGTATTAGCAAGTCGAGTTATTCCTAACATAGACGAGGGATTAGCTAAGAAACTCAATATTGCACCTCATGTTAGAAGCCTAGCTTTAGTGACATTAACAATTGACGATGTTGGATACACAGCGCTTGATGAAGCAACTAAAAAAGCGGCTGTAGAAGTAGTATACGCAAAGTCGTTTTATGCAGGTTCTGCTCATGCATCAGGGCCTCTTTCAGGTGAGTTTATTGGCATTTTAGGTGGAGAGAGTCCTTCTGATGTAAAAAGTGGATTAGAAGCCGTTTTCGAAACGATTGAAAGTGGGCCATGTTTTTATTCACTAAACGAAGAAGGTAGTCATGCATATTATGCGTACACGGTATCGAGAACAGGGAATTATTTGTCAAAGCTTGCTGGTATACAGCCAGGCGAACCATTGGCCTACTTAATTGCCCCTCCTCTTGAAGCGATGTATGGATTGGATGCTGCATTAAAGGCTTCCAACGTGAGAATTTGTGAACTATATGCCCCACCAACAGAAACAAATTTTGGAGGAGGATTATTGACAGGAAGCCAGTCTGCATGTACCGCTGCTGCACAAGCATTTGCAGAGGCAGTTCAGCATATTGCAAAATACCCTCATAAATCTTTTTAGGAAAGAGGGAACGATAGAATGAAATCTTATTATGCACTTGGCATGATTGAAACAGTCGGCCTAACCTCACTAATCGCCGCCGCTGATGAAGCAATAAAAACAGCAGATGTTCGAATCATTTTATATGAAAAGCCAGATGCAGGGATTGTAACTGTCTATTTGGTTGGCGATGTAGCGGCTGTACGGGAAGCTGTTTCAGCAGGAGCTCAAAAAGCAAAAGAATTAGGAGAATATCGTTCTTCACATGTAATACCTAGGCTTGATAAAAACGTTTTTAGCCACTTAACTGCTAACTCTCTCAAGAAAAAAGATAGGAAGAGAACGGTGAAACAAGCGTATACGGAAAAAGAAATAGAACGAAATCATGACCAAGGAAGTGAACAATAACCCATGGCATTGTTAGATTTTGATTTACTATCTGTTCAAGAAGCAAGAAATCTCCTTCAAAAAGCAAAAGAGGCGCAAAAAAAGTTGGCGAAGCTAGATCAAGAACAGGTGGATAAAATTATAAAAAATATGGCGCTAAAAGCTGAGAAGGATGCGCAACAGCTAGCAAAAATGGCTACTGAAGAAACAGGATTTGGAAATGAGTTTGATAAAATGACAAAAAACCTTTTCGCAGCGAAAGAAGTATACGAAGCGATTAAAGATATGAAAACAGTTGGAATCATCAATATTGATGATCAAAAGCAAGTTTGGGAGATAGCGGAACCAGTAGGTATAATAGCTGGGATCGTTCCTTCAACAAATCCAACTTCTACTATTATTTTTAAATCTCTTATTGCCATAAAATCACGAAACGCTATCGTTTTCAGTCCACATCCTTCAGCACTTAAATGTTCATTAGAAGCAGCAAAAATAATGGCGAAAGCTGCGGAAGAAGCAGGGGCACCAGCAAACGTTATTCAGTGCATGGAACATCCTTCATTACCAGGAACAAATGAATTGATGTCACATAGCATAACAGATTTAATTCTAGCTACAGGTGGGCCTGGAATGGTAAAAGCGGCTTATAGTAGCGGAAAACCTGCTTATGGAGTCGGACCAGGAAATGTTCCTGTGTATGTCCATGAGAGCGCTGATTTAGATTTAGCTGCTCGTTCTATCATTGAAAGTAAATCATTTGATTATGGAACGATTTGTGCTTCTGAACAAGCAGTGATCGTAGATAAGAAAATTAAACAAGCTTTTATCCATCAGCTTCAAAAACATGGAGCGTACTTATTATCGGAAACGGAAAAGGCAAAAGTAGCTTCTGTGATATTGAGAGGAGGCTCTTTAAATTCTCGAATTGTAGGAAAGTCACCACGAGCTATAGGCGAGATGGTAGGATTATCTTTTCCAGAAAACATAAAAGTTTTAATCGGAGAAGAAAAAGAAATAGGAAAAAACATTCCTTTTGCCGTTGAAAAGCTTTCCCCAATATTAGCGTTGTATACTGTAGAAAACTGGGAAGAAGGATGTGATGTGAGCATTCAGCTATTGGAAGTAGGGGGGCTTGGTCATACATTAGGCATCCACTCTCAAGATCGTGAAGTAATCAAAGCGTTTGCTTTAAAAAAACCAGCTTCCAGAATCATTGTAAATTCTGGAACAACATTTGGCGGAATCGGAGCAACAACAGGAATTTTTCCATCCCTAACGCTCGGTTGTGGTTCTTATGGAAACAATATTACTTCCGATAATATTGGGCCGCAACACTTATTGAATATTAAACGGGTAGCGTTTGGTATAAGAGAAATGAATGCTGAGCATGTGCAACCATCTAAGACAATTGAGGAAGAAAACAAAATCTTATCCAATATAGCTATTAATCAAGAAGAAATTGTTAAAATCGTTAAACGAATTCTTGAAGAAATAAAATAAATGAGATGATGGAGGTTATCTGTTATGGCAAGAGAGTTTTCTGCGTTAGGAATGATCGAAACAAAAGGATTAGTTGGAGCGATTGAAGCGGCTGATGCAATGGTAAAAGCAGCAGATGTGAAGTTGATTGGCAAAGTCCAAGTCGGTGGAGGATTGGTAACGGTCTTAGTAAGAGGAGATGTCGGCGCGGTAAAAGCGGCAACTGACGCTGGGGCTGCAGCAGCTGAAAAAGTAGGAGAGCTAATCTCTGTTCATGTCATCCCTCGCCCTCATGCTGATATCGAACTTCTGCTTCCAAAAGTAGGGGAGTAGGTAATGAATAGATGGTAGTAATTACGGAAGCACATTTGAGAACAAAATTACTAAAAGGGACGTTATCTGACCCGTATTTTATTTCAAGTCAACACCGGCTAACACCTGCGGCAAAGGATTTTTTGAGGGATCGAGGGATAAAAATTAAAAGGGTGGACGGCCATCCGATTGAGCAAGATGTTCAAAAACAAACATTAAGTATTCCTGTAGGAGTTTCGAATCGTCACGTTCATCTATCGTATTATGATGTTGAAGTATTGTTTGGAAAAGGTTATGAATTAACACCTTATCGTCCGCTTTCACAGCCTAGTCAATTTGCTGCTGAGGAAACAGTAACGCTTGTAGGGCCTAAAGGCGTCTTGTCGAAAGTAAGAGTTCTAGGTCCAGCGCGTGAGCTTACACAAATAGAAATTTCTCGTTCAGATGGATTCATTGTTGGAATTCATCCTCCGGTTAGGCTTTCAGGGGCAATTGATGGCACGCCCGGCATTACCATTGTTGGGAAAGCAGGTGCTATAACGGTTTCGCAAGGTGTAATTGTTTCCAAAAATCATGTTCACATGTCTCCAAATGATGCTCGACAATTCGAAGTAAAGGATGGCGATTGCTTAATTGTTCAAGCTATCACCGATCGACCAGTTATATTTCCAGAGGTTGTGGTTCGAGTGAATGAACAGTTTTCCCTTGACTTCCATATTGATACTGACGAAGCGAATGCCGCGAATTTAAAAACAGGGGACTTGGTAAAAGTTATAGGGAAAAATGGAAAGTTATTTGGCGGAAATGTTTAGAGGTGATGAAATGGGTCACGATATCAACCGAGAAGCGGAATTAAGCAAATTGGTAGAAGCGATTGTACGTGATTTTTTAGCAGACGCTACAGGGGAAAAAAAAGAATGCAAGAAAGCTTTGTTCATTTTTTGTGATAGTTCAGCGCATGAACGATATACAGATTCATTAATACAACTGGGAAACGAGGGAGTAGATTACGATTTCTTGTTTTTAGACGGAGAAACGTCTGGATGGCTCGGTCTTCATAAAATTGAATCAACCAACTGTACAAAAGTATTAGCAGAGGATGAATTTGCTCCTGCTCCGTTAGAACTCCCAAAAGAATATGAGGTAATAGTAATTCCAGAAATTGACTTAGATAACATCGCAAGGATATCGCTTGGATTAAAAGGATCGATTAAAGCGGAAATTGTATTTGCTGCATTAGTCCTAGAAAAGTCCGTTATTATAGGCGAAGATGTTCCGGGAATCAAACGCTCGGACAGAAGAACATTAAAAAGGGTAGCGTTACCACCTGCTTATCAAAA
>NZ_JAPSMC010000083.1 GCF_026847645.1 Anoxybacillus sp. J5B_2022
ACATTTTTTGCGACCGTTCGTAATTACATAATGACCCGGGCAGAAAGGAAGTGAGGAGATGTTCGGATATCCGATCGAAACGGTTTATTTATTTGTGCTCATCATCAGTGGCAGTTTGACGTTTCTTTATATTTTATTAAGCGACATATTGGATGGGATATTGGATGTGCCGGACCATCCTTTATTTAGCCCGCAGCTCATTTTATCGTTTTTCACGGTGTTCAGCGCCGCGGGATATTTATTTGAAAAATATACTAACATGTTGTCAAGCGTTATCGGCGTTGTGAGCGCGGGTATTTCGCTCATTGCCGTCTTGCTTTTGCACTTTTTCGTCTTTATTCCGCTCCGTTCCGCCGAAGCATCGCTTCATTATACCGAAGCGGATTTGGAAGGGAGTTTAGCGAAAGTGATCGTCCCTGTTCCGGCGGATGGGTTTGGCGAAATTTTGATCGAGCGTACAAGCGGGGCGGTTTCCAAGCCGGCGAAAAGCTTGAAAAACGATGAAATTGCGACAGGAACAGAAGTAGTCATTATCAAAATGGAAAACGGCGTCGCCACTGTGGCGAAGCACGATCCATATCATATTTAATGAAAGGGGAAATAAGGCATGATGCCGATGTTAATCGTCGTTGGGGTCGTCGTCTTATTGCTTCTCGGGCTGATTGCGGTATTTATGTTGCGCTACCGCACCGTCGGTCCAGATGAAGCGCTTATCGTGACGGGAAGCTATCTCGGCAGTAAAAATGTGCATGTCGATGAATCTGGAAACAAAATTAAAATCGTCCGCGGCGGCGGAACGTTTGTTTTGCCGATTTTCCAACAGGCGGAACCGCTCAGCTTATTGTCGATTAAGCTGGACGTGCAAACGCCAGAAGTGTACACGGAACAAGGCGTTCCGGTCATGGCGGACGGTGTCGCGATCATTAAAGTCGGCAGCTCGATCGGCGAAATTGCGACAGCGGCCGAGCAGTTTTTAGGGAAATCGCGCCAAGATATGGAAAATGAAGCGAAAGAAGTGCTAGAAGGGCATCTTCGTTCGATTCTCGGCTCGATGACGGTTGAAGAAATTTATAAAAACCGCGACAAGTTTTCGCAAGAAGTGCAGCGTGTCGCTTCACACGATTTGGCGAAAATGGGGCTTGTCATCGTGTCGTTTACGATTAAAGACGTGCGCGACAAAAATGGCTATTTAGATGCGCTCGGAAAACCGCGCATCGCTCAAGTGAAGCGCGATGCCGATATCGCGACAGCGGAAGCGGAAAAAGAAACGCGCATTAAGCGAGCCGAAGCCGACAAAGAAGCGCGGAAAGCGGAATTAGAGCGCTTGACGGAAATTGCTGAGGCGGAAAAAATCAACCAATTGAAGCTCGCCGAATTCCGCCGCGAACAAGATATCGCGAAAGCGCGCGCCGACCAAGCATATCATTTAGAAGAAGCGAAAGCGAAACAAGAAGTTACCGAGCAACAAATGCAAATTAAAATTATCGAGCGGCAAAAGCAAATTGAATTGGAAGAAAAAGAAATTTTGCGCCGCGAGCGCCAATACGACTCCGAAGTGAAGAAGAAAGCAGATGCCGACCGTTATGCCGTCGAGCAAGCAGCAGCTGCGGCAAAGGTGAAACAAATTGCCGAAGCGGATGCGCAAAAATATCGAATCGAAGCAATGGCGAAAGCGGAAGCGGAAAAAATCCGGATGGACGGATTGGCGAAAGCGGAAGCGGAAAAGGCAAAAGGGGAAGCGGAAGCAGAAGTTATCCGCCTAAAAGGGTTGGCCGAAGCGGAAGCGAAGCAAAAAATCGCCGAAGCGTTCGAACGATACGGCCAAGCGGCAGTTCTCGACATGATTTTAAAAATGCTTCCTGAATATGCGAAGCAAGTCGCTAGCCCGCTTGCCAATATTGAGAAAATTACGGTTGTCGATACCGGCTCGAATAGCCCTAACGGTGGCGCCAACCGCATCACAGGCTATGCGACAAACTTAATGGCGACATTGCAAGAATCGCTCAAAGCATCGTCTGGCATTGACGTCAAAGAACTTTTAGAAAACTTATCTGGAAAAGGGATACACGCACCGTCGCAAACGGTGGAAAAAGAGTAATCCTAGAGGGACTGGCGGAGCGCCAGTCTTTTCATCTTTTGGAGCGAAATCATTGCAACGAAACAATGATTCCGGTATTATGTTAAATAGTGGAATCGATTGAAAACATAAATTAGGATGATGGGGCTATGAAACGAGCAAGAATTATTTATAATCCAACGTCAGGACGAGAACTGTTTAAGAAGCATTTGCCAGATGTGCTCATTCAGCTTGAGCAGGCGGGATATGAAACGTCTTGCCATGCGACAACGGGGGCAGGTGATGCGACAGAGGCAGCGAGAAAGGCAGTGGAACGCCGGTTTGATTTAGTCGTTGCCGCCGGAGGAGACGGAACGATTCATGAAGTTGTCAATGGCATTGCTAACCAAGAATATCGCCCGAAATTAGGCATTATTCCGGTCGGCACGACGAACGATTTTGCGCGGGCGATTGGCGTACCGCGGACGATTGAAGGGGCGTGTGAAGTCATTACGACAGGAGAAGCAGTGCCGATTGATATCGGCTGTGTGATGAACGAAGGGAAGACGCGCTATTTTATTAACATTGCTGGCGGCGGGCGTCTGACGGAATTGACGTATGAAGTGCCAAGTAAACTAAAAACGATGCTCGGACAACTTGCGTACTATTTAAAAGGAATAGAAATGTTACCGTCCATTAAAGCGACCGAAGCGCGAATTGAGTATGACGGGAAAGTGTACGAAGGCGAAATTATGCTATTTTTAGTGTCGCTCACGAATTCCGTCGGCGGATTTGAAAAATTAGCTCCCGATTCGTCGCTAAATGACGGGATGTTTGATTTAATCATTTTAAAGAAAACGAACTTAGCCGAATTTATTCGCATCGTGACGCTTGCCTCAAGAGGAGAGCATATTAACGACCCAAATTTAATTTACACAAAAGCAAATCGCATTAAAGTAACTGCTCCGAACAATATGCAGCTTAATTTAGATGGCGAATACGGGGGCTTGTTGCCAGGGGAGTTTGTCAATTTATACCGCCATTTAGAAGTATTTGTTCCAAAAGAAAAAGCGGAACAAATGAGAGCAGGATATTGAGGTTGTCCTGTTCTCTTTTTGTGTTCCTGCCAATCGTGTGGTACAATCAATCCAGTATTTTGAGGAAAGGGAAGTAGGAGTAATGGCAAACGTAGAAATTCCAGTAGCGAAAAACGACTATTATGACGTGACGTTTGAAGATTTGACGCACGATGGTGCCGGGGTGGCAAAAATCGATGGCTTTCCGATTTTTGTTGCGAACGGGCTGCCGGGAGAAAAGGCGAAAATTAAAGTCATTAAAGTGAAAAAAGGCTATGGCTACGGCCGTTTAATTGAATTATATGAGCCAAGCGCAGATCGCGTAGAGGCACCATGCACCGTTTATAAGCAGTGCGGGGGCTGCCAGCTGCAACACCTTAGCTATGAAGGGCAATTGAAAGCGAAACATAAGCAGGTAAAAGAAGTATTGGCGCGTATCGGGAAAATTGAAGATGTCACCGTTCATCCCGTTCTTGGGATGAGCGATCCATGGCGATATCGAAACAAAGCGCAAGTGCCCGTCGGTGAGCGTGAAGGCGGGCTTGTCGCAGGTTTTTACAAAGAACGAAGCCATGACATTATCGACATGGAATCTTGTCTGATTCAACAAGCAATGAACGATATCGTCGTGCAAACGGTCAAACAAATTTGCGAACAATACAACATCCCAGCCTACAACGAACAAACGCATAGAGGCGTCCTTCGGCATATTATGGCGCGCTATGGGGCAACGACGAAAGAAGTCATGGTCGTTTTGATTACGCGTACCGAGGAGTTGCCGCATAAAAAGAAAGTCGTTGAGGAGATTGTAAAACGTATACCGAACGTGAAGTCGATTGTGCAAAATATAAACCCGAAGCGGACAAACGTCATTATGGGGGAACGTACGCACGTGCTTTGGGGCTCTGAATATATTTATGATTATATCGGCGACATTCAGTTTGCGATTTCTGCCCGTTCGTTTTATCAAGTAAACCCGGAACAAACGAAAGTGTTATACGAAAAAGCGTTGGAATATGCGGAGTTGACAGGCAGAGAAACGGTCATTGACGCCTACTGTGGCATTGGAACGATTTCGCTCTTTTTAGCAAAAAACGCAAAAAAAGTATACGGGGTCGAAATCGTTCCCGAAGCGATTGAAGACGCAAAGAGAAACGCTGCACTAAACGGCATCACCAATGTAGAGTTTGCGGTTGGGGAGGCGGAAGCGGTTATTCCGAAATGGTACGAGCAGGGGATAAACGCCGATTGCATCGTCGTCGATCCGCCGCGCAAAGGCTGCGACGAAACGTTATTACAGACGATGATCGCCATGAAACCGAAGCGCATCGTCTACGTCTCGTGCAACCCAGCCACCCTCGCCCGCGACTTGCGCATGTTAGAAGACGGCGGCTACCAAACGCTCGAAGTCCAGCCGGTCGACATGTTCCCACATACCGTGCATGTCGAATGCGTCGCGAAATTAGAGCTTAGTTGTGTAAACACCAAATAAACTCGTTCCACTTGAAAAATAACCGTTCATAAGGGAGATACGGAAATGGAGTACAGAATTGAGCATCTTGATTTTGAATTAAGGATTGTAGGGAAGAGGAAACCGGTAAAAACGAGTAAAGCTTTTAAAGAAGTTCCTACCCTTTGGAATAATGCAAAAAAAGATGGATTTATGGAAGCACTGATTCATATGTCGTGGGAAAATCCTAAATGTACATTAGAAAGCCTTCTGGGCATTTGTGGGAAAGAGGCTACCATGAAAGATGAGCAGTTTGATTATTTTATGGGGGTAAGATATGAGGGAGAGGCTCCGGACGATATGGAAACTCTCGTTATTCCGCCAAGTTCATGGGCAGTTTTCCCGAATGTTGTAGATGCGTGGAAACGATTGTACTCCGAATGGCTCCTAACTTCTGGTTATGAACTTGCTGATTTACCGTGTATTGAGTGTTATTATGATCCGAAACACACGCCAAAAAATGAGTTATGGGTTCCTATTATTCCAAAATAATTTACAATGTATGTGTCTGGTTTTCGTGAGGATAGTTTCTTATGGGGGATTTATGCCATCAAAATAAGTTTTGCAACACGTTCTACCGCTTAAGCAAGATAAATCCGATAAAGGGATGAATATAATGATGCAAATCATTGGGATGTTACTCGGGCTCGTTGGGTTGGTCAGTGCAGCATTCGCCTATTATCACATGGAAAAATTAAAAAAGTAGCGTTTGCTAAATGTTTTGCACAGTTTATGTTCATGGAAAAACAAGAGAACTATTTAAGTTTCTGTTTTGAAAATTTAGGAAAGGGAATCTCCCTTTCCTTTTTATTGGTAATTGCTTCGATTGGCAAGCCGCTTGTTACGGTTTGTTTTTCTACCGATCGATATCCTAAAGCTTTTGCACAACGGTACATTTTTCGGGATGGAACTCCGTACTTTACAGGACAATAGGATTTTCCTTGCTCTTTTTCTGATATTATCGGTTAATCAGCATGTCTGCTCCGGTTTCCATAGCATCATGAGGTATAGTTTTCTTTGGCAAAATGATAGAAAATGTTGTGCCGTTAGGAGAAGTGTCTTTTAAGAATAAATCTCCCCCTAGTGCACGAGCCAGCATTTGACTTAATGGCAATCCAAGACCTAACCCTCTTATTCGCTCTTTTTTCTCTTTCCCTCTGTAAAAGCGTTCAAAAATACGCTCCACCTCTTCCTTTGGAATACCTGAACCTTCATCTTTTACGTCAATGTGGACATACTCTTTATCTAGTACTGTAACCGAAATAGTTCCCTTTCCATTCATTGCGTGTCTTGCGTTGTCCCAAAGGTTAAAAAAGATTTGTTGAAGACGAGCCGAATCGAATTCACAGAAAAGTTTCGACGAAGAGGGCTGAAGGTCGACCGTTATTTCTGGATACAAAATTTCATATTCATGTACAGCCTCTCGAAGCCATTCATTAATATCCATAATTTTAGTCGACATTAGGATTTTCCCCGTTGTAAAGGAATTGAAATCGAGTAAATCATTGACCATTTGTTTCATTCGCTCCGCTTCCTTTAAGGTGATGTCAATGAATTCTTTTGCCTCTTCTCCTTCCACCACCCCATCTTTAACCGCCTGAATCAATCCACTCATGGAAGCAACAGGTGTTTTTAATTCATGTGTAACTCCAGCAAGCAATTCTAATCTTAGATTTTCTAATTGGTTCAGACGGCTCGCCATCTCTTGAAAGGAATGGACAAGCTCAAACAATTCTCTTTCATGTATATCTTGTGGAAGTTTCACTTCATAGTTTCCTTCGGATATTTTTTTCGCTCCATCTGACACTAATTGAATAGGACGAACTAACCGCTTCGTTAAAAAATAAATAACTCCCCATCCTAAAAGACCTAAACTACCTAATAAAACAAATAGCGGTACGAGGTCATTTCTTAAAGTTAAAAGAGTTCCCTTTGGTTGGGCAACAACGACCCATCCTACCACTTGTCCGTTTCGGTTAATCGGTTCTTTTACGATAAAATGGGTGCGGTTAAGCAGTTCTAGATTGTTTTCGTTTTCTTTGTCGAGAAAGGATTTCGGTATTTTCATTTTCTCAAGTAATGGGCTTTTTGGGAGTGTGGCAATAATTTTTCCATTTCGATTAGTAATAATCATTCGTACCCTCTGCCCCATTTCGATAAATTTCCGTCTTTTTTCAAAAATATCCCCAATCGTAAAATCAAAACTTATATTGGTGTTCCCGCCCTCTAGCCTTTCCGCTGTTTCTTCGGCAATGTATTGCAAAATTTCTATTCGATTTTGCAAAGCATGATAACGCATCCAAAAAATTAAAAGAAGACCGATGAGGATAAGCCCGATGCACAGTGTGAAAACATATCGTTTTGTCCAATATTGAATAATTGTCGGTTTATGTTGTTCTTCCATAGACACAGAATTGATACCCCAATCCGCGTAAAGTTTTAATTTCCCCTTCATTTGGAGGCCATTTCATCAAAGCTTTTCGAAGACGTTTAATGGCCAAATCTACCGCTCTGTCACTACCGTCATAATCGATTCCCCAAATGTACTCAATAAGTTGATCGCGTGTAAAAGTTTGATTTGGATGCTTTGCCAAAAAAACAAGCACTGCCAAATCTCTTGGAGTCAGCTTCACTGGTTCGCCTTGCAAAAAAACGTCATGCGATTTCATATTGATTTTTAATGACCCGAACACTTTTTCGTCCTCGTGCATAATAAATATAGGGCGTTTTAACACCGCCTTTACACGAGCAACGACTTCTTGGGCCGCAAATGGCTTAGTAATATAATCATCAGCCCCATATTGAAAGCCGTCTAACCGGTAATTCAAATCGCTAAGCGCTGTCAGCATAATAATAGGACAAGCGCTTTTTTCTCTTATATATTTTAACACTTCCCAGCCATCTTTTTTCGGAAGCATCACATCTAGTATAACTAAATTCGGGTTTTTTTGTTGAAACTGTTCGATAGCGTTTTCCCCATCATAAGCTATGACTGTATCAAACCCTTCTTTTTCGAGATACGCTTTTAATACACGAGCAATTGCGATTTCATCTTCAACTATGAGTATTTTCTTCATCGTATTCCCCCTGCCCTTCCGTGGTACGACATTAATTATATAATGAAAAGAGGCATCCTATAAGAACCTGTCCCTCGCTAGGGTGTTTCCTTAGGATTGCCCCTTGTTTTGTTGTAGTTTTGACTCATCGCTAATTATTCGTAATCTTTCCTTTTGGTAAAATAATCCCCAATTTTTCAAGCTTCGCTTTCAAGGTATCGGATATTTCTTTTTTAATTTCATTAATTTTTTTTCCTTCTGTATTAATGCCTAATTCTTTCGCTTCGTTGATGAGTTGCTGCTCATGAATGAGCCGATGAAGTTCATGAATGCTTTTTCCTTCGGTATCAACGCCAAGCTGCTTTGCTTTTTCGATGATGAATGCGTCACGCACTTCTTTGGCGATTCCACGCATCGTTTTTCCGCTTGTCTCAATGCCATATTCGTCTGCTTTTTTGTAAAGCTTTGCTTTCTTTACTTCTTGGCGAATTTCTTCCATTGATTTTCCATCCGTTCGAATTCCGTATTTTTCGGCTTCTTGCATCAGTTTCGTTCTTTTTACTTCTTTTAAAACTTCTTTGCTTGTTTTTCCTTCGGTATCAATGCCAAGCTGCTTTGCCTCGTCTAATAAACGCGCTTCACGGTATTCCTTCCAGACCTCATTTAATGTTTTTCCTTCTGTTTGAAGGTCGTACGTTTCAATGCCTTTAAGCAGCGAGTCAATCGTTTTCCCTTTCAGAAAACAATGATGGTGTGTCAATCGTTTTCCATGTTCCTCTTTGAATGTTTCCATTTGCGTGGAATGTTGGTTTCCTTCTTTTGCAAATGTTGGAACACTCATCCCTCCACCTAAAGCTAAAGCACCTGCGAGCACCATTGTGAAAATTTTTTTGTTCATCGTACTCCTCCTTCGATTATTGGTTACATTTCAAAGTGTACCCATTCAATATGTCAGTAAGATGTCAAACAAAAAATTTTTTATTGTTTGGATTATTTTTTCACGGGTGTTGCTTAATCAACTACTCTATGTTACTATATAGTAGTACTCAATATTATTGAATACCAACGTTATTGAGTACGTAGGAGGTGTTTTTTTTGGATAATCTAAGCGAAATGCTGAAAGGGATTTTGGAAGGTATCGTACTAGAGATTATAAGTCGTGGCGAAATATACGGCTATGAGATTACGAAAAAGCTGCACGCCTTAGGTTTCCAAGGGATTGCGGAAGCGACGGTATATGCATTGTTGTTGCGGCTAGAAAAAAATAAGCTTGTCCACATTACGAAAAAACCGTCAGACATGGGGCCGCCAAGAAAGTTTTATACGCTAAACGAGCGAGGATTTGAGGAATTAGCAGCTTTTTGGGCAAAGTGGGATTTTTTAAGCGAGCGTATTCATCTGTTACGAACGAATGGAGGAGAAAACAATGTTTAGCCATGAAATGAAAGAAAAAATCAAGCAATTTGCGAAAGAGCAAGCGCCATATTATTTAGAAGAAGCAGAGATGACGTATATGGAAAAGTTACGTCGAAGAACGGGAGAAACGAAAAGTAAATTGATGGCGAAGCTCGCGAAATTCAAAAGTCGCTCCGAGACAGCGATGGAAGCAGAAAACGATATGATTCTCTACATGAGCGACTATATGAAAGATTTAATGGAACAAGGGCTATCGGAACAAGAAGCATTTGAACGGGCGAAAGAAGAATTAAAGTTTCGGAGCGAGACGACAAAGTCAGCCGATTTACAAGAGCGGATTGTTGCGCACTATCACCATATGGACATTGCCGATTACGAAGCCGTTGGGTTATTTTACGGAGCGTTTGTTTTCTTAGGAATTTCGATTGGTGCGCTGGTTGGCTTTATCGGCAGCGGTGGCTGGGAGATGTTTTTATCTGGCGGATGGATTCGCACGCTTATTGGCGCAATTGTCGGCTTTTTGATCGGAACGGGATTAGGGCTTTTGAGCAACGCCATCATTGTGTTAAAGCGAAAAAAGTAGTTCGTGGGGGGAAGGCCATATGATGAGAAACGCGAGAAAAAACAAAGACCTCGGCATTTATGGCTTAGCGGCAAAATGGTATGATCGCAACTCGCGAAAAAGCCGGCTTGCGGAAATGAAAGCATATGCGGATGAAGTGGCAAAGCATGTGACGGAAGGGGCTCACATATTAGAAGTCGCCCCTGGCCCAGGCTATTTGTCCATTGAACTGGCCAAAAGAGGATTTCACGTTACCGCTGTCGATATAAGTCCTGATTTTGTGGAAATCGCCAAACATAACGCAAAAGAAGCGAATGTTTTTGTAGACTTTATGGAAGGAAATGCGTCCGACTTGCTTTTTGAAAATCATCGTTTTGATTTTGTTGTTTGCACGGCAGCTTTTAAAAATTTCAAAGAGCCTGTAAAAGCGTTGTGTGAAATGTATCGCGTCCTGAAAGAAGGGGGAACGGCTCTCATTATAGACATGAACCGTGAGGCGACCGATGAAGAGATTGAGCATGAAGTAAGCAAAATGAAAGGATTTGACAAGTATTTCGTCAAATTTTCATTTAAAACTTTTTTAAAACAGGGCGCTTACACAAAGGAAGAGTTTGAAGCATTCATCAAACAAACCCCGTTTCAGCAGCACAAGATAAGAAAAAACGGGATTGGATTATATGTGTATCTTCATAAATA
>NZ_JAPSMC010000084.1 GCF_026847645.1 Anoxybacillus sp. J5B_2022
TTATTAGATGCATTGGTAAAAGCAAAAGGAAGCCTCCCTTTTAATGTGAAGATAGTAATTGACGGGGAAGAAGAGATTGGGAGTCCAAACTTTTTATCATTTCTAAAGAGCTATAAAGAAAGGTTAGATGCAGATTTCGTACTAATTTCAGATACAGCCATGCTTAGCGAAGATCAACCTTCCGTTTGTGCGGGACTACGAGGACTTTTAGGATTTGACATAATTGTTGATGGACCAAGCAAAGACTTGCCATCGGGTCTCTATGGTGGTGCTGTTCAAAACCCTATTCACGCCCTTATCGAATTGCTCCAATCTATGAAAGATAAACACGGAAGAATCACCGTTAATGATTTTTATAACGAGGTAGTACCGATTACAAATCAGGAAAGAAAAGAAATGCGATCATTACATGTAGATGACGAAGAAATAGCTGAACAACTCGGTGTTCCTGCATTATTTGGCGAATTAGGTTTTTCCACGGTTGAACGATAATGGATACGTCCAACGATAGAGGTAAATGGAATTTCAGGGGGGAATAATCAGACGATTATCCCTAGTCGTGCCGTTGCGCATGTCACATGTAGGCTTGTGCCTAATCAGACACCTGAACAAATATTTGAACTAATCCAACGGCATGTTTTGCAAAATACACCTGCAGGGGTGCGAGTCACTTTAAAAAAACAAAGTGAGGCATGCCCTTATGTTGCACCAATTAATCACCCGGTAATGCAATTAGCTAAACAAGCTTATACCTATGGATACGGAAAAGAAGCTTTATGGATTCGCGCTGGCGGTTCAATCCCTGTAGTAGAGATGCTTGCCAGTTGTTTTGGAATCCCAATTGTTCTAATGGGATTTGGACTGCCTACCGCAAACGTGCATGGACCGAATGAGCATTTTTCTCTAACAAACTTCGAAAAAGGATGGCGAACACTCTCTTGGTTTTTTATTAATATGGAGAAGGTTTTTTGCAATTTGTAGAACAGGTGTGTTTAGCCACAATATGGTGTTCCATTACCCGAATGAAATTGCTCACAAAAAGAGCCGCTTTGTTTTATTGCGGCTCTTTCTTGTTAAGCGATGCCTCCATTTCTTTTGCTAAGTCAGCAACTTCCGCAATCGAAAGACCTGTTCGTTTTGCTACTTCGTGAATAGGTAAAACATCTAAAAGATTTTTAGCGATTTCGATTGCTTTTTTCTTTTCTGTTTCTTGCAATGTTTGTCTCATTCTCTCTTCTATTTCTTCCATTGCAGCCTTTACTGCTGCTTCTTTTTCTTGTTCTAATTCTTCGACAAGCAAGCGTAGGACTTTGTTCATTTTCATCCACTCCTTTACTTTTTTTGCATAGTGTTCGTCAATAAATTTGTCGGTAGCTGTTAAAACGCCAGCGATGATGTGCAGTTGTGTCGGCTCATCTGTGATTTCTTTTGCGAGTCCAATCGTTTTTTCAATCATCGTTTGTCGATCGTAGCGGCTATGCATAAGTGGGACGAGAATTAGTTTCATCGTTTCTTCAGCAGTTAACGGTTCGTTGTTGCGAATTTTTTCTTCAATTGCATGGAAAATCGCATCGCCGTTATATTCACAAAGTAATACTGCCTTTGAGGAAAGGAATACATCTCCTGCATGTAGTTGTTCCTCTACATGTGTGACATCGCTCGTGTAAATAACAACAATACGAATCGGTCGAATTTGTTTCTCTGTTTTATAGTATGTGTCTAATAGTCGGTAAGCATAATCGAGGTACTTTAGATGGTTAGCGATAAATCGATTGTTGCTTTCATATTCGAGTAGAAGAATGGAGTCGTCTTCAAGAAGAAATAGCGTATCCGATCGTTTCGTGCTCGCTTGGACAGCTGGAAACTCATTTGGTAACAATGCTTTAATTTTAGGAAGTCCGTAGAGTCCGTATACATCGAGCGCTTGATTTTTGTACAACTCACTTAATGATTTGAACAAAATATCTTTCGCTTGATACGATATGCCTCGTGCCATGCTTATGCACACTCCTGTTTTATTACCATTATACCTCCTTCGCATAAGAATTGAAACGACTTTCATCATTTAAAAATACGTCTTGAGTCGTAGTTGAAAATATAGCTATGGGACATGATGAAGAAAGATGAGAATCGGTAAGATGAAAGCAAGGAAGGAGGCGAAAGTGATGTTAAAAAAAATCGGGCTATTGTTTGCAGGTGGAATTGCGGTGCTCGTGCTTATGTTTCACCTTGGACCGCTCGTTGGGTTAGCGATCAGCTTGGCGATTTTGTATTATGCGGTCAAGAAGTTTTTCAAAGCCGATTCGACGTTCGGCAAAATCGTTTGGGCGCTCATTGGTTTGGCTGCGCTTATGGCGAGCGTCTCGAATGTACCAGCGCTTGTTGCCATTGTAGCAGCGTATGTGCTTTATGTCTTGTATAAAAAATGGAACGAACCGAAAGAAGTAGTGCAAGTGGTTGACGATCCGTTCGTTCACTTTGAAAAACAATGGGCAGAACTGCAAAAACATTATTAAAGGAGTGGAGAACAATGGGTTTACTTTCTCGCGTGAAAACGATGATTGCGGCAGATATTCATGAATGGTTGGATGAAAAAGAAAAGAAAAATCCGATTGCGGTGTTAAATGAATACTTACGCCAATGCGAACAAGAAGTAGAAAAAGTACGGAAGTTGCTTGAGCGTCAATACTTGTTGAAAGAGCAGTTTACGCGCGAATATCGCGAAGCTGTGCAGCTTGCGGAAAAGCGGAAAAAACAGGCGGACATTGCCTCAAAAGCAGGAGAATCCGAGCTGTTTGCGTTTGCGTCTCATGAGCATATGCAGTACGAAGAGCGGGCGGCGCGATTAAAGCAACTGCTAGACCAAACAAGCGAACAGTTGTTGGAACTAGAAAAGAAATACGAACAAATGAAACATCGATTAAAAGATATGCATATGCGGCGCATGGAGCTCATGGGGCGAGAAAATATCGCACGGGCGCATTACCGCATGAATCGCGTATTAGATGGGTATGCAAACCCCGCGTTTTCTGCGTTTGCGGATACGGAATCGTATTTAGAGCGCCTCGAGCAACAAGTGCAGTCAGACTACTATCGACATACGATCGATGCTCGCATTGCCGAATTAGAAAAGCGGTTGCAGCAAGAACAATAAACATATATGCTAAAGGCGTACGTTGTTGCGCCTTTTTCGTTTTATCGAGTTATAGCTGAAAGGGGTGTGCCCCATGAATCAACAAAAAACAACCGACTATGTGAGTTGGGTGGTGCTTCTTGCGCTCATTGTTTTCGCGATGGAAATTTCGTTTTTTCATCTAGGCATCGTTTTTTCCGTTCTTTTCTCTGCAGGTTTCATTTATATAGGAAGAAAGAAATGGCACCGAAAACTTGGGAAAATTATTTTTTGGATTGGGTGCATTGGTGTTGTTGTCCATGTGTTCACGATGATCACGGTCAGGTTTTTGCTTGTCGCGCTACTGTTTTACGCCATCATCCAGTATGCGCAGTCAAAGCGCCATCCTGCCGTTATTCGTCCAGAGATGGAAACAAGCCATGCAGAAACAGAACTCGTTTTTCGTCAGCCGCTTTTTCAAAACATGTTGTTCGGTCGGCAAAAAACACCGGAGCATGCTTATGAATGGAGCGATGTGAACATTCAAACAGGCATTGGCGATACGGTCATTGATTTAAGCTATGCGGTCGTTCCGAAAGGAGAAGCGGTCATCGTTGTTCGCGGCTGGATTGGCAATGTGCACATTTTCGTTCCGTACGAAATGGAAGTGAGTGTCGTTCATTCCGTACTGTTTGGGGCAGTGTCTATTTTTTCAAGAGAGACGGAGCGGCTATGGAATCAAACGTTTATTTATCAAACGCCAGCGTATGAAACTGCCGAGCAGAAGCTAAAAATCATCACCTCGATGGCGATTGGAAATGTTGAGGTGAAACGGATATGAGCCGGCATATTGTTGGGGCCCTTCTACTCGCTTTTACCGTTTCGGTTGTATTATTTCTTTCATACGTTCTCACGTTTCCGCCTACGGAATGGTCGGCACTATGGAACGAAACGGTGCTTGGAGTGCCGTTTGTCATCTTTTTGTTTATGGCAAGCGGGTTTATTGGCGTGCTTTTTGGCATTTCATTCGATTGGTTTTGGCGAAAACAATGGCGAGCGATTGAACATGCGTTGCTTCAAATGGAACAAGGGAATATAGAGCTATCACGCAAACAAACAGCAAAAGAACTGAACGATGTGTGGGAGAGAATAGAAAAGCTACAAAAACATTGGCTCGAACAAACGAAGCGTACCCAAAAACTAGCGACAGAAAAAGTGGAAAACGAAGAAGAACTCATCGAGCGAATTATTTCAGAAGAACGAAACCGTCTAGCGCGCGAATTGCATGATTCGGTGAGCCAGCAACTGTTTGCCGCGTCGATGATGATGTCCGCGCTCATGGAAACGTATATAGGAAGCGAACAAGGGAAAAAGCAATTGAAGCTCGTCGAACAAATGATTCACCAATCCCAACTGGAAATGCGGGCATTATTGTTGCATTTACGGCCTGTGCAGCTGAAAGGAAAATCGCTCCAAGACGGGATGAAGGAACTGTTAACGGAACTTGCACAAAAAGTGCCGATGGAGATGAAGTGGAAAATAGAGGACGTGACGCTCGACCGTGGAGTGGAAGATCATTTATTTCGCATTTTACAAGAATCGGTGTCCAATACGCTTCGTCATGCGAAAGCGACGATGTTAGAAGTGTTGTTGCTTGAGCGAGATGGGTTTGTCCTTTTGCGCGTGTCGGATGATGGAGTTGGCTTTGATGTCGAACGAACAAAAAGCGGCTCTTATGGCTTGCAACATATGTATGAACGAGCGGCTGAAATTGGTGGGACGTTAAAAATCGTAAGTATAAAAAATAAAGGGACTCGACTAGAAGTGAAAGTACCGCTTGTGTAAGGGAGGAAGCAGGGTGATTAAAGTATTGCTTATCGATGACCATGAAATGGTGCGGCTTGGCGTTTCCGCGTACTTATCTGCCCAACCGGATATGGAAGTCGTCGGGGAAGCAGAAAGTGGGGAAAAAGGGGTGGAACTTGCTCTGCAACTTCGTCCAGATATGATTTTAATGGACTTAGTGATGGAACCGATGGACGGCATTGAAGCGACGAAACAAATTATCAGCGCTTGGCCGGAAGCGAAAATTATGATTGTGACAAGTTTTTTAGACGATGATAAAGTATATCCAGCGATTGAAGCAGGTGCCGTCAGTTATATGTTAAAAACATCGAAAGCGAGCGAAATTGCGAATGCGATTCGCGCTACATTTCATGGGCAATCGGTATTCGAACCAGAAGTGACGGGAAAAATGATGAACAATAGGCGAAAGCAATCGCTTCCACACGAACAGCTAACGAGCCGCGAAATGGAAGTGTTATTACTTATAGCACAAGGAAAAACGAACCAAGAAATTGCCGAGGAGTTGTTTATTTCATTAAAAACGGTCAAAGTCCACGTCAGCAACATTTTAGCGAAACTAGACGTCCAAGACCGAACGCAAGCGGTCATTTATGCGTTTAAACACGGATTAGTCAAATAACGCTCGCTTTTATGGCGAGATTTTTTTATTTTTTGCTTTACATTGACGTTACGTAAACGTTTATAGTGAAATTGTCAGGAGGTGAGCGCGTGGAATATACGGTGAAGCAACTAGCGAACTTGGCGTTGATTTAGAAACGATTAAGCAAATGATCACGTCCCCGTCATTTGACGACGTACAGGCGTTAAAACAACATCGCGAGAAACTCTTGGCAGAACGGAGGCGATTAGAGGCGTTAATCGCCAATGTTGAAAAAACGCTATTAGCGAAAGAAGGGAGAATCATCATGAGCGACAAAGAAAAATTTGAGGCGTTTAAGCAGCAGCTCATTGACGAAAACGAACGAAAATATGGCAAAGAAATTCGGGAAAAATACGGCGATGAGCAAGTGAACAAATCAAACGAAAAAGTAAAAAACATGACGCAAGCACAATACGAAGAAGCAACAAAACTCGGTGAAGAAGTATTGCGCGTATTGCATGAGGCGTTTTTGACTGGCGACCCAGCGGGAGAGCTTGCTCAAAAAGCAGCGGATTTGCATCGTCAATGGTTAGGGTATTTCTGGGACCATTACTCAAAAGAAGCGCATGCAGGATTGGCACAAATGTATGTCGATGACGAACGATTTAAAGCATACTACGATCAAAAACAACCAGGAACGGCGGAATTTTTCCGCGAGGCGATTTTCATTTATACAGGAAAAAAATAAGGCGAAGAGCAGTTTCTTCGCCTTATTTTTTCAACAATAAATAAACAAAATACGGTGCACCAATGAAAGAAACAATCGTGCCGGCAGGGATGGACACATCGACGAGGTTTCGTCCAATGGTGTCAGCTAAAAGTAAAAGCCAGCCGCCGAGAAGAAGCGCGAGTGGAAGGAAAAGCTGGTACCGCGGTCCGACGAGCGATTTTGCCATATGCGGAGCCATTAGCCCAATAAAGGCAATTCCTCCAGTGACGGAAACGGCCGAAGCAGCGAGCGCTACAGCTGCGATGAGAAGCGAAAGGCGTTCTTTTTCCATTGCGACGCCAATTCCAATCGCGGCTTGCTCGCTTAATTCCAATACATTGAGCCGGTTTGCTTTATAAAAAATGAATGGGATAAGCACGATCAGCCAAGGAAGCAAGGCGAAAATAAATGGCCAGTCATCTCCCCAAATATTTCCGGCGAGCCATTTGGCAATAAAATCTACTTTTGTCCGTTCAGCCGATGAAATAAGGATAATCATCGCCCCAGAGAGCGCCAGCGAAAATCCGACTCCGATGAGCACGACTTTTACTGGCTGAAGTCCTTCGTTTTTTTTGTACGATAAAATGTAAATCATATACGCTGTACATAATGCCCCGACAAAAGCAACGAGCGGAATCCAGTACACGAAAGCAGTTGCATCAACAGGAAAAAATAAAAAGAAAATCGCCACTCCTACCCCTGCCCCAGAATGAATCCCTAAAATGCCAGGGTCAGCTAAGTCGTTTCGGGTGATGCCTTGCAAAACTGCTCCTGACAATGCCAGTGCCATCCCTGCGAGTAACGTGATAATAATGCGCGGGAAACGAACGGAAAATAAAATAAACTCTTCCTTAAACGTTCCTTCCCCAAAAAGGGTCGGGAGAATCCGAGAAAATGAAAGGGAGGCCACTCCTGTCCCCATCCCGATAAAGATCGTCGCTCCAATAAGGATGAGTAGGCTGAAAATAAGAAGGCGTTGCTTTTTGAGGAGCGTTGGTTGAATCATGAGAACGTCCCTCCTTTTTTATGGACAATAAACAAAAAGAAAGGCAAGCCCATGACCGCAACAATAGCGGCGACAGGTGTTTCGTACGGTGCGTTAATCGTACGACCAAGTGTATCTGCCAAAAGCATAAATGCCCCCCCGACCGTAGCGGACATTGGCAAGATGAACCGATAGTCTGTTCCGACAATTGCCCGTACGATGTGCGGGATCATTAAGCCGACAAAGGTCATGTTTCCAGCAAGTGCGACGGAAGCGCCAGCTAACAATAAAACGGCAATAAATAGCATCGTTTTAACTTGTATTGTTTTTTGCCCTAATCCAATCGCCACTTCTTCGTTTAAGCTGAGCACTGTTAATTGTCTAGCAAAGAAAAACGCAATTACTGCCCCTACTACGAGAAATGGGGTGATCATTTGCAGCTGTTTCCATGTCGTTCCGCTCATTCCGCCAGCTGTCCACATCGATACATCTTTCGAAATTTTAAAATAAAGCGAGATGCCTTCTGCTACAGCGTATAAAAACATCGAAACCGCAGAGCCAGCTAATACAATTCTTAACGGTGAAAATCCTCCTTTTTTTACGGCGCCAATGCCAAAGACGACCATCGACCCAATTGCTGCCCCAACCAAACACGCCATCGTAATCAAAAGATAATTGGCGGCAGGGAAAAAGGCGAGTGTGATGGCTAAAGCGGCATTTGCGCCGGCAGTTAGCCCCAGTAATCCCGGGTCTGCAAGCGGGTTTCTCGTCATTCCTTGCATGACCGCTCCAGAAATGGATAACGCAGCCCCAACGAAAGCGGCAGCAATTTCACGTGGAATGCGCAGTTCCCAAATCATTAGCGCCCGTTCTTCTTTCGTATGCGACGTAATAGCAATCCATACGTCGCGAATGGTCGTATCGACTGCTCCAAATATGAGCGCCGTCCAAAACATCGCGCCAAGGACAATCAATGAAATGAGCAGCTTGTAAAGAAACGGAAGGGGGAAAGCTTTTTTAGTTGCCATCGTTATCCTCTCTTTCTTCTGACATACGTAAAGGGCGAGGACTTTACATAATCCTCGCCCTCGCTTTCTTATTTTCCTAAGAAATGTTTGATGAAGAAGTCAAGCTGGTAATCCAATGTAATTGGATCATTAAAATAAAATTCTTTTGCGTTTGCTTCAAAGACGTGCCCGTTTTTCACGGCAGGGATGTTTTTATATGTTTCTGTTTGTTGGAAGGAATTATCAGCGTCAGGGTTCTTACTGACGATTAAATAGTCCCCAGCAAACTCAGGGAGAGCCTCTGGCGATAGTGCATAATATCCTGGTTTGAGCGCCATTTCTTCAACTTTCTTTGGCATTTTCAACTTCATTTCTTGGTAAAGAATTTCTGTTCCTCTTCCCCAGTTATTCCCAAATACATAAAGCTGTTTATCGAAGCTTTCAATGACGGAAACAGTGGCGTTTTCGCCAATTTTTGCTTTAATTTCTTCCCCAGCTTTTTGTGCTCGTTGTTTGAAGTCGTCGATCCAAGCTTTTGCTTCTTTTTCTTTATTGAGCAGTTTGCCAATTTCTAAAAACTGTGTTAAGTAATCAACTTTACCATACGTGTATGTGACTGTCGGCGCAATTTTGCTTAGTTTATCAACGTTTTTAATATTTGATAACCCGATAATTAAATCTGGCTTTAGTTCCATAATTTTTTCAATATCTTCATCTGTTACTGCTTCAACATTTTTTAATTTGTCTTGAAAGCGAGGGTTCATTTTTGACCATGAATCGACCCCTACTAGATTTACCCCTAACGCCATGACGTGACCAGCAAAAGAAGATAAAACAACAACCCGTTTCGGATGGGCTGGCACTTCAATTGAGCCGTTTTCGGATTGGTACGTAATTGTTTCTTTTTTCGGTTCTTTTGCAGTAGAGCTGTTTTTCTCTGTTGTGTTTCCGCTGCAAGCGCTAGCGATAAATAGCAGCACTAACATGAACGGAATAAGCAGTTTTCTCATGTTTCTCTTCTCCTTTTAATAAATTGTATGTAATGCAAATCGGCTTGTTTGTACGTGGATCGCGACCGATTACTGCATCGATGTGAAATACTTGCTCGAGAACATCGGGAGTCATCACTTCTTCGCAAGTACCTGCCTTGACGATTTTTCCGTCTTTTAAAGCAACGATATAGTCAGCAAAGCGGGCGG
>NZ_JAPSMC010000085.1 GCF_026847645.1 Anoxybacillus sp. J5B_2022
GAAATTTCAAATAGTCTTGCATAATTGCGGTGTGTTTGATAGAATATCACTTGTTCTTGAATGTCTATATGGCGAAACATGACAAAAGAATAACGTATATGGACAGCATGACGGAGGTGAAATACATTGGCAAATATTAAATCCGCTATTAAACGTGCAAAAACAAGCGAAAAGCGCCGGGCTCATAACGCTGCGATGAAATCCGCAATGCGCACAGCGATCAAAAAATTTGAAGCGCTTGTAAAAGCAAAAGACGTGGAAAAAGCACAAGAAGCATTCGTTCTTGCTTCGAAAAAATTAGACAAAGCGGCAAGCAAAGGCTTAATTCATAAAAACGTAGCAAGCCGCCAAAAATCTCGCTTAGCGAAAAAACTAAACAGCATCATAGCGTAACTAACATAAACGACCTGTTTCGGGTCGTTTTTTTTTGCCTGCCGATGAAGCCTCGCGCCGGCAAATTAAAAGAGCCAGGCTATGCCGGCTCTTTACTCCATTTGACAAGCAATAACTCTAAAAGTAACTGCTTATCGATCGCACTGCTTTTCATTTGATAATCCGTTTCCGCTAGATCGTGCATCACTTTCATCAGTTCCTGTTCGGAAAATAAAGCGGCTTGCCCGAGCGCCAATTTCACTCGGAACGGATGCACTTTCAATATCGAGGCAATTTGTTGCTGGCCATACCCTTTCGCTGCCAACCCCTTTACTTGATATAACAGACGAAATTGCGAAGCGAGAAGTGACAAAATTTTAACCGGTTCTTCTTGATTTTCAAGCAAATCATAAAACACTTGCAACGCCTCTTCGATTTTTCGCCGAATGACTTTTTCGACGAGCACAAATACGTTTTGCTCAGGCGTACGCGACACGAGCATTTCCACTGTTGCTTCTGTAATCGTCCCTGCCTGTCCAACAAACAGTGACAATTTATCCAATTCATTGGCCAGCATCATTAAATTTGTGCCAGCCAACTTCAATAACGCCTCTTTTGCTTCGTCTGTCATCGTCACACCGTTTTCGTTCACGCGCTCATGGATCCAGCGGTGCAACTCCTTCTCGTTCAGCGGTGAAGCGACAAATACTTCCGCCTCCTGCATAAGCCGTTTCGTTATTTTTTTTCGTTCATCCAATTTTTCGTACAAACCAGTAAAAATGACAATTGAAAAAGGGGAAGGTGAAGCTATGTATTCCTCAAGCTTTTTTACATCATGCTCCACCTTCTCTTTTCCTTTTTCCGCCGTTAAAAAATACGGATTTTTTACGACCACAACTTTCTTCTCTCCAAAAAACGGAAGCGTTTCCGCCTCTTCCACGGCTACTTCTACCGGCGTTTCTTCACAATCGTACACCGCTAAATGAAAATCGCGCTCCTCCTCTTTCAACGCCGTACGCACAATCCGCTCCACTATTTCGTTCAATAAAAACGTTTCCGTTCCGTATAACAAATAAAGAGGCGCCAACGTTTGCGGTTTGATTTTTCCCCAAAAGTCCACTACCATGTTTCTCTGCCCCATTTCTTTTTAACCGTTCATTGACAAGATACACTGTTTTTTCGACATTTACAAGGGAACCGGCAAACGGAGTAAAGCCGGTTCCCATTTATATAAACGTTGATAAATCAGCCGTTGCTGATTTATCAACGGTTATTACTATATTGTCCCGCGCCCAATAAACTATTTGTGTGAACTGCTGTCAAGAAAGGAAACACACAATTGACGTATAGATTTTTTTTTCGTTTTAGCGTATACTAAAAATGATTGCACGAGGAGGGGTAAAGGATCATGAACGAATTTGAAAAAAATGTGCAGTGCACACGCAATGATGCGGTCGATTCCGGTGTCGGCTTCATGGTTTCCTTCGGTTTTTTCGCCACGATGTTCATTATTGCGACATTAGTGAAATATTTTGGTTCATGATGGAAAAGAGATTGCTTGAAGCAGTCTCTTTTTCTTTTCTGTGTGACCGCTCTTCGTGCTATATCCTATGGCACCATGACTGTAAAGGTTCCTTCTTTTTTTGTGTACCGGTATTGAATCGCTCCATGCTCATCGGTGCGCAAAATATAAATGTGTTGCGCTTTCAGACGATCGATCACTTCTTGATGCGGATGATGATAGCGGTTGTTTTTTCCGACTGAAATCACTGCCAATTTAGGCGTGATCACCTGTAAAAACGGTTCGGAAGTTGAAGTTTCGCTGCCGTGATGGCCGACTTTTAACACATCGGCATGCAGGCGAGGGAACGCAGCAAGCACTTGTTGCTCCCCTTCTTTCTCCAAGTCGCCTGTAAACAGCCATGACAACGGACCAAGCTTGGCATACAAAACGACCGAGCGATTGTTATCTGCCGTTTCAGAAAGGCTTGGATCAGGATGAAGCACGTAAAACACCGTTTCTCCGTCTTGCCAACGATCTCCTTTCTTCACTTCCACTACAGAAACGTGCTTTTCTTTCGCCACTTGAATAAGGGCGGCTTGTAGCGGCTGATTTGCCCCTCCTTTCCCGATCATCAGCTCCTTGACACGGATATGGCGAATGACTTCAGCCGCAGCTCCCATATGATCGGCATCCCCATGTGTAATAATAAGGCGCGTAAGCTCACGCACCCCTTTTGCTTTTAAAAACGGAATAACGACATTTTTCCCGACGTCCCATTCGTTATTTCGTTTTTGCCACGGCTGCTTTGGAAACGAAACTGTTCCACCTGTGTCAATTAAATAGACACCTTTGCGGTACGGCAGCTCAATATAAATGCTATCTCCTTGGCCAACGTCGAGCAAGACGACTTCGCCATGACGGTTCATATACGGAAGAAAAGCATGGAGCATTATGACAGCGAATACATATACAAACGCTCTATATCGCCTTTGTTCCATTCGCCTAAACGCCCACAAAATGGCTGCTCCGTAGCAAACGAGCAAATATGGCGATGGGCGGCCGAGAACGACTGAGAGCGAATAGCTTTCCGCCAAAAAATGAACCCATTCGTTCGTCACCTCGATAATCCATTCCAATAGATGGACTAAAAAGGCGCCGGCTACTTCTGATAAGGAATGTACGCCTAACCAAACAAAAGCAAGCGGCAAAATAACAAACGAGTAAAGCGGAACAAAAAGAAGATTTAGCGGAATGCTTAAAAGCGAAAACTCAAAAAAGTGATACAACAAAAACGGAAGAGCACTTATTTGGGCAATGAACGTTGTCAAAAACAACCGAACGAACGCCGATGAATATTGTTCCATGATGGGAATGGATAAAACGAGAGCAAACGACACGATAAACGACAACTGAAACCCGGCTTGAAAGAGAGAATACGGATGCAAAGCAAGCATGACAATGCATGCGGCACTGATGGCATCTAGCGGAGGAATGGCTGATTTTTTATAGCGAAGCGCTAAAAAGAGCATCGCGATGATCACCGCACGCATAACCGATGGAGAAGCGCCCGTCATTACCATATAAAACGGAAGGACAACAAGCAACAATAGCGCAGCTGTTTCTCGTGTAATGAAACGAATGAGCGCGTAAAAACAAGCTCCGACGAGCAACGTCACATGAGAACCAGAAATCGCCAATAAATGCACTAACCCGAGCTTTTGGTAGCCAGCAAGGAGAGAATCATCCATCTCCGCTCGCTCGCCATATACAAGCGCTTGAACAATGCCAGCGGAAGAAGTCGGGAACGAAGCGGCAATCTCACGAAGGCCTTGTTGTCGTAATGTTAACAGCTTTTCATACGATGTGAGGGAAGTGGCGTGGCATTGCTGGAGCGAGAGCGACTGCGGACGGACGAACCAATGAATGTATTGAAAGCGCAAGTATTCGCGGAAACTAAAAGCGGCAAAGTTACGGGAAGGCTCAGGGCTTTCGAGCGCTCCTTTAAAGGAGCAAACCATACCAATCGCTAAGCGAGAAAGTTCGGTCTGCTCTTGTTCGCTTTTGAGGCGGTACACAAGCTGTACGTCTTCTTTTTCTTTCGTTCGAACGACTGCTTTCAGCCGATCGCCGTCTATCACAACAGGCGTAGTAAAACGAACGGTAAAATCCGTTTTGTCTGGCGGAAGGATCGTCGTATTGTGGCGGTCCACCCAGTTGATATAGAGGAAAAAAATAGAAGTAGTTAGCAAACAAGAAAAGAGAAGCGCACGTTTGCGGAGAAAAAGGAAGAAAAAATAGCCGGTGATCACGATTGCATGAAGTGCATGAAATGGTTGATAGCCAACCGCCACGCCAATAATAGCGGCGATGGCGACATACACGATATTCCCTTTCATCATCGATAGTCCCCTTTTATTGGCGTTCATTATTCGAGGAGGGCATGCATCAGCATGCCCAATTGGCAAGCGACTTGCTTGCCGACTACGTCAAATAGGAATCGAACTATCTTGACTAAATTCGTTAATCCACGCGGTGGAGAAGCGATAACACTTTCCGGTCAAATGGAACGTGCTGAACGAGCACGTTCGCTTGCTGGAACAGCTCAAGCGCATACGGATGATTTTTGTAGTCTTGCGCATAATAGACGGCGGAAATGCCGCTTTGAATGATCGCCTTGCAACAGTGCAAGCACGGAAAATGAGTGACGTAAATTTCCGCTCCTTCCGTCGGTACGCCGAACTTGGCGCATTGCAAAATCGCATTCATCTCCGCATGAATCGTGCGAACGCAATGGTTGTCAATGACATAGCAACCTTCATCGATGCAATGAGCTCCCCCGGCGATCGATCCATTATAGCCACCCGCGATAATTCGTTTATCGCGAACGATCGTCGCCCCCACTGCAAGACGCGTACACGTGCTGCGCAATGCTAGCAAATGGCTTTGCGCCATAAAATATTGATCCCATGTAATTCGTTCCATTGTCCCCTCTCCCCTGGCATTTGTTTAACATTAGTGTAATCGGTCGAAAAAAAAGCGTCAATTTCCTCACCGAATGATAATTTGCTCTTTCATTTTGTCGAGCGATTTTTCTCCAATGCCAGATACGTTCAACAAATCTTCCATTTTTCGAAACGGACCGTGTTCTTCTCGATATGCGATAATCGCAGCCGCTTTCGCCGGGCCGATCCCTTGAATTTTTTGAATTTCTTCCACCGAAGCGCTGTTAATATCGATTTTCGGTTTTTCTTCTGAAGAAGTACTCGACAACACCGGTGCATTGCTTTCGCCTTTTACCGGAACGTAAATCATCATTTCATCATGCACTTTCGCTGCTAAGTTAATCTTTGTTTGATCCGCTTCTTTCGTCAATCCTCCAGCTAACGTAATAACATCGTGGACGCGAGCATATTCCATAACTTCATATACGCCCGGACGAACAACCGCTCCTTTCACATCGACAACGATAGTGTTCGACTGCGGTTTGTCTTCTTTTTTTGTTTCTTTCGGTATTGTTTCTTCTGAAGATAACTCTCGAAGCGGAGAAGACGGTTGTTCTTGTTCGCGGTCGCTGTAAAGAAAAATGCCGACCGCCACAATAGTAATGAGCGCCAATACGTACCATTGTTGCTTTTTTATTTTTTTTAGCCATTGTCGCACGATCAACCACCCTTTCGAAAATGATGCATAAAAAAGCGAATTCATTCATACATATCGTCAAGAAAGGTATTGGCTATGAAAAAACGAAAGCGCCTGCTTACCACACATAAAGCAATGATATAAAGAAAGGGGGACGAGCCGTGAAAATCGGAGTGATTGGCACAGGAAACATGGGGAGTATGCTTATTGAAGCACTGCTAGAAGCAAAAGCGGTTGCCGAAACGGATGTTGTCATTACTAATCGCACGATCAAAAAAGCGTTGGACATCCAGCAAAAACATCCGCAAGTCGAAGTCGCAGCCAATCCGGAAGAAGTCATCAAACGAACGAACATCGTTTTTCTATGCATCAAGCCATTGGATATTCACCCCCTTTTAATGCAGCTAGCTCCTTATTGGACAAAAGATCACTGCCTTGTTTCCATCACAAGTCCGATTACTGTCCAGCAGCTTGAGTCCGTTGTTCCTTGCGACGTTGCCCGAGTGATTCCAAGCATTACAAATCGGGCGCTTTCCGGAAGTTCGCTAATCACATTTGGTCATCGCTGTTCGGCACACTATCGCACGTATATCGAGCGGTTGTTTCAACATATTTCCACTCCTGTATTCATCCAGCAAGACGTAACGCGAATTGCGTCCGATATCGCAAGCTGCGGGCCGGCCTTTTTCAGCTATTTATTGCAGCGGTTTATCGATGCTGCCGTGCAAAAAACAAACATTTCGAAAGAAATGGCAACATGCTTGGCAAGCGACATGATCATCGGTGTAGGAGAATTGTTGAAAAAAAACATGTATACACTTCCGACACTGCAAGAAAAAGTGTGCGTCAAAGGCGGAATTACCGGAGAAGGCATCAAGGTGTTAGAAACGGAGTTAGGCGAGATGTTTGAACACGTATTCGAAAAAACAAATGCTAAATTTGTTGAAGAAATGAAAAAAATCAACAAACAATTTTACCCATAAACATTCGACACAAACATGAAAACTCCTGCTTCAAACATCAAAAAAATATGCTGCCCCAATCGGACAGCTTATTTTTTTGCCACGAAGAAAAGCCTTTCGGACGTTTCGTGAGGAGAGGCGTCGGTAAAATCTGCGCTCACTTCGAGCACGGTAAACCCCGCATCAACAAGCCATTTTTCGTATTGTTGTTGCGCAAACGTCCGCTGGATATGCGATTCATCGTACCGCTCGTACCGTCCATCTTCCGTTTGCACAAAAAACGTTAGTTCATGTGCGACTGTATGCGGCGTTTCTAACGGCTCGCATTGCCAAATATAGCTGACGGATTCATCGTTATCAGCAAACGTCGATCCTTGGAAAATGTGATCCATTTTATAGATGGAATGAACGTCAAACAATAACAGACCGTCTTCCTGTAACAATTCATAAATACAGCGGAACGTTTGTTGCACGTCCGCCTCGGTCGGCAAATAATTGAGTGAATCGCAAAAAATGATGGCGACATCAAACGGCGAAAATCCTTCTAATTCGGCCATGTCCTGCTGAAAAAACTCCACGTGAACGCGCTCGCGTTCCGCTTTTTCTTGTGCAACGGCGAGCATATTTTCTGACAAATCGACTCCTGTAACAGAAAAGCCGTCTTTCGCTAAACGAACTGCCAGCTCCCCCGTTCCGCAGCCAACATCAAGCAACCGTTTCGTGCCAGTGCGCCCATACTGGCGAATTTTTCGCTCGACAAACGCTTTCCATTCGTCATACGGTGCTTCGCTCATTAATAAGTCATACCAATACGCAAACGATTCGTACGTCATTGCGCCAAATCACTCGCTACATCTTCTAACGGCGCATCGCCCCAAAGACGCTCTAAGTTGTAATACGCACGGTCGTCTTTATGAAAAACATGAACGACGACATCGCCTAAATCGACTAACACCCATTTCGCTTCGTCAAACCCTTCTAACCGCTTGACCGGGATTTGCTGTTCCTCTGCCTTTTCTTTAATTTCCCGTGCAATGGCCTGCACTTGTTTTTCGGAATTACCGTGGCAAATCATAAAATAGTCAGCGACAAGCGAAATTCCTTTCATGTTCAGCGCTACGATGTTTTCTGCTTTTTTCTCATCTGCAGCCCGAACGGCTACGCGCAAAATATCACGCTCAGTCACGTACAGATTCCCCCTTTTTCTTCATAATGAGTGCATTATACGTATCGATCGTCGCCGGATAAATCGGCTGATTTTTTTTCAATAAAAATTGAATCGTATTTTTTAACGCTTGAATAAGCGCTTCGTCTAAATCGTGCTGCGCCAACTCGCGCACTTCTTCCACTCCTGGGAAAATGCGGCCCGGCTCGATATAGTCGGCGACATACACGATTTTTTCTAATAGCGTCATGTCGCTACGTCCAGATGTATGATAGCGAATCGCGTTTAAAATTTCTTCATCGTGAATACCTGCCTCGGTTTGCACTAAATAAGCCCCCACCGGCGCATGCCAAAGTTCGGTATTATAAGCAAGCAAGTCGTTTGGCATATTTTGCTCTAAAATAATTCGTTTCATTTCTTCTTTCGGGCGAAATTTTGCATAGTCGTGAAAAATCGCCGCTAATTCTGCCTTTTTTTCGTCCGCACCGTATCGTTTCGCCAATGAAATCGCCGTTTCCATAACGCCAAGCGTATGTTGATAACGGTGTTCTGTTAGTTGCTTTTTTACTATTTCCAATGCTTCATGACGTTCCATACAACCTCTTCCCCTCAATATACTGTCGGACGCATTCTGGAACTAAATAACGAATGCTCTTTCCTTGCTTCACCCGCTCGCGAATGAGCGATGAAGACACGGCAAACTCTGGAATCTCTACCTCCACAATCGGATACGGCGTGCGCAAAGAAAACCCTGGTCGCTTGACCCCAACGAACGTGACTAATTGAACAAGCTCATCAATACAATACCAATGCGGCAAATATTCTACCATGTCCGCGCCAATGATGAAATAAAATTCGTCGTTTGGATACATCGTTTTTAATTGTCGCATCGTATCGTACGTATACGACGCCCCCCCGCGCTCAAGTTCAATCGTTTCGATTTTAAACTGTGGATGGTCGGCAACCGCCAACTTCAGCATGTGCAGCCGGTCATCGCTGTTCGTCACTTGCTCGTGCTGCTTATGAGGCGGGATGTGGTTCGGCATAAACCAAATTTCTGATAGCATTAATGCGTGCAACACTTCATTCGCCATTAATAAATGGCCGTTATGCGGCGGATCAAATGTCCCGCCAAAAATCCCGATTTTTTTCATCATCTTTGGCGAGGAGACT
>NZ_JAPSMC010000086.1 GCF_026847645.1 Anoxybacillus sp. J5B_2022
CTAGCATTTTTGATTTGCAGTTGTCGCTCAAATCCGACCATATGAACGTTATTATGAAAACGTTGACGTTAGTCAGTGTTATTTTCATACCGATGACATTTATTGCTGGAGTGTATGGGATGAATTTTGAAGTGATGCCGGAATTGACGTGGAAGTACGGCTATGCTTATGCATGGGGGCTAATGGCTGGAATTGGAATATCAATAGCTATTTATTTTAAGAAAAAAGGATGGTGGGGGAAGTCATAGAAATGCTTTTTCTTGGAAAAGCGATGAAAACAGTTTATAATAAAACTATTGCCAACTTGGAAAACAAAAGGGGATATAGAAATGAACGAACACGAAAGAAAACTCGGAATACTTTACACAGTTGCAAGCCCCCGCTTCAAGCGTTAGCTAAGTGGGGGTAGTTGACTAACGATGGTAGGGTTTTTGCAATACATTTCTCCGACGTTAAGTTTAATCTTAGGTGTTTTTTTGTTTCATGAAACTTTTACAAAAGCACATTTTTACGCGTTTAGCTGCATTTGGTTTGCGCTTATTATTTTTTCCTTCGCGAAAACAAAGCGAATGCAAGGATGGCATCATAAAATCATTCAGCGGAATTCATTTGGTGCAAGATAACGGACCTTCGGATAGGAAGGCCCGTTTTTTGTTCAACAAATACCCATTTTCGTGAAAATATCTAACCATTTTCCCATTAGATGAATAGTCTACTAGTACAATAGTGAAGGAGGTGCTCAAGATGGGTGCAGCTTACGGCGGCGGATTCGCGTTAATTGTTGTGTTGTTTATTCTGTTAATTATTGTTGGTGCGGCATTTGTTGGTGGTTGGATGTATTAATCATCCATTCATGACAAAAAAAATGATGGAAGGGGGAAAGAACATGCCATTTGGATACGGATACGGCGGTTGGGGTTATGGCGGTTATGGCTATGGCTACGGTGGATACGGACACGGACGCGGCTTTGTGTTGATTGTTGTCTTGTTCATCTTGTTAATTATCGTTGGCGCAGCATGGTGCTAATGTGATGATGGAATTCTCCTTGCCTTCGTCGGCTATGCTTAGTCCGCCGACTAGGACGATACATGAAAGGCGGAAGAGCATTAACACGCTTTTTCCGCCTTTTTTTCGCTGTATTTATATTTTTTTTGAACGTGCAGCAATCGGAACGAAAGAAAAAACGCACCAGCAGCTAGGCCGGTAATCAGCCCAATCCAATAGCCGAACGCTTCGGCGGAGGTAAAATTCGCTAATACATACCCAACAGGTAGCCCGATCACCCAATAAGATAAAAGCGCAGCGACAAAAGCGGCGTTCACGTCTTTATACCCCCTGAGCGCTCCTTGAATTGGGGCAGCGACTGCGTCAGAAAACTGGAAAAAGATTGCATACAACAAAAAATGTTTCGTCAGTAGCCATACGTCATGGTCGTTCGTGTATAGAGCGGCTACTTCGCCACGGAATATATAGAGGAATAGCGAAGTAGCAATCGCTGTGCCGATCGCCACGCCGATGCCGAGAAAACTGTATTGTTTGGCATCTTGATAACGCTTGGCGCCTGCTTCAAACCCGACTGCAATTGTTAATGCCATCGAAACGCTTAGCGGAATCATATAAAGAAGGGAGGCGAAATTGATGGCGCTTTGGTGTGCCGCAATCGTTGCTGTATTAAATTGGCTCATAAGCAATGTGACAGCTGCAAAAATGCTCGTTTCAAAAAAAATTGCAAATCCGATCGGCATACCGATTTTCAACAATTCTTTCCATGCTGAAAGGGAAAGAGGGTAAAAGCGGCGGAAAATGCCGTAATCAGAGAACGGTCGCAATTTCCACACGACCAATAAAACAAGGCTAAGACAAAACCAGTACGTGATCGTCGTTGCATATCCAGCACCGACACCGCCTAATTTCGGAAAACCGAGCTTTCCGTAAATAAGTAAATAGTTAAAAACAATATTGACCGGTAAAGCCGTTAACGTAATGAACATCGTGATTTTTGTTTGCCCGAGCGCGTCAATGAAGCAGCGGAGCACATGGTATATAAACAGCGGAATGATGCCGAACGAAAGGGCGACTAAATAATCATGCGCGATCGTGCGGACGCGTTCTTCTAAATTCATAGTATTGAGCAAATTTTGCAATACGAGCGATCCGATGAAAAGAACGAGCAAAGCAATGGTGACAGCCAAATATATCGCCTGCATGACCGAATAAGGAATTTGTTCGGGTCGTTTGGCACCAAGATGATGAGAGACGACCGGGGTGAGCGCAAGCAAAATGCCGCTTAGACCCGTAAACACTGGAACCCAAATGTTTGACCCGATCGCCACACCCGCCAAGTCCTGCGCGCTTGCATGTC
Organism: Anoxybacillus sp. J5B_2022; assembly: GCF_026847645.1. Lineage (GTDB taxonomy): Bacteria > Bacillota > Bacilli > Bacillales > Anoxybacillaceae > Anoxybacteroides. Next base: position 2,364 of record NZ_JAPSMC010000086.1, read on the forward strand.
CAGACATCGTGACATCAGCAAAATTCATAGCATAAAGGCCTACTTGTGTAACGAAAACAGGAAAAAGAAGCTGGATAAGCTGCAGCGTTTTTTCCTTTAAAGTAAAGGTCTGTTTCACCAAACACCCCTCCTGCCCTTTGGCACATCGCTATTACTATAGATTACGAGAAAAATGGAAAATAAACAACCCGAAAAATAAATTAAACATTGTTCTAAATAAACAATATAAATAAAAAGCGCCTCACGAAGAGGCTGTCCCCTGTTGATAAACAGGCAGTTCGATAATAAAGCACGTGCCTTTGTCGTCGCTTTGTACTTTCATCGTCCCTTTATGCAATTCAATAATTTTGCGTGACAACGATAAGCCAAGACCGGTTCCTGTTTCTTTTGTCGAGAAAAACGGATCGAAAATGTGATCAATAATTGTCGGCGGAATTCCCGGTCCATCATCGCAAAAGAAAATTTGGACGATGTTGTTATGTAACTTGCTTGTAATCGAAACGCGCATCGTCTTATTCACTTTTGCTTCCACTGCGTTATGAAACAGATTTAAAAACACTTGCAGCAGCTGGTTTTTATCTGCTTCAACATCGTAGCTATTTAACCGCCCGTCTAAATCGTAACGAACTTCAATATCATGAAGCAACGCTTCACTATGCAACAAAATGCCCAAATCTTCAGCGATAAATTGGTTGATATTCATCTTTTCCGCTTTGACTTCGGCTGGTTTGGCGATGTTTAAAAAATCAGTAATAATGCCATTGGCCCGGTCTAATTCAGGAATGAGTAGTTTATCAATGAGCGACACGATCCGATCGGGAAGATCGTTTTTAAAAAATTGCAAGTATCCGCGTACCGTTGTGAGTGGATTGCGGATTTCATGGGCAATCCCAGCAGCGATGCGGCCGGCTACAGCCAGCTTCTCTGTTTCTTTCATCAAATTGAGCGACTGAAACATGCTAATGACGCGTTTAATCGAGCCATCTTCATTTCGAATGAAGCGCGTATTAATAATTCCGTAATAACGATCTAACACTTCTTGGTTGTAAATCGGCTCATTTTTTTCAATCGATTTAAGCGTCATAATGAGCTCATCTGGTAGTTTTAGCAGTTCACGAATATGTTTGCCAATTATCGCATCGCGGTCTACGCCGGTATCGTTTGCGGCTTGCAAGTTACAAAGTGTGATAATGCCGTTCCCATCGACAAATACGATATGATGAGGAACAAGATCGAGAATGGGAGATAAAAATGCTTCCACTTTTTCAAACGGCAAGTCCGAAATCGGATCAATATCTAGCTGAAGTTCTGCAGGTAATTGATGAGTGGCAACGTCAAATCGAATTTCTGGTTCAGCTGTTCCACGTTTTTTTGTCATCGCCATTCCTAACGAATAGTCTGTGAATTGAAAAGAAAATGGCAACTGTTGAACAAAGTGTTTATAAAACTGTACTTCCTTTTCTAATTCTACGATTCTTTTTTCTATCTTCCTATCCATTCGCCATTGCTCCTTATCTAAAGAAAAAACAAAGGTTCGTTAGTAGTGTACCTAAAATTTCGCCACTCGGCTAGAGGGGATTTTTTTTGTTTTTACAAAACTATGTTCTAAATAACCAACAAAAATTTCAAAAAAATATTTCGTTAAGCGAAACATTATGATACAATAAATAGGAAAAGAAAGGGAGAGGCGTAATGTGGAAAAACAAAAATGTATGGATTATTTTAGGGGGAGAACTTGTAGCAGGGCTAGGGCTTTGGTTTGGAATCATCGGCAATTTAGAGTTTTTGCAGCAACATGTCCCGTCTGATTTTTTTAAGTCGCTTATTTTATTCACTGGGTTATTAGCAGGAGTGCTCGTTGGACCGCTCGCTGGCAAAGTATGTGACCGTTATAGCAAAAAGATCGTCTTACTGTATTCCGGTTTTCTTCGCATGATCAGTGTCACGTTTATGTTGCTAGCGCTTCATTTTTCATCCATTAGTTGGATGCTTGTTTTTATGGTAACGTTTCAAATTTCTGCTGCTTTTTATTTTCCTGCCCTTCAAGCAACGATTCCACTAATTGTAGAGGAGAAAGAGTTGCTTGCCATGAACGGGATTCATATGAACGTGTCTACCATTTCGCGAATTGCAGGAACAGCGCTAGGAGGGATGTTGCTTGCGGTCGTAAGCCTTCAGTCGCTTTATATCGCTAGTTTCATCGCTTACGTAATATTGTTCGGGGTGACGTTTTTTCTAAACATTCCTAATCAACACACGAATGAGCTCAACCAGCGGCCTAAAATGCAATTTACAGAGATGATTCCGTTATTAAAAAAGTATCCACTTGTTAAAATCGCCTTGTTATTAACGATGATTCCAATGCTATTCCTCGGGGGCTTTAACTTAATCGTTATGAGCATTAGTGAGTTGCAGCATGACCGCGCAATAAAGGGGCTTTTATACACGACAGAAGGAATGGCATTTATGATCGGTACGTTTGCTGTGAAGCGAATGACGAGGGATCGTGACCTGCGAAAGCTGCTCTATATTTTTTCCTTACTCATTGCTGTTTCACAAGGTTCGTTATATTTAGCAGAGATGAAAATCGCTTCATTAGCATCGTTCGCTTTATTCGGCTTTAGCGTCGGCTGCTTTTTCCCGATTACGGCGACTATTTTTCAAACGAACATTCCGAAAGAATATCACGGTCGCTTTTTCTCCTTGAAAAATATGATCGATCGCGTGTTGTTTCAAATTGTTCTACTTGGAACAGGATTTTTCCTTGATGTCGTTGGTCTCGAAATGATGGTAGTTTTGTTTAGCGGTTTGTCATTGTTGCTTCTTATCTATTTCTTCGTTCGTGAAACAGGCGATCCGGTTTCTTTGCAGCAACACGATTCCACTTTTTAATAAAGGAAGGGACGATTCCCTTCCTTTACCCAATCGCGTTATTTTTTTGTTTCATGACAAACAAGTAGTAGCAAAGAAACGCAAAACTACATAAAACGATGCCGAGTACATATGGCAAATATGCGGTGAGCGTAAATAGCCAGCCAGCAATCGGCGGCCCGACTAGCCTGCCGAGTGAATCAAAGGAAGAAAGGAATCCAGCAGCGCTTCCTTCGCCATCGGTTGCCTGCTTTGTAATCAGTGAAGAAAGACAAGGCCGAATCACGCCGTTGCCAATGCCGAAAACCGATAAATAAAGAGCAGCAGTCCAAAAATTGTGAACGAGCAAAATAAGCGCAAACCCAATCGCGGAAAGAGCGATCCCGCCTTGGATCACTTTTCCTTCACCGAACGCACGAATCAGTTTGCCGATCAATCCGCCTTGAATGAAGGCGCTCGCTAGCCCCATAATCATAAAGATATAGCCGAGTTCGGTCGAATGAAGTCCTGCTCGTTTTGCTGCATAGTAGGCAAACGTTGCTTCTAAGCCGGATAAAGAAAAGGAAATAAACCATTGCAAAATATACAAAAATGCAACAGGGCCTTTTAATGTTTGCCAAATAGGAGGGCGTTTGGCAACGTTACGCATTCGCTTTTCTTTTGGCAACGATTCTTTTAGAAACATTAGCACAAGCAGCGCAGTTGCTAGTGAGAGCCAACCCGCAATCCAAAATGGAAGATGCAAGTTAGTCTTAGAAAAAACGCCGCCAATAGCTGGACCGAAAATAAACCCTAACCCGATCGCTGCTCCAATCATTCCCATGCCTTTTCCACGCTCTGCAAAAGTGGTAACATCGGCTACATATGCTGTCGCGGTCGGCATTGTCGCCGAAGACAAAATCCCACCGATGACACGCGCCAAAAATAGCATGGAAAGAGTATTGGCGATCGCAAATAAAAAGAAAGAAAGCGCCAAACCGATAATGCCGAGCAATAAAATCGGTTTTCTTCCATACCGATCCGACATGCGTCCCCAGACGGGCGCGAACAAAAGCTGCATCAACGAATAAACCGCCATCAATAGCCCCAGCTCGGTCGGCGTGGCTCCCACTTGTTCGGCAAAGAACGGAAGAACAGGAATGACAATGCCAAAGCCGCACATTACTAGAAACATCACAGCAAATAAAAGAGAAACATACGATCTCAATGTTGTCGCCTCCGTGATCAAAATGATACTCTTTTTATCATAATCGAGCGCGATATTATTTTCAAAAGGAGTATGAAAAAATGTTGAAAAAGTTGCATCCCATTAGCTTACATATTATTATCGGAACGTTTTTCGCAAGAACCGCGACATTTATGACGATTCCATTTTTATCGATTTATTTAACGAAAGTGAAAGGAGTAAGCGCTGTCGAAACGGGAATGATTATCGGTACGAGCGCTTTTGTCAGCTTGTTTAGTGGATTTATCGGAGGGTATTTATCTGACCGGTTTGGTCGAAAAAATGTGATGATCGCTTCCGTTTGGCTCTGGTCGCTTGTATTTATTGGTTTTGCGGTGGCTAACCATGTCATTTTCTTTTTTCTATACCCATTCTTATTAGTAGTGGCGATGGTTGTCTTTACTATTGGAGAAGTGATGATGTTTACAATGACCGATTTATTTGTCGACCAAATTGCCAAGCCGCATATGAAAGGATTATATTTCGGAGCAATGGGATTTACGTCCATCGGCAACGCGTTCGGTCCGGCGCTGGGCGGTTTTTTATTTACTGTCTTCGGTGTTTCACAAGGTAGCTATTTGTTTACTTCTCTAGCACTATTAAGCTTTTTAGGATTTCCGTTTCTTTTGTATGTCGCCTATTTGTTAAAAGAGAAAAAACAGACGGTGGAATACAGTGCGTAGATTCGTTATAATGGCAATGCAACCGTTTAACCTCATGATGAACAAGGTGATACACATGTTAACGCTTAATGATGTTTTGCAAGCAAGAGAAAAAATGAAAGGAATTGTTCACCAAACTCCTTTGGAACATTCACAAACGTTCAGCCAGTTTTCCCATAACGAAGTATACATGAAATTAGAGAATTTGCAGAAAACTGGCTCGTTTAAAGTTCGCGGCTCATTTAATAAAATTATGTCTTTAAGTGAAGAAGAACGGCAGCGCGGAGTAGTTGCCGCTTCTGCTGGAAATCACGCCCAAGGAGTCGCATATTCGAGCACGATGATTGGTATTCCGTGCACGATTGTCATGCCAAAAGGAGCACCGTTAAGTAAAGTGCAGGCGACAAAAGGGTACGGCGCAGACGTCATTTTACACGGAGACGTCTTCGACGAATCGCTAGAATATGCGCTCGAGTTGCAGCGGCAGCGACAAGCGACGTTCGTCCATCCGTTTGATGATTTAGCGGTGATGGCTGGACAAGGAACGATTGGCTTAGAAATTTTAGAACAGCTTCCGGATGCAGACGTTGTACTATGCCCGGTTGGTGGCGGTGGTTTGCTTGCCGGATTAGCCTTTACGCTTAAACAGCTAAAGCCGTCCATTCAAGTGTACGGGGTCGAATCATCAGCGTGCCCAGGCATGACCGCAGCCCTTCGTCATAAAAAACCGGTCACGATCACGTCTTCGGATACGATTGCCGATGGAATTGCCGTGAAAAAACCGGGAAACATTACGTATGAATATATAGAAAAATACGTGGATGGCGTCGTTTGTGTGGAAGAGGCGGAAATTTCCCGAACGATGCTCTATTTGCTGGAGCGGAATAAGCTGTTAGTGGAAGGATCGGGAGCGTGCCCGCTTGCTGCTTTGTTATACCATAAGCTTCCGTTTACCGGCAAAAAAGTCGTGGCAGTGCTAAGCGGCGGAAATGTTGACGTGACACTCATTTCCCGCATTATTGAGCGCGGCTTAGTCGAATCAGGTCGGTTCGTTACATTTACGACCGTGATTTCCGATAAACCAGGGCAGCTCAATAAACTATTGCGCATTATTGCCGAATTAGAGGCAAATGTCATGTCGATTCACCATCAGCGGATCGGAGCGAAAGTATTGCCGGGTCAGGCGGAAATTCATTTTTCGCTTGAAACAAAAAACCAAGACCATATTCACCACATCCATCAAGTGTTAATGAAAGAAGGATACGATGTGGAATTTTTCCAATAAAAAAGGGTGGCTACTATGCCATCCTTTTTTATTAATGAATAATCGATGGGGAGGAGGACCATTTCGTTTGTCTGATTCCTTCTTGTGCCATTTTCGCTTTTAAACTTTCAAGCATATACAGCCCCACGATGCCAACTAACTCGGCGTCGTCCATTTCTTTAATAAGTTCGAGCAAATCTTCACGACTCAACTCTTCTAATACGGACATTGTTAAAATTTCCGCATCTTCTTCATCACCAGTGAGCCGGTCTTTATAATATTCGTATAATTCGTCGATAAATTTCACGCTTGTCCCTCGCTATTGTCCGTCAGCGCCGTTTAATGTCACGCGGCGAACGTGCTTGTTTTCTTCTGTTTGTGCTTTTTTCGCTT
>NZ_JAPSMC010000087.1 GCF_026847645.1 Anoxybacillus sp. J5B_2022
TGACCAATTGTATATTCGTCGAACTTCAAAAATATGGTTCATCACCAAAAGATGTACTTGCACCTGTCATGAAAGTATGTTAGCTGTTTCCAGCCGAACCCGCAGTGCAAAACGCTGGATATTTCGGTATCCGTATCCCCGACGTTTCATCAGCTTGATCTTGTTATTCGTTCCCTCCATCTTCCCATTCGAATAATGGGATAAAATGCACGATATCATTTCGTCTGTTCGTTTGACGAGTGATTTTGCGATGGCACGAACAACGGAACAAGGACAAAACAAATACCGATGAATCCAAGCCTTCAAGCGTCGTTTCGCCTGTTACTCATCTTTGCTTTTGAACACATAGCGAACATGTCGGAGCGATTGGTAAACAGACTTTAAGTAATCGCTTTCCTTACACCATTCTCGTATGATTTGACGTTCTTCCTCCGTCAATTTCTCTGGGCATTGGCTCAATAAACGGCAAACGTAACGAACATTTCCGTGTTTCTTGCCTCCTTTGCCCAAATATTTGCGGCAACGTTCTAAAGCATCGGTAAACAGCTGAATGACATGGATGTCGCCTCTGGGCAAACCCGTTGAATCGCTTTTTTCATCGCTGGAGCCAAGTCACTCACGACATACTGAACGGAACGAGATACATGAGCCAATGCACGCCCAATGGCTTCCTTTCCTGCTTCCATGGCATACACTTCCCCCGTTTCGGCATCCATGATCGCCACTCCGTAGTCATGCCCTTTTCGAAACGCAAACTCATCGACACAAACCGCTTTTGGTTGGACGTCATTCGATAGGAAGGAAGGGGCATGGGTATAAAACCATCGTTCAACGGTCGTGTAAGGCAGCTTGAGCATACGAGCCACCGCCTGAATGGATGTTCCGATGCAAGATTGCGCGACCCATCGCTGAAAAGCATCCGTCGCCACACTTCGCGGAGAGATGGCTGGATACGACGTGCTGAACGTCACGCCACACGTACGACAACGTCTGCGCTCGACAGGAAGTTCGATCCAAAAAATTCCGATTCGCTGAGCATAGCCATGCATCCATTGTTTCTTTTTGTCTGTCATTTTGATCGTGCGCTTCAAGCAGACAGGACATAACGGGCATTGTTCGGGTAGAGAAAGTTCGAAAATCCAACGTTCCCCTTCTTTTCGCACCTTTTGAATCAAAACATCTGGTAAATCGATGAGCTCTTTGATAAACTGAGAGTACATGCGAATTTCCCTCCATGGTTCGGTTTGGTCACCTTTACCATACAGGAAAATTCGCATTTTTTGTACCCTCTATGCACACCTACCTTAAATGATCAAGTACAACTTGTGGTGAAGAGCCTATTCTTTAACTTTTAGCAATCGCATGCTGTTTAATGTTACGATTAATGTTGCTCCTATATCCGCAAATATCGCTAACCATAACGTTAACCAACCAGGTACAATTAACAATAACGCCAGCACCTTAATGCCCAAAGAGAAGGTAATGTTTTGCTTAATAATCGCTAAAGCTTTGCGGCTCAATTTAATCGTATATGGCAATTTACTTAAATCATCAGACATTAAAGCAATATCGGCTGTTTCAAGGGCTGTATCGGTTCCAGCACCACCCATTGCCACACCAACGGTTGAAGCTGCAAGAGCTGGTGCATCGTTCACACCATCTCCAACCATCGCAACACTTCGATACTTGTCGCGAAGCTCTTTGATGAAATTCAGTTTATCTTCTGGAAGTAAATCGGCTTTAATATCGGAAACGCCGACTTGTTTTCCGATGGCTTCGGCTGTTCTTTGGTTATCCCCTGTCAACATTACCGTTTTTTCAATACCGACTTGATGAAGTTTTCGAATAACCTCTTTGGATGATTCTCTTATTTCGTCTGCCACGGCAATTAACGCCAGAATTTCTTTTTCCGTTCCTAATGCCATGACCGTTTTCCCTTGTGTTTGAAGGGTTGTAATTTGTTCTTTTATTTCTGATTGGATGCCATTTGGAAGAAGTTCTTCAAAAAGACTTGGACTTCCGACATAATACATTGCGTTATTTACTTTGGCTTTGACCCCTTTACCTGTAATGGATTGGAATTCTTCAACCGATACATCATTAAAATTCAATCCATCTTCTTCTGCTTTTCTTATAATGGCGGAAGCAAGTGGATGTTGTGAGCCTTTTTCAATGGCTGCTGTAATGGTCATTAGTTCATTTTCATTGCCATTATAAGTGACTACATCGGTGACGGAAGGAATACCTTTTGTTAATGTTCCTGTTTTATCAAAAGCGATGACTTTTAGAGATCCTGCTTCCTCTAAATAAATACCACCTTTAATTAACACACCGTTTTTCGCTGCATTTCCAATGGCAGTTACAATCGAAACAGGCGTGGAAATAACCAACGCACACGGACAACCAACCACTAATACAGCTAGACCTCGATAAATCCATTCGCTCCAATCAGCACCCATAAATAATGGAGGAATAACGGCTAGTAAAAGAGCAAAAATGATAATGGCTGGTGTATAGTATTTGGCAAAACGATCTACAAACGCTTGAGAAGGTGCTCGTTCTGCTTGAGCTTCTTCCACTAAATGGATGATTTTCGAAAGAGTTGTATCTTCCACTCGTTTTGTCACTTTTACTTCCAATAACCCTTCTTCATTCAATGTTCCTGCAAAGACTTCATCACCGACTGTTTTGGTTACTGGAACACTTTCTCCCGTAATGGCAGCCTGATTTAATGTAGATGTACCCTTGATGACGATTCCATCCATCGCTAATTTCTGACCAGGCTTTACAATCATAATATCTCCGACTTGAATATCGTCAACAAGGACCATCATTTCTTCATTTCCGCGACGAATTAATGCTTCTTTTGGAGCAATATCCATCAACGATTCAATGGATTGACGAGCTTTATCCATGGAATAACGCTCTAAGGCTTCGCTAATGGCGAATAGAATAACAACCGTTGCACCTTCTCCCCATTCACCAATCGCTGCAGCTCCTAAAATCGCCACTGTCATCAGCGTATTCATATCAAAATTCAATCGAACTAGGTTTTTGAAACCTTTTATAAATAACGAATATCCACCGATTAAAATTGCTGCAGCATATCCAATTGTCGCAAAGATATGCTCTTCTCCGTATTGCATCCCTAGAAACCAACTAATCACAAGCAAAACGGCGGAAATGTACACTTTAATATTCTCTTTTTGCTTCCAAAAAGGTTCACGCTTGACTGCTTTTTCTTTATCTTCCCGAATCTTTAAGTTTTCAAAAGCTCCTGCTTTTTCTAATTCTTCGATGGTTGTTGTACCCCAAACGGTAATTTTAGATGCTCCAAAGTTTACTTTAGCATCTTGAACACCTGGCAATGATTTTACATTATTTTCAAACTTTGCCGCACAGTTTGCACAAGTAAATCCTTGAACACGGTAGGTTTGCGCTTCTGATTTAGATAATTTTGCTTGTTGTTCAGACACGGACTTTCACCTCTTTCTCATGTACTAACGCAATCATGATTAACTGCTTAATATGGTCATCATCCAGCGAATAAAATGCTAGCTTTCCTTCTTTTCGATACTTTACAATCCCTTGTTTATAAAGGGTGCGTAAATGATGGGAAGTGGTTGCAACAGAAGCCCCAATGATATTGGCAATATCACATACACATAACTCTTCATCTTGGCAAAGTGAATAGGCAATTTTTGCCCTATTTTCATCTGCCAGTGCTTTAAACAACAGGACAACACTGGATATATCTTCTTTTTGCAATTCACCATGTATTCGATTGACTTTTTCTTCGTCATAACAATAAATTTCACATGTATCTTTCTTACTCATTCATTATCCCCCTTTCATATTCAAATTTCCGTTCGAATATATTATACCCCATTTCTTTTATTATTCAAGTATTTATTTGAATGAAAAACAAAAAAGAATTGGATGTAAAAAATCAACCTAATATTTACCAGGTTATTCATTTAATGGCTCTTCACCGAAAGTTGTACTTGACTATTTCAGAACACGCCTTCTCTGTACTTATAAGGAAAAATCAGTAAATCAGATTTTTCGTACACGGCGGCTCAAGAAAATCCCCCGCTTGTCAAGTGCATGTTGTGGTGATGAACCCATTTAATGTAACTATTCAGCCACATCATAAAGTGAGCTGAATATTTTTTGCTTTTCCTGTCTATGATGTGAATACTGATAGACAAGAAGGTGAATCGCATGTTGACGGTACAACAAGCTGTATTTACAGTTGAGAGCTTAATCGGCAAAGTTCAACAACAAAAACAGCTCATTCATCAACTCGTTCAAGAAAATGAACATTTGCGTCACGAAAACAAACAACTACGCAAAGAAAATGAACAACTGAAGTACCGTGTTCAAGAGCTGGAAGCACGCACGAAAAAAAACAGCTCTAATAGCCATTTGCCCCCATCTTCTGACCGTTTTCACACCCATTCTTCTCGCAAGCCATCTGGCAACAAGCCAGGCGGACAAGAAGGACATCAAGGAACGACGCTCCATCAAGTGGAACATCCACATCATCGTGTCGTCCACCGTGTGCATACGTGTCAAGGATGTGGGGTTTCTTTGCGTGACGTCAAACCGTTCAAAGTCGATATCCGTCAAGTGTTTGATGTCCCTCCTGTGGCGATCGAGGTGACACAACATGAACGTGAAGTGAAATCGTGTCCACATTGTCGATGCGAATGCGTGCAACAAGCCGAATTCCCATCCCATGTCACGAATCATGTGCAATACGGTCCACGTCTCACGGCGCTCGCTGTTTATTTACATCATATCCAATTGATCCCTTACAAGCGTTTAAGTGATACAATCGAAGCGTTATATCAACACTCGATTAGTACAGGAACCCTTGCCAATATGGTGAAACGAGGACGCGAATCGCTGGAATCAAATATGGACATCATCGAAGACGCCTTACTTGAATCCAACATCTTGCATGTCGATGAAACGAGTTTGCGCATCAATGGGAAACTCGCATGGGTGCATGTCGCGTGCACATCGAGATATACATACTTGGCTCCTCACGCTTCTCGTGGAAAAAAAAGCGACCGATGATATCGGGATTCTTCCGCGATATGAAGGGACGATGATGCATGATGCGTTCGGTACGTATCCGAAATACACACATGCCACCCATGCCCTTTGTCATACCCATCATTTACGTGAGCTAAAAGGCTTCACCGAACAAGGGCATACGTGGGCGATGCGCATGACCACGTTTCTGTTAGCCGCCAAACAAGCCGTCGAAGCCCATCACGGTGCACTTTCCGAAAAAGAAGCGAAACGATGGGAACGAGTGTATGATCGCATCCTAGAAAGAGCACAACACCGATTGGAAGCGAAGACACCTCTTCCGAAAAAAGCACTCGCTTTTGTTCGACGCCTTCAAAAACGAAAGGAAGAAGCGCTGCGTTTCTTACGTGAAGTACATGTTCCCTTTGATAACAACCAAGCCGAACGCGATCTTCGCATGGTCAAAGTCAAAGAGAACATTTCGGGTACGTTTCGCGAAGAAACATTCGCCCAGTCTTTTTGTATCACAAGAAGCATCGTTTCCACACTGACGAAACACGAAAAAAACGTGTGGGATTCGTTATGTCTTCTGTTGGCAGGCGGAAACGATCGATCGAGTTCTTTCCGCTACCTAGGGCATTTTCTATGACCGAAATGCCCTATTTGTGCTGGGCTTTTTTATACACTAGCACTGGGGTGAATAGTTACAAGGGAATAAGGTCACGGCCGAAAATGTGGAAACCGTTTTGGCGTTAGACAACGCCTTGGCAAATAAGCGGTTAATCGGTTATGGCGGTCTGCTGAAGCAGATCCACAAGGAACTGAATTTGGGAGATGCCGAAAACGGTGATTTGGTTAATGTGACGGGTGAGGATGAGGTCGCCAATGGCACATTTGACGTGATTGCAAGATGGCATGTGGGGTTAAAAAATTATGTGATAGAGTGAAAAAGAGCATTCCAGAAGGAGTGCTCTTTTTTTGGTTTAACTATTAGCTTTTATTTCATTTTCTAACTCTTCAATTTCTAAATGCCATTTATCTCGTGTACTATACAAAATTTCACACACAAATTTTGAAAAGGAATCTTTATTTTGATTTATCTCTTGCTCTAACTCTTTTAGATCCGCTTTTAATTTTTCAACTACTTCTTTTTTTTCGTCGATAGATATATATTCGTAAATTTTTCTCATGAAATACTACTCTCCTTTCTCCCTGAAGAATTGATTAGAGTTAAAGTATTAACCAAGTAATAGTTCTTACGAACAGTGCCTGGCACCGTTTGATTATGATTTGATTAATTAATGACATTATTAACACCTTCTTTTTGGCATTAGCGTTTGCTGCTTAAAAAATGGTAGATTTCAGTAACCACGCCGCTTCAACATGATTAGGGGAATCATTTCAGTCTCACCTTCTTATTCGTTTCATTTAAAGATTCTCCTCTTCTCTATTTAAGAACTTAATTCTTCTCTTGTAAGACAAACTGACTGAATGAGTTCATAAGCTTTAGTTGTGTTTCCTTTGTATAATTCAATTAAAGGTTTTATAATATAGCTTTCAACTGCTTGCTGATTAGATAACACATCGAGCGGTAGAAAATAATTAACGATCGACATACGATTTGGATGGATGGTCTGATAGAGTTTGCTATGTTTTTCGTCGAGCACCTCTGATGTTTCACTCCAGCCTGCACAGTAAATTTCATCACACTTATTTAACGGGATACTATTTTCTGTTTCGATGTAACAACAGGAAACAAAAGGAATCGTGTTTGTTAAATTTCCATAAGCTTCGTCAAAGATAATGTTGATTCCTACTCCCTTTGTAGGATCTTGTTCAGTTGCAAAAACACGTTGCTGAAAATACGGCAGCCAAAAACGAGGTTGAGCATGATGAGTGGAACGGTCCCACATCACCCCATTTCCCCCCACAGGATTCCAGCCGTATTTGACAAAAAGGTCATTGACAACAGAAATGAAGTGGCTCGCTTCAGTACATATTTTCAGCATTGCATCATATATATTTTTGATTTCTTTTCCTAACTTCATTTTTTCCTCTCCCCAAAAATAAAAGTCTTTGAAAAGCACGTTTTGGTTTGGTTGACTGAAGCCGCTAAAAGGACGAAGCCCCTTTCGTTCCAATAAAACTTTTAAATCCTCTAACATTAATTTGAAGCCCAAAGGGATGTTAGCTTCGTTATTCAATGCTTCATCAGCAACACTCCATGCTGCTTGCCAATTTACCCAGTAGAGGTGTAGTGTGTCCTCACTACGTAATCCTATTTTATTTTTTATTTTATGAAAAACTTTTTCTGTTTCATTCGTTACATTTTTTGGCAGTGCATCATGGGCAGTTACAAACAATAAAAATCGATCTTTTGATTCCATTAACAGTTCTTTATATGGCTGGGCAATATTAAAATTCTTGTTTACCAATTCATAATATTGTTCCGCTAATTGATCACCATCAAGCAGCTGCAGCTCCTGTAAATCATTCTCACGATTGACGTTGCTTTTCCCGCTTCGATATTTAGCCTCTACAACGATAGAAATGGGAGATTGATTGCGTCGAGTTAATAAGATAAGTAAATCAGGCTCCCGTTTAAAGTAGGAGGTTTTCGGCCAAAATATATAATCTGCCTTTATGACATCGTCAAATGAATAGTTGATCGTTTCACCTGTACAAAAATTCACAGCACGTTTGAGAAAAGGAATGAAAGCTAGCTCTACAGGCAAGTATTTGAAGGTAGAAAACACATCGGATGTCAGTAAATCCTCCATCCCTTCATATTCTGGAAGCTTTCCGTGAATTTCAGCGATTGTCATGCATTATCGCCACCTTATATAGAATCTTATTTTAGGATTGTTGACCCCAACTATAGAAGATGAATGAGTACCAGCCTATTAAAAAGACGAGCCATATCGTATTTCCCCAAAAACCGATTTTTAAAACCATATCTTCTGATTGTTTTTTAGAAAATTTTCCCCAAATGAATCCAATTGCAACAGTTGGAATGTCAATAAAAAAACCAAAACCTTCAAAATTAAGGAATAAAAGAACGGAACTTAC
>NZ_JAPSMC010000088.1 GCF_026847645.1 Anoxybacillus sp. J5B_2022
TAAAAAGTTATTCTGAAAAACTAAATAAAAAATCCTTTGTTTTGACCTTGTTAGGGTGCGAAATGTGAGGCCCAAGACGACAACAAAGAAAAATTCGTCCACGACTTTATTCACGCTTGGGTGAAAGTCATGAACGCCGACCGCTTCGATCTTTTGAAAAAAACAAGAAAATCCGTTACAGGATAAACGAAAAAGCAGGCGGACGATCGGTCCCCTGCCTTTTTATTTCTCATAGATAACAACCCCATCACGCGCAATTTGCCGTGCGATTTCTTTGTTCAACGAGTCAGAAAACAACACATCGAACGAATAAATGCCAACGATTTCATCAATCGCATCGATGACTTTCCATTTTTGCTTTCCTGTATAATCGACGCACAAGTCGATATCGGAGTTGTAACGCGCCGTCCCTTTTGCACGCGAACCGAATAAAATGACTTTTTGAATACCTTCCTCACTTTGAAAATATGCCATTAGACGCTCAAATACGGTTTGGTTAATTCCATATGTTGTCACGATCAATCACTTCTTCTTTTATTTTTTGCAATAGCGCTTCGATTGGTTGAACGTACTCATCTACAATTTTTTGCTTTATTTGCTCATAATCTTCCTCGTTATATACGTGGGCCGTTGCATTACGAGAACTTAACATATCGTTCCATATGTCAATATGTTCAATCCAGCCTTCTTTGAAAGCTTGCCGATAGCATGCTCTGGGGCTGTGTAGTTCTAACCCAGATGCTTTAAAAATTTTTGATAACAATTTCCAAAGCTGATCTTCGAGAATTTCATATTTCTTCACGATTGAATCTCGATATACTTCTTTCATTAATTCATCTTCCGCCGGAATTTGCTTAGAAGCAGCAATAACATTTTTCAAGTGAAGCAATAAGCGAAACGCATATTGATATGATAAAACAATCGATTCTTTGTAGTTCTCCAATGAATGGTTCACATAAATACACTCCTTTCCGCATGTTTTTATTATAGTGTATTTGCTATCTTTTCTGCTTTTTTCTTAGCTTCCTATCTCCCCACCACGTTTTTATGCCTAAAAAGGCACTAGGAAAGCCGAACAAAACGAGAAACAAGCCGAGTACTCGGTCAAATGAGCCCGTCGGGTCAGTTAGTCTAAAAATACCGCTAATTCCAAGCAGGAAAGATAAAAGACTAAACACGATAAGTGAAAATGCATTATTTATGTACATGTATCTCACCTTCCTCTGTTCATTATACAACATCGCATCACACTGTTTGGCATCATTTTCTTATGCAATCACCAAAAAAGGACGCCAAAGCGACGTCCTGTTCGTAAAACGTGGAAAACAAATCGAACAGTGCCTAGCACCGTTCTAAAAAAGAGCGCTATCTCGCTCCTTCCTCGTTAAGCAAATCACGTACTTCTTCTTCCGGTAAATCCGTCAAATGGGCAATGTCTTTCGCGTTCATTCCTTTTTTCGCCATCGTACGAACGAGGTTTTTCATGCCTTCTTTCATGCCTTCTCTCAAGCCTTCTTGCTTCCCTTGCTCTAACCCTTTTTTCCAGCCTTCTTCAATCGCCTCACGCTCGCTTCGAATGTTTGTTAATTGATCGAGCAACCATTTGAGCCTCATTTCGTACGCATAACGATTTTCCGGATCCACGCTTAAACTTTCCCATTCTTCCAACGCTTCTAAAATTTCTTGTTCACTCCGCGCCAATTCTTCTAATTCGCGCAACATTTCTTCATCCACCCCCTTTGTTCGATTGTCTACTGCCGATAACATTGTCAGCCACGGCCATTCCGGCGCTCGCTTAACTTCGCGGCGGTATTTCTTCCATTTTACCATAAATTGTGATAAATCAAGCACGTGAAATTCAAGATGTGGGCTCCAAAGGAATTGTTCTTCGTCTTCGCGGATGTGAAACACGGTGTGGAAGCGGTCGGTTTCATGTGGAAAGAGTGGGTAGTTGAGGATTGCAATCATAATCGTTGAAGGAAGCGAGGAATATTTCTCTCCTTTCGACAAAGAGGCGGAAAACAGCCGCGCCCAGTAGTACAACAGCCGTTCTGGCATATCGTATTGGTTCACGACTTGAATTTCTACGTTAATTCGTTCGCCACGATTCGTGCGCACCAACACGTCTAACCGTCCTGCTTTCCCATCTTCTGTCACTTGCGTAATTTCGGTGTTTTCAAAATAAACATCGACGATTCGGTCATCTTCTTTTCGATGCAACAGTGCGTTTAAAAACGCAATCGTAATTGCCTTTCGGCTCGGCTGGCCAAACAGCTGCTTGAACATAAAATCGACTTTCAAATCGAGGTATTTCAGGAGGATCATCCTTTCGAGAAATGTTAAGGAGAAATAGCCGTACAACTTGATTAAAACAGAAAAAGAAGAAAAAAGCAAAACGCAAAAAATGAATTTTCTAGCGAAAAATTTGCGCAAAACAAAACGAGCGCCGTGGAAAAAGGCGCTCGAAAAGATGGGAAATACGATTTTTGTAAGTTGTATGATTCTTTTCCCGAGCATGCAAACAGCATCTTCCCCGTTCTCACTCTGGCAAGTCGATAATCCATTTGACCCAGCCAATGATGGTGCTTGCTCTTCTTCGGAATGTCGATTCAGAGGATATGTCATACAATTCGTATTGCTTCATTTTTTCCATGACGAAGTCTTTCGACACGCTTTGTCCGTTGCGTATATATTCGTTATACACGTCGTAGAATATTCGATGCTCCAGTATTTTTTCCGCGAGCGTTATATACTTTTCCCGATACGAAAGCGCCATTACCCGTCTTCCTTCGGCCGTCAATGCAAGTTTTACCTCGTCGCCTTCTCTATATTTTTCTGCGAGCCCCAAATAAATACAAGCATTGGAATAATAATCCGTCTGCCGTTTGTCAAAATTATAATTTTCCGTTATTTCGCTTTTGCTTAAGTCTCCTTGGTATAAAAGCCCAAGCAAATCGACAACACGAGCAAACGAATTCGCCTGTGGAAAAGGAACACGCGGTTCAGGCACAAACCGGATCGATTTCGCAACGTTCACGATATCAGACACAGTAATTTTCTGATGGGAAATGACATAGTCTTTTTGTTTCACAAGACGGTAAGAAGTAAAAACATTTTCGTCGGCAAATGTGTACATAAAAAAGCTAAAAACATCGTTTGAGTGAGTGAAAAAAATCGGAACGACTTCTTTCATAATCCGCTTCTTCCACACTTTAAACGGATAAAACAATTGTCTCACATTAAAGTCGTTCACCGCTTCTTTCTTCGCCTCAATAACAGCAAATCTCGTCTTTCCTTCATAACCGCCATCCACCTCAATTTGCGCCCCATTCACGCATATATGCTTCCGATGCCCTCTGTGACTCGCAATATCGTAAGCAAACTTTCCAGATCCCATTCGACCACTAACCGTATGCTTTGTTTCTTCACCTAAAAAGTCGTCGATCATGCCACTATGATAAGCAAAATGCAGCGCCGCACTTTCACTGTAAAGGTCATCTGCCTGAATCGTTTCGATATCATAGGGAATATTCATTGCTTGTGGCTTCATTTTTTGATATGTCACTTCCGCAAACGTGGAAAAATCCCCAATCACGTACGCACTACGGGAAATAGGCAAAATAGAAAGCCGATGGTCGGCGAAAATATCGGGCAGATGGTTTTTATGATCAAATTTGCACATCAAGCGCGGTTCGCGGTATTGACGGATTACATCGGCCGTAATTTCATAAAAACCGTTTTGTTCAATGTGCTGCAAAATACGATATTTGTCAAAAAGTTGTTCCCACGCCGCATCATTTTTCGTCTTTGTCACTGCTTCCCCCACCTTTATACTTCGTAGTTCGTCACTAAAATTTCGTGAATCGTTCCGCGGCCGTTTCCTTTCGAGTTAATGTTTCTGCGGGCTGTTACCCGTTCGATCGTAAAGCCAGCGTACAATTCATCAAAAAACGCATCCATCGGATCCGTGTTTTTCGGATCGGAGTTGCTTAACATTAAAAAAGCCCCTCGCTTGTCCAACTCACGATAATAATGTGCGAGCTCTCTTTGGTGGTCATCCGTGAAATCAAATTTGCTATAGGCGGTAAAACTTGAGCTCGCACTTAACGGGCGGTACGGCGGATCGAAATAGACGAACGTTTTATCGTGAACAAACCCCCTGCTCTCTTTATAGTCGCCTTGCATAATGCGCACTGTCTGCAAAATAGCGCTTGCGGCACGTAAATTGTCTTCGTCGCAAATCGTTGGATGTTTATAGTCCCCCATTGGAACGTTGAATTCTCCCTTTTTATTGACGCGAAACAGCCCATTAAAACACGTTCTGTTCAAAAAAATAAACTCGCTCGCCCGCTCAATTTTATGATCACCGTACGTACCAAAACGAAAGTCTGCTAATTTTTCATTAAACTGCTGCCGAATGTCGTAGTACATGACTTTTCGTTTTTCTTTTTCTAACGAAAGAAATAAGGTTTCTAATTCCGCAAGTCTGTTAATGAGCCTCTCCACATCTTTTTGCACTACTTCGTAGACAGTAATGAGCTCGTCGTTAATATCGAAAATGAACACTTCTTCGATAGGATACGTTTGCACTAATTCAAACATTACAGCACCGCTCCCGACAAACGGCTCAATATAACGATGAATCTTTCCTTCTTTCATTTCTTTCGGCAAGCGACGCATAATTTCATCTAGCAATTGCGTCTTTCCGCCCGCCCATTTTAAAAATGGCTTCGCTTTCACTTTACGTACTACCTCCAATTTCAGTCCTTAATATTATACCATAATTTTAAACAGTGCCGTACACCGATTGAATCCGTCTTTTCGTTAGTTGGATAAATAGCGGCTCCTGCTCAATTCCAATAAACCGTCGATTGAGGCATAATGCGCTAACTCCTGTCGTACCGCTTCCGCAAAACGGATCTAGTATAATATCGTTTTGTCTCGTAGAGGCGATAATGATTCGATTTAATAGTTGGAGAGGTTTTTGGGTAGGGTGGTTGCCAAATGTTTTTTCGTGAGAAGGAACATGTGGAATCGTCCAAACATCGGTCATTTGTTTCCCGTTGTTTTCTTTCACCATTGCTGCATAGTTAAAATAATGGCGGCTTTGGGGAGACTTTTTCGCCCAAATGATGTATTCATGGGAATGAGTAAACATTCGCTTACTCATATTTGGAGGAGGATCTGTCTTTTGCCAAACAATGCTATTTAAGATTTTAAACCCTAACTGATGGAGCGCTTGACCAACGGAATAAATATTATGAAACGTCCCTGTTATCCAAATTGTCCCATCCTCTTTCAAAACACGCTTGCACGCTTGAATCCATCGGTAGTTAAACTCGTCAATCTTCTCTCTATCTTGCTCTTTATCCCACTCTCCTTTATCCACACGAACGATTTTCCCTGATTTGCATGAAATCCCTCCGTTTGATAAAAAATACGGCGGATCCGCAAAAATCATATGAACAGATGCTGGTTGAAGATATGATAACGCTCGCAAACAGTCATCTCCAATGAGTACACAAGATTCGCTCATAACGACAAAGTGCTCGTTTATTTTGATGAAGCACGTATTCATCGTTCTCCCCCTATCATTGCATAGGAACTAGTAATTCATGAAACTGTGGTGCTATTTTTCATCCAAAAAACAGAAGCCCGGCGACTTCTGTTTTTTTGGTTACGATAGCCAATCTATAGAACAAGCGTAAACTAGCCCACGTTTGTTAGTATATCTGTATCAATCTCAATATTTACAAGGCTGGCGCCGCTAGGCAAGAGTTCTTTTAGCTTTTCGACAGACGAAGCTACAGGAATGTCCTCCCCTATTTCTTCCATATAGTCGAGCATTGTCAACAATACATCCTCTGCCATCTCTACTGCCTCCACCAACGTTTCCCCGTAGGTAAAGCAGTTGTCCAAATCTGGAAAAGTAACGATATAGCCATCGTCCTCTTCGGCTTTTTGAATGATTGCGTAAAATTGATATACAGCCATTGACTATCCTCCAGTCGTTCATTGTTCATGGACGTCTTGCCAACAAATCGATCATTTGTCGCTGCCGTTCTTCTAAAACCTTTGGTGTCCACTCATCTTTCTGGTCAATAAATACTTTGCTTCCTTTGAAAACGTCCATATGTCCTTTTAAGTAACGTTCCTTTTTCTGCTTAAAATCTAAGTTACTTAACGAACTATTTTTTCTCTTGCTAATGAGGACAAGGTTAGCAATTTTATCTGTCCAATACGCTCTCTCGTCCTCCGTGAAATCTTGTACCCATTGACTATTCTTATCCGGATTTTGTGGCAAAATATGCTCCACGCTTATGTTTTTATAACCAGATAAATGAACGGTGTTATCCCCCAATAAATACTCCATCTTTAACAACAAATACTTTGCATATTGCTTTTTGTACACGTTACCACTAATCTGCCGCTTAAACTCCTCCACATCCACTGAAAAAATGTCATCGTTATTTATTAAATCATTCACATTAGACACATCCGTTTGTTCAATGGCCTTTAAAATATTATTCATCGCTTCTAATCTCGGGGTTGAATTTACCCCAGAAATCCAATCACCAGCAAATTTAAATTCCAACTTCCGTAAAAATTCATCTATCTTATTTGTTTTAAACTTAGCGTAATAATACATGACAGGAGGTATCCAGTCCTCTGAACGGAATCCTATCTTCATAATAGTAATGAGATTTTTAAATGCGTTACTCAACTCATTATCAGCTAATTCGATGACATTTTCGTACACTTCATCATACTGTTTAATAAAATCTAGCGTTTCTTTTCCTTGCGTCAGCTTCCCAGCTTTATAAATCTTTTCCTCAAATTCTTCCAATAAATTTGTTCTCGCTTTCTCTTTTACGATAATTGTTCTGACGAAGTTTAGAAAACGATCAAATCCCTCTCCAAAACGCCCCTCGATCTCTTCCCAATATTTCGCATACTTTTTTATTTCTTTTTCATTATGCAATTGCCCGATGTTCATTGATTTAAGAATATCTGCGCTCGTTAAAGGGATACCTCTATCATTTAATATTGTGAACATCCTAAACGCATCTTCCGTATTATCCGTTGATACATAAATAACCAGTGCTTTATTAAAAATAAACTTAACAAATTCTCCTAGTTCTTCTTTATCTTCTAGCTGCTCTCTTAATACAAGTATCGCATTAGCCATATTGGAAATTGATACATTATCTTTTTCTTTTTCTACTTTCAATTCATCAATTAACGTAGTTCCATCTAAAGCAATAACATATTTCTTTATAAAGTCTTCTACTTGATCCCTAATCTGGTAGGTAATACGTTGCCTTTCAGGTACCATATCAAGTTCATCAGCTTCTTGATAAATTTTCTGCTGAAGGTTATTTTTAAACGCTCGTTCTTCTAGCAAATCTCTTAAAACAGCAAACATTAAAAAGAATGTGGTTAACCGCTGCTGCCCATCTAACACTTCATATTCTGCAAAATCTTTATTTTTTGTTCGCTTTAAAACGAGTGAACCAAGGAAATACTCGCTATCGCGTTTATTCATAAATGCGTAATACAAATCGTCAATTAAATCCTGTATATTTTCCGATTGCCAAACATAGGAACGTTGGTATTCTGGTATAACAAACCAAAAATCCGGCGAGAAAATTTTCTGTAGTACTCTTTTATCGGCATCTATTTTTCCATGTGTCATCGTATATACACCTCATTGTTAAGAACTCAGAAAACAGTGTTTGAACCCATTTTCTTGATACACTTACTGTTTCAATGTCATAAAAAACTGCTTCACCTGTTCCGGTTTTAATGTTCGAAGCAATTGGACAAATTCGGCATACTCGACTTCGTGTATGCTACGAATAGTTTCTATTTCATAACGGAGCGCCTCTTCAAACTCAGGAAAAACGGTGGCATACAGCAGCTGTCTTTGCTTCTCCAGCGGGTATTGGCGCTCTTGCAAATATAATAAAATAT
>NZ_JAPSMC010000089.1 GCF_026847645.1 Anoxybacillus sp. J5B_2022
AACGCTCCATCCTTTTCTTCCCACCACCTGTTATCTAGTTTTGAAGGAACAATCCTTCACCAGTCTAGTGACGATAGCGGAGAGGACACACCCGTTCCCATCCCGAACACGGAAGTTAAGCTCTCCAGCGCCGATGGTAGTTGGGGCTAGCGCCCCTGCAAGAGTAGGACGTTGCTAGGCGAAAAAGACTGACTAAACAAACGTTTAGTCAGTCTTTTTTATTGTTGCCGAGTATCACGGTTTTTCTTAGATGAAGCAAATATTCGTAAAGCAACTGTGGTCCTTTTTTTGATGTGATCGCTAAAAACTTGTGAATGAAAGGATAAGCTTCACTTGAGTAGGAATGCAGTAATTCTCCCCACCATTCGGTTTCGTAGCGGGAAATCATACTTAAGTTATATAGCAGCAAATAATGGGTGATTATTTCTGGCAACTGAAATAGTTTTTCACGGATTATTGGTAAGCGGTACAATCCATCGCTGACATCTAACATGAGCGGTTCGCATGCCAGAAGCCCGGGTTCGCGCCGACATACCGCTTTAATATAGTTTCCTTCTATTTGCACGGCCTCTGCTTGAATCCAGTTCCACTCTTTAGCGATATAGTGGATAAAACGCTCAAACGTCATATGATAATCATCTAAAATGTCGACAGGGATCAAGAGCGATTGGCAGAAAGGATCGTAAACAACTTTTCTTGATAATGGCTGGCCGTAATACGTTTCAAACAGTTCATGAAGTTCGCCTATTCGCTGCAATAACGCCCGCATGTGAAACTTTTCCCCACTCATTTGTTTCACATGAAACATTTTTTCAGAAAAATGAGTAAACAATCCGTGCTTTTGGATTTTCACTTCGTCAGCGAAAAACTCATAGCTTTGCTTTTTTCGCTTTCTTGTGGAAACACCGTGCGCCAAAATGGAAGTGGATTCCGGATAGTCCGCATCGACCGTAAGAAGACACGCTTTTAAAAGCTGAACCATTCCATAAAATAAAAGAACCGGCTGAATCGAGATCGGCGAATTCCGGGCTGTTAAATAAAAATTTTGTCCGTGTTCCAAGTAGTAAAGAAAGGCATAACAATTAGTATAGCTTTTTTGTTTTGCATCTTCTCTCCCTATTTTTTTATAGCAACGGTATAAAAATGGTTGAACGATATTAGCCGAACAAAAAGAAGCGAATGAAATCCAAATATCTTTATAGTGAAGCATCTTTTTTCTCCCTTCGTTACAAAGTAAAGTAAGAATTGATTGAAAAATCGAACATTTCTATGATTCCTTGACAGTATTTTAACCAGTTGTTAAGCTACTAATAATATTTCCGGATAAGGGGGAGAAAACATGTGGGAATCTAAATTTTTAAAAGAAGGGTTAACATTTGATGACGTTCTTCTTATTCCTGCCAAATCAGAGGTATTGCCTCGCGATGTGGATGTTACAACACAATTAAGCCCGACATTGCAGCTAAATATCCCGATTATTAGTGCAGGAATGGATACGGTCACAGAAGCAGAAATGGCGATTGCGATGGCTCGCCAAGGCGGATTAGGAATTATTCATAAGAACATGTCCATTGAACAGCAAGCTGAACAAGTAGACAAAGTAAAACGTTCCGAACGTGGCGTCATTACAGATCCGTTCTTTTTAACCCCTGAACATCAAGTGTATGATGCCGAGCATTTAATGGGGAAATATCGCATTTCCGGCGTTCCAATTGTCAACAACGAAATAGAGCAAAAGCTTGTTGGGATTATTACCAACCGGGATTTGCGCTTTATTCAAGATTACTCCATCAAAATCTCCGATGTGATGACGAAAGAAAATTTAATTACAGCTCCTGTTGGTACAACGCTAGAAGAGGCAGAGAAGATTTTACAAAAATACAAAGTCGAAAAATTGCCACTTGTCGATGAAAATGGCGTTCTTAAAGGATTAATAACCATTAAAGATATTGAAAAAGTCATCGAATTCCCGAATTCGGCAAAAGACAAGCAGGGCCGTTTATTAGTTGGGGCTGCCGTTGGAGTGACTGCAGATACGATGATGCGCGTGAAAAAGCTTGTAGAGGCGAATGTTGACGTTATTGTAGTCGATACGGCTCACGGGCACTCGAAAGGAGTACTTGAAACGGTTCGGAAGATTCGCGAACAGTATCCAGCGTTAAACATTATTGCCGGGAATGTCGCGACAGCAGAGGCGACACGAGACTTAATTGAAGCGGGCGCGAATATTATTAAAGTCGGAATTGGTCCGGGTTCAATCTGTACGACACGCGTTGTCGCCGGTGTAGGGGTGCCGCAAATTACGGCTATTTATGATTGCGCGACAGAGGCTCGGAAATATGGCGTTCCGATTATTGCTGATGGGGGAATTAAATATTCAGGCGACATTGTCAAGGCATTAGCGGCAGGGGCGCATGCGGTAATGCTTGGAAGCTTGTTGGCAGGCGTGACAGAAAGCCCTGGGGAAACGGAAATTTATCAAGGTCGACGCTTTAAAGTATACCGCGGAATGGGCTCAGTGGCCGCAATGGAAAAAGGAAGCAAAGACCGTTACTTCCAGGAAGACAATAAAAAATTTGTTCCAGAAGGAATCGAAGGTCGTGTCCCATATAAAGGTCCGCTTGCCGATACAATTTATCAACTCGTTGGTGGACTAAGATCGGGTATGGGATACTGCGGCACGAAAAATTTAGAAGAATTGCGCGAAAAAACGCAATTTATTCGCATGACAGGTGCCGGATTAAGGGAAAGCCATCCACATGATGTACAAATTACAAAAGAAGCACCAAATTATTCTCTCTCATAACATCATTTTTGTTTTGAAATTGAAGCGGAGGAATGTTCCTCCGTCTATTTTTTTGAATAGGGATGTGTTACAATAACGGTTGTGTGAGGAGGGACAAAGGTGAAACGAAAGAAAAATATAATTATAGGGTTCATTGTTGCCTTGTTATTGTCAGTCGTGTTTCCGTTTGGAAACGCTAAAGCAGCGCAAGATCCGTTAAATATTGAAGCGGATGCGGCGATTCTTGTTGATGCAAAAACCGGAAGAATTTTGTATGAAAAAAATATTGATACGGTACTTGGAATTGCCAGCATGACAAAGATGATGACAGAGTATTTGTTGCTAGAGGCGATTAAAGAGCAGCGCGTCAAATGGGATCAGCAGTACACACCGAGCGAGTACGTTTATCGACTTTCGCAAGACCGTGATTTGTCTAACGTTCCATTGCGTAAAGATGGAAAATATACCGTTCGTGATCTTTACGAGGCGATGGCGATTTACTCCGCTAATGCTGCGACAGTAGCGATTGCCGAGATTGTCGGCGGATCGGAAGAAAATTTTGTGAAAATGATGAATGAAAAAGCGAAGCAGCTAGGTCTTCCTGGCTACAAATTTGTTAATGCGACAGGGTTGAGCAACCAAGATTTAAAAGGGCTACATCCACAAGGAACGAATGAAAACGAAGAGAACGTAATGTCGGCTCGGTCTGTTGCGATGTTAGCTTATCATTTGCTCAAGGAATATCCGGAAGTGCTCCAAACAGCAAGCATTCCGAAAAAAATCTTTCGCGAAGGCACCGATGACCAAATTAAAATGGATAACTGGAACTGGATGTTGCCAGGGCTAATTTACTCGTATGAAGGGGTAGACGGCTTAAAAACAGGATATACGGAATTTGCTGGATATTGTTTTACCGGAACGGCAGAACGAAATGGCATGCGTTTTATTACGGTTGTTATGAATGCTAAAAGTAATGGAAAGTCAAGCATTGGCGCACGATTTGAACAGACGAGAAAATTGCTTGATTACGCTTTTAGCAATTACTCGCTGAAAGAGCTTTATCCGGCTGGATATCAACAAAAAGGCACTGCTACATTGCCGGTGGTGAAAGGGAAAGAAAAATCTGTAGCGATTGCCACCAAACAACCGCTTTCGCTTGTGATTAAAAATGGAGAAGAAAAGAATTATCAGCCTGTATATGTGCTCGATCAAAAGAAACTAACGGCACCGGTTAAAAAAGGCGAAATAGTCGGATACATGACGTTAAAATATACAGGTACCGATACGAATGATTATTTAGCCCCAAGTTTCAAAAATGCAGTTAAAGTAGATGTAGTTACAAAAAAAAGCGTGGAAAAAGCCAATTGGTTTGTGTTGATGATGAGAGGAATTGGTGGTTTATTTAGCGATATTTGGACGAGCGTTGCTAAAACGGTAAAAGGCTGGTTTTAAACAAAGCCCCTCATGAAAAACGGGGGCTTTTCACTTTTTTATTGTGATTTTTGAAAAAATTGAGGTAAAATAAAGAAATGTAATCAAGATTATTGGTTGTAGATTTTTCTATTTTCCAGTAAAATGAAGCAAAATAGGACTACATAATGAAACTGGGAGGAATTACAAGTGGCGATTACAGGTACTGAACGTGTAAAACGTGGGATGGCAGAAATGCAAAAAGGCGGCGTCATTATGGACGTTGTCAACGCAGAGCAAGCAAAAATCGCGGAAGCAGCAGGGGCTGTAGCTGTTATGGCGCTAGAGCGCGTTCCAGCTGACATTCGTGCAGCGGGCGGTGTAGCGCGCATGGCCGATCCAACAGTCATTGAAGAAGTGATGAAAGCTGTGTCGATTCCGGTCATGGCGAAAGCGCGTATCGGCCATTATGTCGAAGCACGCGTGTTAGAAGCGTTAGGTGTTGACTACATTGATGAGAGTGAAGTGTTAACTCCGGCAGACGAGGAGTTTCATATCGATAAGCGTCAATTTACGGTTCCATTTGTTTGTGGTTGCCGTGATTTAGGCGAAGCTGCTCGCCGAATTGCAGAAGGCGCGTCGATGTTACGAACAAAAGGAGAACCAGGGACAGGAAATATTGTTGAGGCGGTTCGTCATATGCGAAAAGTGAACGCTCAAGTGCGTAAAGTTGTGAGCATGAGCGAAGATGAGCTTATGACGGAAGCGAAAAATTTAGGTGCACCGTTTGAAGTATTATTAGAAATTAAACGGCTCGGCCGTCTCCCTGTCGTTAACTTTGCGGCAGGCGGTGTGGCGACTCCAGCGGATGCGGCGTTAATGATGTATTTAGGGGCAGACGGAGTGTTTGTAGGTTCAGGTATTTTTAAATCCGAAAACCCTGAGAAATATGCGCGTGCGATTGTCGAAGCGACAACTCATTACGAAGATTATGAGTTAATTGCTCATCTTTCGAAAGGATTAGGAGGAGCAATGAAAGGAATCGATATTTCATCTCTATTACCGGAACAACGCATGCAAGAACGCGGTTGGTAATACAGGGAGAAGATCATGATGGTGAAAATCGGTGTTTTAGGGCTACAAGGAGCAGTGAGAGAACACGTTCGCTCCGTTGAAGCGTGTGGAGCGGAAGCGGTCGTCGTGAAAAAGCCGGAGCAGTTACAAGAAATCGATGGCTTGATTATCCCAGGCGGCGAAAGTACAACGATGCGCCGGCTTATGGATAAATACGGGTTTATGGAGCCGCTTAAGCAATTTGCGGTACAAGGAAAACCGATGTTCGGGACGTGCGCGGGCTTGATTATTTTAGCGAAGCGCATTGTTGGATACGAAGAACCGCATCTCGGCTTAATGGATGTGACGGTTGAACGTAATTCATTCGGACGGCAACGCGAAAGCTTCGAAGCAGAGTTGTCGATTGCTGGAATTGCGGATGATTTTGTTGGTGTGTTTATTCGGGCTCCACATATTGTGGAAGTTGGCGAAGATGTCGAAATTTTGGCGAAGCATGAAGACCGAATTGTGGCAGCAAGACAAGGGCAGTTTTTAGGTTGTTCGTTCCATCCGGAATTGACGGATGACCATCGGATGACCCAATATTTCGTAAACATGGTCAGAGAGTCGAAAGCATAAAACAGTTGCATCTTGCTAACCCTTATAGTACATTATTATCGAAAATGGAATAGCTGTTAAAACGATGAAAGGAACTAGTAACAAGAATGTTCTTCTACAGAGAGTCGGTGGGTGGTGCAAACCGATGAAGGACACTTGTGAATCCATCCTTGAGTGAAATGCCGAACGCTAACGGTCAGTAAGCATTTCCGGCGAACGCCGTTACCGATTTGAGCGGAAGACGTTTTGTCTTCAAGTAGGGTGGCAACGCGGGTTACTCCCGTCCCTTTATTAGGGACGGGAGTTTTTATTTTCAACAATATATTCGAGGAGGAGAAGGCTTATGTTAGATTTAAAATTTTTGCGCGCTAATTTTGCCGAAGTAAAAGAAAAGCTAGCACATCGCGGCGAAGATTTAACGGATTTCGCGCGGTTTGAAGAGCTGGACAAAAAGCGCCGCGAGCTAATTGCTCAAGCGGAAGAATTAAAAAATAAGCGCAACGAAGTGTCGCAACAAATTGCTGTTTTAAAGCGGGAAAAGAAAGAGGCAGACCATTTAATTGCCGAAATGCGTGAAGTCGGCGATCGCATTAAGGAGTTAGACGAAGAGTTGCGCCAAGTCGAAGAAGCGTTAGAAATGCTATTGTTGTCTATTCCGAACATTCCGCACGAATCGGTGCCAATCGGGGAGTCAGAAAACGATAACGTCGAGATTCGCAAATGGGGCGAACCACGATCGTTTTCATTTGAACCGAAACCGCATTGGGAAATTGCGGACCAACTTGGCATTCTCGATTTTGAACGCGCCGCCAAAGTGACGGGAAGCCGCTTTGTCTTTTATAAAGGGCTTGGTGCGCGTTTAGAGCGTGCGCTCATCAATTTTATGCTCGATCTTCATGTCGAAGAGCATGGGTATGTAGAAGTGTTACCACCTTATCTTGTGAATCGTGCTAGCATGACAGGAACTGGTCAATTGCCGAAATTTGAAGAGGATGCGTTTCGGGTCGAAAGCGAAGATTATTTCCTGATCCCAACAGCTGAAGTGCCTGTTACTAACTTGCATCGCGATGAAATTTTATCCGCCGAAGACTTACCGCTAAACTACGTGGCATATAGCGCATGTTTTCGTTCTGAAGCAGGATCTGCTGGTCGGGATACGCGTGGACTTATTCGCCAGCATCAGTTCAATAAAGTAGAGCTCGTGAAATTTGTAAAGCCGGAAGATTCATACGAGGAACTAGAAAAACTGACAGGTCATGCGGAAAAAGTATTGCAACTATTAGAGCTTCCGTATCGTGTAATGAGCATGTGTACAGGTGATTTAGGGTTTACAGCAGCGAAAAAATACGATATTGAAGTTTGGCTTCCAAGCTACGGAACGTATCGAGAAATTTCATCTTGCAGCAACTTTGAAGCGTTTCAAGCGCGCCGTGCGAACATTCGCTTCCGCCGCGATCCGAAAGCAAAACCTGAACATGTGCATACGCTCAATGGATCTGGATTAGCGATCGGCCGGACGGTTGCCGCGATTTTAGAAAATTATCAGCAAGAAGACGGCACAGTTGTCATTCCAAAAGTTTTGCAGCCTTATATGGGCAATCAAGAAGTGATTCGATAAAAACGAAGGGCAGGCTGATCAATGGCCTGCTCAATTTTATACGATTAAGAAAGTATAAATTTTCCTGCATAGATGTCTAGTCGAGACTTTTATTTTCTCGGGACGCTTCGGACCTGCTGTGGTGGCTAAGCCTTCTCCCGGGTTCGCCAGCGCCTATCAGGGCTAATCAGTTGCCTCCGCTTTTTGAAAAAAATGA
>NZ_JAPSMC010000009.1 GCF_026847645.1 Anoxybacillus sp. J5B_2022
ATATAAGACAATTTTCGTAAAAATAAAACAATACTCGACTCTAACATATTGTATAATAAAGTTACATATTTTGAAAGAAGGTATGTAAAATGGAGAAAAAGAAATTTACTGTACTCCACCCTTCACGAGGCTTTACGCTAATTGAAGTGCTAGCGTCGATTGTTATTTTGTCGACCGTCGCGGCCGGAATTTTTCTTTTTTTTACAAATGCGATGAAATATACGACATATAACCAAGGGAAAACGGTGGCGGTCAATGTGGCGCGCGGAGTGTTGGCGTATATGGAACGGCTTGATTTTACAGCGCTACAACAATACGCCCAAACAGACATGGCAACGACAAACAAGCCATATACAGAAATTAATGCGTCCAACTGTCGCTCTTCGTTGTTTGAAAGCGAACAAGTATGCCAAGCGATTCTTCGTCCGACCATTAACAACGTCGTATACGACGAAACACGGCTTCATGTGTTTGTCGTTCCTTATAACGATGTCGTCCAATGGGACAACTTCATTCAATCGCCGCCAGCGGAACTCCCCGCGTCGCTAAAAAAGAAACTAACAGAGGAAACAATTGCAAATTCCGATGTAAACTTACAAAAATATTTACTGAAAGTATACGTCATCGTGCGCTGGGGAGACGACAACGACAAAGCAGCGTGGCTAGAAGGAGTGATCGCTAATGAAGCGATTCGTTAACAATGAAAAAGGATTGACCTTATTAGAGTTGCTTGCGACGGTGACGATTTCGTTTCTTATCATCGGGGTGATGTACAACGTGTTTATGAGCGGGATAAAAACGTATCAGCGCATCGGCATCGAAAATGAGCTGCGCAGTGAGGCGGACTATATGATGACGATTGTCTTCAACCGCTTATATGAGTTCGCACCAGATGGGATCGATACAACCACGAAGACCAATACGCAGCTCGTCTTTGTGAACAATAAACAAAAAACGATTGATACGAGGGTAGGGCTTGTCGAAGAGCAAGAAACAAAAACAAAAACAAAATCGTTTTCGCTCGCATTACAAAACGATCAGCTTCTAATTGATGGGCAACCGATTAGTTCGGATCGCCTGCGAATTATTTCGAATCAATCGAAACTCTCGTATACGTGCGTACGCCAAGAAGGGAACATATGCCGGAGCGGTGTGGTGACGATGGTGCTGGCTGTTGAAGACAGTACTCACGATTCGCCAAGTAGCCCGCTTTATATTCGACCGTTTACGTTAAAAACGGAATTTGGGTTTTAAAGGAAGTGCAAAAGATGAACGAAAAAGGGTATAGCCTTGTGTTAACATTGCTCATTATCACGATTTTTTTCATGCTTGGTTTGACGATTTTATCCGTCAGCCTCTATCAAGCAAAATTTACGCAAACACGTGTTGAAGACGTGACGTCGCTACACGAAGCGACGAAAGCAATTGAAGAAACGATTGCCGAAATGAAGGTAAAAGTAGAAAATTTAGAACTATCCACCCCGCTTCAGTTAGACACCGATCTCGGCAATAGTGAAACAGGGTTTATAAAGCAACTAATTGATCGGTATGGGGTAAATATTCAAGACGTCACATTAGACAACAATATTGACCGAACGAAGCTGTTTACGCGCGTCTATCTCCTTTCCAAACCGTACGGAACAAAAACTGTTTCGCGGAAAATTATTATTACAAACACGCCTAGTTTTTTGAAATATGCGGTTGGGTCAACGGAAGACGTCGTGTTAAACGGCGGAATGTATATTGATGGGAATATATATGCCGGGAAAAATTTTTATGTTACAAATGTTGCTAATTATATTGATAACTCACAAAAGTATACGGTACAGACATCTTTCCCGACAACAAGTGACAAAAGTGTGCTCTTTGTTAATGAAAACCGCTATTCTTGTGAGCAGAAAAATGGGGCTAACGCTTGTTATAATGTTGCTAATAGCCGGTTTGAACGTATTTTGCCTAATTATTCTAACGACGTACAATTCCAAACGAAAGGTCCTTCTGTTCAAAAAGAACAAAGCGAATTTATTGATGTTGATTTTGACTGGACATTTAAAGACAAGCTGTTGAACGCTGCCGGCATTGAAACGTTTAGTCAAGCGTATGAGAATAATATCAACCTAACTATCAATGAACTTCTTAACAGCCTTAAAGGACAGTTCGCTACGTTCGATCATGTCCCAACAGTCGACGAAACCACAGATATCGGTAACGAACCGATTTTACTCGATTCGGATAAAATTTCTTCTTTTTTTATTGATCACGGTGAACTCGATTTACAAAATAACTGGCTAATTGTTAACGGTGATTTATATTTAGGGAACAGTATTAATATTCCGGTAAAAATACGTGGAAATATTCTTGTCCTTGGTAATTTAATGATTAGTGGAAACGTGCAGCTTGATTCCACCATTTATGCGCTGCAGCGAACATTTATTTATAACGCCAACATTTCCGGTTGGAACGACAAAGAAGTCGTGCTATTGTCAAAAGGACCTTTAGAAATTGCAAGAATTAACGAATTCGATAACAATTTCCCGTTTGTTGATACCCCAAACCTTAAAGGCTATTTCTATACAGATAGCAATGCTGTCCTTTATGCGGTTGGCTCTTATATCAATATTAAAGGTGGTTTGTTTGCGCGCGGAAACGTCAACGAAGCAGTTCCAGATGGGGATACGTCAGGATTAGTCATTAACAGCTATCGGGGCCCCGCTAATAAACAAAATAATGCTATTTCGCTTTCCCCTCCACCGTCATTGGATGAGAAAGAGCAAGCTCGTTTTGTCATTCAGCATGATAAGTCAGTTTTTATTGACCGAGGATTGGGGCTGCCGTTTGTGAAAAAACTTGACCTTATTGTCGATGAACTTACGGTAAAATAAAACGGCATCGGGACAACCCCATGCCGTTTTTTACCATCGATTTTTCCCACCGCTATCGTTACTGTTTCCTCCCGGACCAGTTGATTTTTCTTGAACAATGACAACCATGGTGGCGGTGA
This sequence comes from Anoxybacillus sp. J5B_2022, assembly GCF_026847645.1. GTDB lineage: Bacteria > Bacillota > Bacilli > Bacillales > Anoxybacillaceae > Anoxybacteroides. Next base: position 3,002 of record NZ_JAPSMC010000009.1, read on the forward strand.
TGTCTTGACCGAGAGCATTTTTCTCATCAGCTACTGCGGTTATCGTTGCATATCCAGCATCTTTTGCTTGAAGGACCCACTTTCCTTGTTTAAAGATGACATCTACGTACTCTGGCGCGCTTGATTGAATCATGCGGATGTTTTTGTTTGTCGCATTGTTCGGGATGAATTCAATTTTTGGATCGAGCGTGATTTCATCGCCGGCTGTTACATATAAAACTTGCTGAGCAAACCGGATTGCTTCTAACGGAACAATTGGGTTAACAACAGTAATTCTCGCGGTCGCGGAAACGTTGCTGCCGTCCAACGCTTTTACGGTAATATCGACAACTCCCGAACCTTTCGCCGTCACTTTTCCTTGATCAACCGTCGCGATGGTTGGATCGCTTGAAATCCACTGCAACGATTTATTTGTGGCATCGCTCGGCGCAATCGTGACAGAAATTGTCTGCGTATCTCCGATATTCATTTTCGATTGGTATGCTAGGTCAATCGATGTAATTAGCTTGTTATACGTAACCAAAACGGTCGCCATGCCACTGCCTTTCGTAAAACCGCCTGACGCTTTCACCGAAACAACGGACGTTCCATCGACCGTAATCGGAATTTCGTACGGAGGGGTTAGCGTTTGCCAGTTGACGTTTTGTTTCGGATTAGTAATTTGATATTGATACGATACTCCTTCTCCCGCGACTAACCCGACAACGCGTACTTTTACCGGCTCTGTTACCGTTGCCCCATTCGCAATTTCCCGTCCATCGTTCGTAAAAATTTTTACCTGTGGCGTTAAATTCAACTCTACGGATTGACCGTCTTTATAAGTGACAACGATGATGAGATCATTGCTATTTGACTTAAACGTTAACGATTGAATCGGCAACATAAGTAAACCGTAATTGTTCGGATGCTTCGTTGTCGCAAGCAAATTCGTCGTTGCGGCAAGCGTCTGCCATTTCGAAACAAGTCCGCGGCTGTCTCCTTCATAATAGATGTCCGGGAACTCTAACAACCTTACTTTCATGTTGATCGACTGTGAGGCAACCGGCAATGTGGAAGTGCGCGCACCGTATTTGCTGTCTGTAAACGAAATGGTCGCTTGCGGCAGCTGCACCCCTTCCATCGCCCAATTTGCTTGCAGTTTCAAACTTGCTGTAAGCGTCGTGCTATTTAATTTCGTATAATCAATCGTTGTATTCGGAAAAGCAATTTCAACATAAGTGACGCCGTTATTGCTATAAACCGTAACGTTTGCGGAAGGGACAACTGTCACCCCGTCCGGAAGCGGCTGAATAAGTTTAATGTTGCTTAAATTGCCCGTCACACCGCTTCCGACATATCCAGTCGGAGTTAACGTGTATTGGGCATTGAATTGGTTCGAGTCACCGTTCGTATTGCCGTATTTAATTAAATCTCCAATATCACGAGAAACTCCTTGCAGTTTTACGCTTCCTGTAAACGACGGCGGCACTTCATCTTTCACCACTACCGTCACCGTTTTCGTCACCGTCGGCTGCAACACACCGTATACGTCGCGATAAGACATTTCTGCACTTAACGTATACGTTCCTTTCGCTTTAAACAAAACAGGAACGGAAATATTAACTGGCGATGGAGCAGATTGCCCGACTTTATAGCCAATGTTAAATGTGATGTAAGCATTGGCTTTCGCTTCGTCAAGCCAAACATTCTCAGTTTCTACAATCTGCACATTGCCACCAAACGATTGAAGCGGAATCCGAATCGTGCCGCTTAACATTGGATCGGTTGCGAGCTTCGAAAATTGTTGAAAAATTTCTGTTAAATTTTGCGTCGTTCCTTGCTTTGCAAATCCACCTGTCATTGACGACAGTTGGCTTAAGTAATTCATATCGACATCATCGTTGCTTCCGAAACCGACAGAGTAAAGGGTGATATTGTTCATGCCGAGATTTTTAGCAACGTTTAGCCCGTAATTTCGGATTTTTGTATCGACAGAGCTATAAGAAAAAGTAAGTCCACTTTTTCCTATATACCGACCATCTGCATAATCATTCCCACTCCCATATAAAAGCCGTTCATATCCTTGATTATCAATAAACCGCATCGCAGTTGTCGCGCCATCGCTATAAAGTTCATATCTGAGCGAAACATTCCCAGTAATAGTTTTCCCTGTATATCTATAATTTTTTACTTCTTTATACGTCATCTGCTCAACAACGTTCGCAAATGTCGGCACTCCGTCTGTTAAAAAGATAATATATTTTTTTCGCGTCGGATCGTTAAAAAGCGATTGCGCTGTTTGCAACGCTTGTGTATAGTTCGTTCCTCCACCAGCAACAAGGCTATTCGACGTTTGTAAAATTTTATCTAAATGCTGCGCAACGTCATATGTTCCGGTTGGAAACGGCACGACCTTATTGTATTGGACGTCGCTTGAAAAAGGAATAAGAGCAAAACGATCGCTCGGATTCGCATTCGCTTTAAAATAGCTAACTGCAGAACTCAGCGCTTGTTTGGCGCTTTGGAACTTCATCGGGTTCGTTCCTAGCTCATCCATCGACCCTGAAACGTCAAAAACGAATACGACATCAATCGGTGAACGAATGACACTATCAATTTTCCCTTGAGGAATTAACGTAACATCCAACCGCCCTTGAGCATCCCCATTTGTAGGTTTAGCATACTCAGTTTGTGAAGGTGTAACAGTAAAATCTAGAGAGGCATTACCCAAAGTCGCTGCGAAAACTGGATGTACATAAACAAAAAGGAAGCTAAAGAAAACAATCATAAAACTAAAGTATAGAGATTTGTGTTTTATTTGCGACACATTTCCTCCCCCCTTCCAATGTCCTATTTTCTTCTATTATATCAGCAATTCTCCTTATGGAGGTATTAATTTTTCAAAAATTTCCGCACATCTGAAATGAAGTAAAGCGAGCCGGTGATTAAGAAAAGGTCGCGATCGTTTTGGCTGTTTTTCGCGTCGGTCAGCCATTGCTTCCAGTCGTCACAGCACGCTTTTCTCGGATGTTCACATAGTTCTTCTAGCTGCTTGGCAGTCGCCGCGCGCGGGAAATCGAACGACGTAAACGTGATTGTTTTCGCGATACGAGCAAGCTGTGGAATCATTTTATCAAGTGGCTTATCGGCTAATGCCGCAACAAGCAAATGAACGTCGCGGTCCGGATAGTGCGTTTTGACCGTTTCGACTAAACTTTCGACGCCTGCTTCGTTATGCGCCCCGTCAATAATCATCGTCGGTTTGTTCGACAACGTTTCAAACCGTCCGAGCCATTGCGCCTTTGCAAGCCCATTTCTTAACGCCTCTTCTTCAATAATCAATGAGTAATATACCCGTAAATAATCGGCTGCCATCACCGCTAATGCCGCATTTTTTATTTGGTGCGCGCCGAGCATCGAAATCGTCAAGTCCGGATAGTTTGCAAACATTGTCTGAACAGAAAACTGTTCGCCATGTTCAAATGAAACGATGTCGCTCGCAACAAAATCGTTGCCTAATACGTACGTTTTGGCTTTCTGTTGCGCTGCTTTTTCTTGAATAACATAAAGCGCTTCTTCTTGCTCGATTCCAGTAATGACCGGAACGCCGGATTTAATAATTCCTGCCTTTTCAAACGCGATTTTTTCTATCGTTTCCCCTAATATATTCATATGATCGTAGCTGACGTTTGTAATCACCGATAAAAGCGGATAAATGACGTTCGTTGAGTCCAACCGTCCACCAAGCCCCGCTTCAATAATGACGATATCTTGCACGTTCATTTTTCCGAAATAGTAAAACATCATCGCCGTAATGACTTCAAATTCCGTCGGCGCTCCGAGCTCGGTTTGCTCCAATTCGTCAGCAAGCGGCTTAACCACTTGGACAAGCTGCACAATCTCCTCATCAGAAATCGGCACGCCGTTCACGCTAATGCGCTCATTAAATTGCTCCACATACGGTGAGGTGAATGTCCCAACGGAATATCCCGCCTCCTGTAAAATATGACGCAAAAAGCAAACAGTCGACCCTTTGCCGTTCGTTCCGGCGACGTGAACGGCCTTTACCCGACGCTCTGGATGCCCTAGTCGTTCAAGCATCCATTCCATTCGCTTTAAGCCTGGTTTGACCCCTAACTTTAACCGTCCATGAATCCAGTTGACCGCTTCTGTATATGTACTCACCATGAAAATTTCCTCCCTTCAAAAATGAAGACGAACCGAAAACCGATTCGTCTTCATCATAAAGCTATTGTTTTAATTGTGCAAGACGAGCGCGCACTGTTTCGCGTTTTTCCAAGTAGTCTTGTTCTTTTTTCCGTTCTTCTTCGATCACGTGCGCTGGGGCTTTCGCTAAAAAGCCTTCGTTGCTTAATTTCTTTTGGACGCGCTCGACTTCTTGGTCAAGCTTTTGCAATTCTTTTTCGAGGCGTTTCACTTCTTCTTCAATGTTGATGAGCCCTTCAAGCGGCAAACTTAGTTCCGCACCTGTGACAACCGCGGTCATCGCTTTTTCGACCGCCGGAATTGTCGTATCGATAATTAGTTCGCTCGGGTTGCAGAAGCGCTCAATATACGCTCGGTTCGTTGCTAACGTCGCTTTGACGCGTTCGTCTTTCGCTTTAATATAAAGCGTAATCGGCTTGCTTAGCGGCGTATTGACTTCCGCACGAACGTTGCGCACCGCGCGAATAATATCGACCAACAACCGCATCGCTTCTGCCGCTTCTTCATTCGAAAGCTCTGGACGAACTTCCGGCCATTTCGCAACCGTAATCGATTCGCCCTCATGCGGCAAGTGCTGCCAAATTTCTTCCGTTACAAATGGCATAAATGGATGAAGAAGGCGCATCGTTTGGTCGAGCACGTACGCCAGTACTGACCGCGTCGTCTTTTTCGCTTGCTCATCATCGCCATATAACGGCAGTTTCGCCATTTCAATGTACCAGTCGCATAAGTCGTCCCAAATAAAGTTATAAAGCGCACGGCCGACTTCACCAAACTCGTATTTTTCCGCCAATTTCGTGACCGTTTCAATCGTTTCGTTTAAGCGCGTCAAAATCCAATGGTTAGCAACTGATTTTTCTCCATTTAAATCGATGTCTTCGTACGTAAATCCTTCCATGTTCATGAGCGCAAACCGTGAAGCGTTCCAAATTTTATTGACAAAGTTCCACGTCGCTTCTACTTTTTCCGTGCTGAAACGTAAATCTTGCCCCGGCGAGCTGCCTGTTGCTAAAAAGTAGCGAAGCGAGTCGGCGCCGTACTGGTCAATGACATCCATCGGGTCCACGCCGTTGCCAAGCGATTTACTCATTTTCCGCCCTTGCGCATCACGCACTAAGCCGTGAATGAGTACATCTTTAAATGGACGTTTCCCCGTAAACTCGAGCGCTTGGAAAATCATGCGCGATACCCAGAAGAAAATAATATCATAGCCGGTCACAAGCACGTCTGTTGGGTAATAGCGCTTATAATCCGCTGAGTCTTCGTTCGGCCAGCCCATTGTCGAAAATGGCCAAAGTGCGGAGCTAAACCACGTATCTAAGACGTCCGGGTCTTGTTCCCAGTTTTCGATATCTGCTGGCGGCTCGTGAGCGACGTACACTTCGCCTGTTTCTTTATGATACCACGCTGGAATGCGATGCCCCCACCAAAGCTGACGGGAAATGCACCAGTCGCGGATGTTTTCCATCCAGTGTAAATATGTTTTTTCAAAACGTTCTGGAACAAAGTTCACTTTTCCTTCTGTTTTTTGCAGTTCAATCGCTGCTTCTGCTAATGGCTTCATTTTAACGAACCATTGCGTCGAAAGGTACGGTTCCACGACAGCGCCGCTTCGTTCGCTATGACCGACCGAATGCATATGCTCTTCAATTTTGAACAATACCCCTTGTTCTTGTAAATCTTTAACGATTTGCTTGCGGCATTCGAAGCGGTCAAGCCCCTTATACTGCATCGCATTGTCGTTCATTGTGCCGTCTTCGTTCATGACAAGAATGCGCGGCAAGTTATGGCGGTTGCCGATTTCAAAGTCGTTCGGGTCGTGCGCTGGCGTAATTTTTACTGCCCCTGAACCAAATTCCATATCGACGTATTCGTCACCGATAATCGGAATTTCCCGGCCAGTAATCGGTAAAATAACCGTTTTGCCGATGAGATGTTTATAGCGCTCATCTTCCGGATGCACCGCAACTGCAGTATCGCCAAGCATCGTTTCTGGACGGGTCGTCGCGACCTCAATGTAGCCAGAACCATCGGCAAGCGGATAGCGCATATGGTAAAGCGCTCCTTGTACATCTTTGTAAATGACTTCAATATCAGAAAGCGCTGTTTTGGTGACTGGATCCCAGTTAATAATGTACTCGCCGCGGTAAATGAGCCCTTTTTTGTAAAGGGAGACGAATACTTCGCGCACCGCTTTCGATAGCCCTTCATCCAACGTAAAGCGCTCGCGCGTATAATCGAGGCCAAGCCCTAATTTCGCCCATTGTGAGCGAATATGGCCGGCGTACTCTTCTTTCCATTTCCACGTTTCTTCGACAAATTTTTCGCGGCCTAAATCGTAGCGGGAAAGCCCTTGATGGCGCAATTTCTCTTCTACTTTTGCCTGCGTCGCAATGCCGGCATGGTCCATCCCTGGAAGCCATAAGACGTCATAGCCTTGCATCCGCTTCATACGTGTAATAATATCCTGCAGCGTCGTATCCCACGCATGACCTAAGTGCAATTTCCCCGTCACGTTTGGCGGCGGAATGACGATTGTAAACGGCTGCTTTCCTTCTTCGCCCGTCGCTTCAAAAAATTTGCCGTCAAGCCACCACTGATAGCGGTTCGTTTCAACAGCTTTGTGGTCGTATTTTGTCGACATCGTTAGCTTTTCCATGTTATCCCTCCTTACAAAATAAAAAACTCCTTTCATCCGAAAAGGACGAAAGGAGACTCTCTCGCGGTACCACCTTTTTTCTTAAGCAGGACATACTCCTGCCTAAGCACTTCATCGCATAACGGCTTTCGACCGGCTTCTTCTACTTTAGGTTCAAAGAAGCAGCTCAAGGGCGACCTTCCAACGCGTACAATCCTAGGAAATCTCGCAGCAAATGATTCCCCTCTCTGCAGGCGTTCGCGCTGTACTCTTCCCTGTCTTCGCTTTTTGCCTTATTCATTATACATACTACCGAAAAATGAAGGACATCGTCAATCATCTTTTCCAAGTTTTTAATGGTTTATGCACGTTTTTGCTTTTTGGTGACAAAAAAGATGTCGTTTCATACTGTATAAAAAGGAGGGATAATACGTGAAACGATTTAATCCATACTCATGGCCGCCATGGCTTCGTCAACTTCGCGCCATTTGTGCGCAAGTTATTATTCCCATTACTGTTTTTCAAGCGATTCGCACGATTTTGTTGCCGACGACGTTCGACGTTCTTTTATTAGCCATTCTCGTTGGATTGGCTGTCGCTTTCCACCTCGAGTGGATTTAATGTCGTCATCCGCATAAGGAGTTGTTCCGTTCGCTTCATTATCCAGTAAGCTCGCTGCAGCTCGGAAACAGCGCGGTATTCTGTCTGTTCTTTTTTCCGTTTCTCCGCATAATCAGAAACGACTCGGTATAAATACGTCGGAGAAGCAACGTGGCTAGAGAAAAAAGCAAGCTCTTCTTCACGAAGGGAAAGTTTTTTTTCATATTCTCGAAAGCCGTCGACCCACGTATCGTCTACCGACGGCGTTCGTACATATTCATCTAAAGCAGCCGCTACATCGACAAGCGGAAATGCCCATTTTGCCCGCTCCCAGCTAAAAAACTGCCCTCCTTGTTCGCGCGGGACGTAATGCGAAAAACGAGCGTTTCCATGTACGAACGCAACGCGCCATTTTTTCGTTTCTTTCATTTTTTCGTACCACGTTTCCAACTGCGTTTCTGCAAACCAATACGCTTGCATCGTTTCGTGGAAATACGTGCAAAATTGCAGTTGAAACGGGGACATATACCATTCATGTTCGCATTGTTCCGCATAAGATTGTAAAAAGGAGCGTTCTTCTTCCCAAGCCGCTTTTTTTGTTTCATAATAGTTTTTAAGCTCTGTTTCGTCCACGTTGATTTCTTGCAACGTTTTCTGATGCAGCGTGGCAAGATCGCGGAAAAAAGATATCATCGCTTCTGTTGCCCGCTGCCCTGACGGCAGTGAAATCCACGGCATGACATAATAATAGTAACCGCCTTCGGCTACAAACAACGTGCCGCGCTTCGACCAGTAAATCGGAATCATTTGCGGTCGATAAAAAAAAGCGGCTTGCTCAATGGCGTGGAGTTGCTGAACGTCACTAATTTTTTTTAAGGCAAACGTTCCTTCAGCTGTATGCACTTTTTTGACCTTGCCGTAGTCGTCGATGCGCAATACGCGTAAAGGGTAATGCGCCAATACCGCCATATTAAGGTCGTGCAAATAAATCCCCCCTTCGTTCGCCATTAAAAAAATCTCCCACTTTAGTTTCGGTAAAGTGGGAGAGGTTGCTTATGCACGGTGGCTAGCTGGGATAGGAATATATAATAGTTGCCCTTCTTGCAACTCGGCTTCGTGTTCGAGATGATTCGCCCGCAATAGTTGTTGGATCGAAATGTCGTACCGTTTTGCAATCTTGTCCATTGAATCGCCTTGCTGGACGATGCAAATTTTTACTCTTGAAAAATCTTCTCCTTGTTCTTTCGAAAACAACTTTGTTAAATAAAGCGCGTTTTCTTTGCGCGGCTTCGCATTTTCTTCCACCGGTTCGGCCTCTTGTTTTGGTGCTGTTCCGATCGATACTTTCGCTTCGTTTTCGTGCATTGCTTCTGGCTCTTTAGCGAGAAACGGTTCACTATTTTCGTTTCGCTCGTCGGTAGCTACTGCTGGCGCAACCGGCGCTTGCTCGTCATCTTCGCTTCGTTTCATCCATTCAGTCTCATTCAGAACAATATCTTGTTCCACAAGCCCCTCCTCGCTTTGCTCTGCCGTTGCTTGCACATGTTCGCTCGCTTCGGCTAACATTTCTTGTTCGTACCATTCTTTGCGAGCGACTGCTTCAAACGGCTCAAACCATGACGGCTCGCTCTCCGTTTCTGCTTCCCCTTCCTCCAAAATTCCGCTAATCGAAATATCGGCTACAAGGGAAAGCCGACCGTCGCTACCTAAATCGTAATCAAACGATTCGACCGTGACATACACCTCTTCTAAACTAAAAATCCGGCTTTTCGGAATCGTGATGTCGACAGGGAAGCGATGAAACAGCTCACTCACCCCATCTTCGCGCGTCGTAATCCGTTGGACGAATCGGCGTGTGCTAAAATCGTAAAGATCTGCCTCCTCCCCATCTTCATCCGCCATGCGATATTCCCCGCTTAATTCTAACGCCCCGCGAATCGTAATATAATGCTCGTATTCATCAACGGAAATGACCGGATCTAACGAAACCGAAAGAAACTCTCCCACTTCCTGTCCCCTTTTAAACCAAATCGACTCTTCGAGTGAAAAACGTAAATATGATTGCTCCAAACAAGCCTCCTCCTTCCGCCCTTTTCGGCCAAACTTTTCAATGGCATTATCAATGTATGAGCGGCGGAAACAGAATATGAATAAAAAATGACCATGCGCACATTGCACATGGCCATCATTCATTATCCCTTTAGTTTCGCAAACGCTTTTTCTGCTGCTTCGATCGTTTTTTCGATGTCTTCATCCGTATGCTCCGTTGATAAAAACATTCCTTCAAACTGGGATGGCGGCAAGAAGATGCCTTGTTCCGCCATTTCGCGGTAATAGGCCGCAAACATCTCTACATCAGATGTTTTCGCTTTTTCGTAGTTAATGACTGCTTCGTTTGTAAAGAAGAAGCCAATCATCGAACCCGCGCGGGTAACAGTATGCGGAATGCCGTATTTTTCCGCCGCTTGGCGCAATCCTTCTTCGAGCCGATCCGCTTTTTTCCGGAACTGTTCGTACGTTTCTGGCGTTAGTTGGATAAGCGTTTCATAGCCAGCTGTCATTGCTAGTGGGTTGCCTGATAATGTACCTGCTTGATAAATGGGACCGCTTGGCGCAATCCGTTCCATAATGTCCGCGCGACCGCCGTATGCACCAACCGGTAGACCGCCACCAATGACTTTGCCAAGACACGTTAAATCAGGCGTCACTCCGAAATAACCTTGGGCACAATGATAATCGACGCGGAAGCCAGTCATTACTTCATCAAAAATCAACAGCGCCCCGTATTCGTTCGTAATGTCCCGAAGTCCTTGCAAAAATCCTGGAAGCGGCGGAACAACCCCCATGTTTCCAGCGACCGGTTCGACAATGACCGCGGCAATATCTTCTCCAAACCGCTCAAACGCATATTTGACGCTTTCTAAATCGTTGTAAGGAACGGTAATCGTATTTTGCGCCACCGATTCTGGAACGCCTGGGCTATCCGGCAATCCAAGCGTTGCCACGCCAGAACCAGCTTTAATGAGCAGCGAATCGCCGTGGCCGTGATAACAGCCTTCAAATTTGATAATTTTATTGCGTCCCGTATAGCCGCGCGCCAAACGCAACGCACTCATCGTCGCTTCCGTGCCGGAATTGACCATCCGTACAATCTCAATCGATGGCACCCGTTCAATCACAAGCTTCGCCAATTCATTTTCGATTAACGTCGGCGCTCCGAAGCTTGTCCCGTTTTCCGCGACTTTTTTCAGCGCCGCGACGACACGGTCATTCGCATGTCCTAAAATAAGCGGACCCCAAGAAAGAACATAATCGATGTATTCGTTGCCATCAATGTCGTAAATTTTCGAGCCTTTACCGCGCGCCATAAAAATCGGATCCATTTTCACCGATTTAAACGCGCGAACTGGGCTGTTCACCCCGCCCGGCAATAGCCGAACTGCTTCTTCATACGCTTGTTTGGAACGTTCGTATCGCATCGAAATCCCCCTATTCTTGTAGCCAACGAGCGACGTCTTTGGCAAAATACGTTAAAATTAAATCCGCGCCTGCCCGTTTCATGCCGATTAACATTTCCATCACGATTTGCTTTTCGTTTACCCAACCATTTTGCGCCGCTGCTTTCACCATTGCATATTCTCCGCTTACATTGTAAGCGACAATCGGAAGATGGAAATGGTTTTTCATATCGCGAATAATGTCTAAATACGCAAGCGCTGGTTTTACCATAATAAAATCCGCGCCTTCGCGCACATCCGATTCCGCTTCGCGAAACGCCTCCAGCCGGTTTGCCGGGTCCATTTGGTACGTTTTTCGATCGCCAAACTGCGGAGCGCTATTGGCTGCATCGCGGAACGGTCCGTAAAACGCGGACGCGTATTTCACCGCATACGACATAATCGGCACGTGCGCGAATCCCGTTTCATCTAATCCTTGGCGGATCGCGGTCACAAAGCCGTCCATCATGTTGGAAGGAGCGATAATATCCGCGCCTGCTTTCGCTTGGCTTACCGCCGTTTTCACAAGCAGTTCAAGCGACGGATCGTTCAACACTTGTTCGTTTTCGACGACGCCGCAATGGCCGTGGCTCGTATATTCACATAAACACGTATCCGCAATCACGACAAGCTCTGGATACGTTTGTTTTATTTGCCGGATCGCTTGTTGGACGATGCCGTGCTCACAATACGCTCGTGAACCGACTTCATCTTTTTCCGCTGGAATACCGAAAACGATGACCGACTTAATGCCGAGGTCAACCGCTTCTGCAACTTCTTCATTCAACCGGTCAAGCGAAAACTGGTAAATGCCCGGCATGGACGGAATTTCCTGCTTGACATGTTCTCCTTCGATCACAAAAATCGGATAAATCAAATCTTCGACGTGAAGATGTGTTTCACGCACCATCGCACGTAAATTCGCGCTTTGCCGTAACCGGCGGTGGCGATCAAATTGCCATCTGCTCATTTATTTCCCTCCATCTGAAAAAATGTTTCCATCGCTTTTATCATATCATCAATCGTATATTGCTCAGGACAAATATGTACACGCAATCCGAATTGCTCCGCTGTTTGTTTCGTAATCGGACCGATGCAGGCAATGACGCAATGTGCTAACAACGGTCGCCATTCAATTCCATCCAACATGTTCATGAAACTTTCGACCGTTGACGAGCTTGTAAATGTCACTACATCGAGCGCCCGTTTTTTTAACAAATCAAGCAGTTGTTCTTTACCACTTTCGTTCATTTTTGTTTCATACACGACTAGGTCGGTCACGTCTGCGCCTAACTGAACAAGCGCTTCTTTCAATGTCGGACGCGCCAAATTTCCTTTCACTAACAAGACGCGGTCATTCGGCTTCACGAGCGATTTCATCGCTTCCGCCAATCCTTCCGCAACAAATTCGTCGGGAACAACGGCTGGCCTTATACCTCTTTTCTCTAAAGCAAGCGCCGTTTTTTTGCCGACGACAGCAACGTTCGGCAGCGGCATTATGTCGCTAACAAATGTAAAGAAAAAGCGAACCCCGTTGGCGCTCGTAAACACGAGCCAGTCATAGCGAGACAAGTCGCGAACACATTCCTCTATTTCCTTTGTTTCCGTCACCGCTGAAACAGAAATGAGCGGAATTTCCACAGGGCGAGCTCCGACCTGTTTCAGCTTATCGGAAAATACATGCGCCTGTTCTTTTCCTCTTGTAACAAGCACCGTTTTGCCGTACAACGGAAGCCGCTCCATTACGCACCAAGCTCCTTTTTAACCCGGTCGATCAACGCTTTTGCGCCAAGCTGAACGAGACGATCCGCTACTGTTTTGCCAATTTGTTCGGCATCTGTACCGATAGCGGTTTCTTTGTAGCATTCTTTTCCGTCCGGTGAAGCAACGAGCCCAGTAAAAACGACTTCATCTTTGTCGTTGACATAAGCATAACCAGCGATTGGCACTTGACAACCACCTTCCATTCTCTGTAAAAAGGCGCGTTCCGCCAACACCGCCCGCTCCGTTTCGCGGTCGTTTAATACTCGCAACCATTCTAACAATTCCGCATCGTTTTCGCGGCATTCAATCGCTAACGCCCCTTGTCCAACAGCTGGAAGACAAAGTTCCGTCGGCAAATATTCCGTAATTGTTTCATCCGCCCAGCCCATCCGCCGCAAACCGGCCGCCGCTAAAATGATCGCGTCATACCCTTCGTTTTCCAACTTCGCCAACCTTGTGTCAATATTGCCGCGAATCCATTTAATCTCTAAATCCGGACGTTGCGCCAGTAGCTGGGCAGAACGGCGCAAACTGCTCGTTCCAATGACCGCTCCGCTCGGAAGGTTGGCAAACGAAACGCGAGATTTACTAATGAGCACATCGCGATGGTCTTCGCGCTTTGGCACGCAGCCGATCATGAGCCCTTCCGGCAATACAGCCGGCATATCTTTCATACTATGAACGGCCATATCAATCTCTTCGTTAAGCATCGCCTGCTCAATTTCTTTGACGAACAATCCTTTTCCGCCAACTTTCGATAACGTGACGTTTAAAATTTGGTCGCCTTTTGTCACAATTTCTTTCACTTCAAACTCAAACGGCGCTCCAAGTTCTTTCAATTTCGCAATCACCCAGTTTGTTTGCGTCAAAGCTAGTTTGCTTCGCCGCGAACCGACGATAATTTTTCGCATCGTTTCTTCCTCCATTATGAATACCATAAATGAAACTTCGATAAGCTACCAAATAAGAAAAAGTTGACAAGCAAAAATAAAAACGAGCCGATGTTCCAAAGCGCGAGCGCTTTTCCGTACATTTCTTGGACAACTCGTTTATAAAAATACACGCTATAAACAAGTAAAACGGAAAACGACCCTAACACTTTCGCATCATACCAATGGAAATGCTCGATTTTTATATAAGCCCAAATCACGCCAAGAATGAGCCCTAATAACAACATAGGCAATCCGATTAAATTTAAAACGTACGACATTTTCTCTAATTTTGTTAAATCCGCCATTCGCCATAACCGTTTTCCCCATTTTTTTTGTTTCAACAAATGGTATTGGATCATATATAAAACAGAAAACACAAATGAAAGGGAAAACGCCCCATATGCTAAAATCGCCATCGTAATATGAATCATGAGCAGCTCGGAAATAAGTTTTTCCGCCGCCGCTTCCGACGGCTGACGAATCGGCGCAAACGTATGCAGCGCTAATATAAAAAATGCCAGCACATTCGTGAAAAACACAATAAAATCAACGCGCAACAACCGGTTAATCGCCAGCGACAATGTAATGAGCACCCATGCATAAAAATAAAGACCTTCCGACATTGTCAAAATCGGAAACCGCTTCGTTTCGACAATGCGAAACAAGAAAAAAGCCGTCTGAAAAACCCAGACAATAGAAAGTAACCAGAAGGCGATGCGGTTTGCCTTCCGGTTATGATGCAAAAAATCTATAAAATAGAGAGAAACAGACAATGCATATAACAGCACAGACAGCTCGTACAACCGTGTGAGATTCATCTCCAACATTCGCAAAATTCCTCTCTTATGACTGTAGAGATGGGACAACCGAGCGCTCACCATCATCTTTCGTCGGTTTCGACGTTTGCAAAGCCTCTTCAATGTTAAAAATTTTCGCAAACAACCGGAGCGCTTCTTCCGCATTCGGCTCTGCTGCTAATTCCTTCGCCCGTAAGATCGGATCGCGCAACAGTTGATTAATAATGCTTTTCGTATGTTTGCTTAATACTTTACGGTCACGTTCCGATAAATGTGGCAGTTTCCGTTCGATGCTTTGCATCGTTTCCGCTTGGATCGCCAACGCTTTTTCGCGAAGGGCGGCAATGACCGGAACGACGCCGAGCGTATGAAGCCATTGTTGGAATTCAACCAATTCGGCTTCAATCATGATTTCAATTTGTTCCGCTGCTTTTTTCCGCTCCGCCAAATTCGCTTGAACGATCCCTTCTAAATCGTCAATGTCATATAAAAAGACGCTTTCGAGCTCGGCGAGCGCTGGATCTAAGTCGCGTGGAACGGCGATATCGACCATAAACAACGGACGGCCTTTGCGCATTTTTTCGATGTGCACCATCATCTCTTTCGTGATAACATACTCTTTTGCGCCGGTAGAGCTAATTAAAATGTCCGCTTCGACAAGGGCGCATTGCAATTCGGAAAGCGATTTGGCGCTTCCAGAAAATTTCTCAGCCAAATGTTGCGCCTTCTCAAACGTCCGGTTGATGACCGTCACTTTTTTCACGCCGCTTCCGTAAAGGTTTTGGAGCGCCAATTCCCCCATTTTCCCTGCCCCGAGCACCAATACGTGTTTCGCTGATAAATCACCAAAAATCTTTTTCGCTAATTCTACTGCTGCATAGCTAACGGATACCGCGTTCGAGCCGATTTCTGTTTCCGAATGAGCGCGTTTTGCCAGCGTCACCGCTTGTTTAAATAGCTGTTTAAATACCGTGCCAATTGTGTTTTCATTTTGCGCCAAAAGATAGCTTGAGCGCACTTGCCCTAAAATTTGCGTTTCGCCTAAAATCATCGAGTCAAGACCACAGGCCACGCGGAATAAATGCTCTACCGCCGCTTCGTTCTCTAAAATTTTTAAATAAGGGGCGAGCGAGTCTTTCTCGATATGAAACCAATCTGCCAAAAATGTTTTTATATAATAACGCCCAGTGTGCACTTGGTCGACAACAGCATAAATTTCTGTACGGTTACATGTAGAAATAATGACGTTTTCTAAAATGCTCTTTTGCTGCTTCAACGTTTTCATCGCTTCGACCAGTTCCGATTCGCTAAAAGTCAACTTCTCACGAATTTCGACAGGGGCGGTTTTATAGTTCACGCCAACGACAAGAATATGCACTTTCCCTATACCCCCTCAACCAAAAGTACATAGTAATCTCACTATATTATAGCATGTATATGTGCGACATAAACAAAAAAATGTGAACACAATTTGAACCTATATGATAAACTTTTAAACAGAATCCTTTCTCAAAAAGATAAGAAAGTATAAAATTTCGGATTCATGTCTAGCTCCAAGCGCCATCGGCTCGAGTCGCTCCGCCCCTTCTTTCGGCGGCGACACGCTGAATTCACTTCTTTGAAATATCCCACGCAAGCCCAAGCTTTGCTTGGGCTGAGCCTCCTCGGTGGGGCTTGTGCGCTCTTCGCCGATAGGCGGGCGCTTTGCGCTTTTCTTATATGTACCATAGCAAAAAACACACCTTCCATCAAGCGAAGTTCATGTAGAAATGGGGAGAAACGAGTGAAAAAGAATGGGATTTTTTCCGGAGTTGTGTTGGTCGGTTTAGGATTGTACTTTTTAGAGAGCCAGCTTTCGCTTCCTTTTTTAAAAATTTTCCAAGGATGGCCGTCGTTATTTGTCATTTTCGGAGCGGCGCTGCTCGGACAAGCGTACTCCGCCCGTGAATACCAACATATTTTTTCTGGAATTGTGCTGTTTGGTTTTGGTATTCATTTCCTATTGATTCAATTATGGAAAAGCTGGCCGAACGAAACGGGTGTCTTATTTTTCATCGTCGCCCTCGCTTTTTTGCTCAGTTCACGGAAAATGAAGACCGGACTTATGCAAAGTTTACTGTTTTTCGCGTTGGCGTTTGTGATGCTATTCTCGGAACGCTTTGCCCACGTTTTTCATATCATTGAAACGAGCATTTCTTTCATTTGGAAATTTTGGCCACTTACTTTTATCCTTTTAGGCGTATACATATTATTTGCCAAAAAGAAATAATCCATACAAAAACACCAGTCTTGCCATCGACTGGTGTTTTTTCGTTACATCATCCGCTGCAACGCGCTCCAAGCCCCGTCTTTTCCTTGTCCTGTTTCGGCGGAAAAAAGAATGAGTTCGTCTTCCGTTGCCATGTTCAACGTTTCGCGAACGATGTTTTGGTGCTTTTGCCATTTTCCTTTCGGCACTTTATCCGCCTTTGTTGCTACGACAATCGTCGGAATGGCATGATGCTTTAAAAACTCATACATCATGCAGTCATCGTTCGTCGGCGGATGGCGCAAATCGACCACGAGTACCGCTGCTTTTAGCTGCTCCCTCGTCGTGAAATACGTTTCCATCATTTTTCCCCATGCTTGCCGCTCTTGTTTGGACACTTTGGCGAATCCATAGCCTGGGACATCGACAAAATAAAACGATTCATTAATGAGATAAAAATTTAATGTTTGTGTTTTTCCAGGTTTGGATGATGTACGTGCTAAGTTTTTCCGATTCACCATTTTATTAATGAACGATGATTTGCCGACGTTCGAGCGTCCGGCGAGCGCAAACTCTGGTCGATCACCTTCTGGATATTGTTCTGGTTTTACGGCACTGATCGTAATTTCTGCTGCAGTAATTTTCATTCTTTTTCCCCTACCAATGCATGTTGTAACACTTCGTCTAAATGCGAAACAAGAACGAATTGCAAATCTTTTTTCACAATCTCAGGAATATCATCTAAATCTTTTTCGTTTTCTTTTGGCAAAATGATTTTTTTCAATCCCGCCCGATGCGCGCTTAACGTTTTTTCTTTTACTCCGCCGATCGGCAACACGCGACCACGCAGCGTAATTTCCCCCGTCATGCCGACAAACCGGCTCACCGGTCGCCCAGTTAACGCTGAAATGAGGGCGGTCGCCATCGTAATCCCTGCCGAAGGACCGTCTTTCGGAATCGCTCCTTCTGGAACGTGAATATGAATATCATATTTTTCGTAAAAGTCCGCTTCTATTCCAAGTTCTTCTGCTCGGGAACGAACATAACTAAATGCTGCCTGCGCCGACTCTTTCATAACGTCCCCTAATTTTCCAGTAAGAACCAATTTTCCTTTCCCCAGCGATAACGACACCTCAATCGAGAGTGTATCGCCACCAAATGGGGTATATGCCAGTCCTGTCGCCACCCCTACTTGGTCTTGCAATTCCGCTTGCCCGTAGCGATATTTTCGTTTTCCTAAAAACTCTTCTAAATTTTTTTCCGTCACGACGACGCGTTTTTTCTCTTCTGACACGATCAAACGAGCCGCTTTGCGGCAAATGGACGCCAATTGCCGCTCTAATTCGCGCACCCCTGCTTCGCGCGTATAGTAACGAATAACGTGTAATATCGCCTCATCGCGCATTTGCAAACTCGCTTTTTTCAAGCCGTGTTCGTTCATTTGTTTTGGAAGCAAATGTTGCTTAGCGATATGCAATTTTTCGACTTCTGTATACCCAGAAATTGTGATAATCTCCATTCGGTCCAACAATGGGCGCGGAATCGTTGCTAAGTTGTTCGCAGTGGCGATAAACATCACTTTCGATAAATCGTACGGTTCTTCAATATAATGGTCGCTAAACGCATGATTTTGTTCCGGATCGAGCACTTCAAGAAGCGCGGCAGACGGATCGCCACGAAAATCGTTCGACATTTTATCAATCTCATCGAGCAAAAAGACTGGGTTAATCGTGCCAGCTTTTTTCATCCCTTGAATGATTCGCCCCGGCATCGCTCCGACATACGTTCGGCGATGACCACGAATTTCTGATTCGTCACGCACGCCTCCTAATGATACGCGGACAAAGTTGCGGTTCAGCGATTTGGCAATTGAGCGAGCGAGCGATGTTTTTCCTACTCCCGGAGGACCAGCAAGGCAAAGAATCGGGCCTTTTAGCGAGTTCGTTAACTGTTGGACCGCTAAATATTCGAGCACCCGTTCTTTCACTTTTTCTAATCCGTAATGCTCCTCGTGCAAAATCGCTTCCGCCCGTTTAATATCGTGAAGGTCTTCCGTCTGTTTCGTCCACGGAAGCGCCAACAGCCAGTCAAGGTAGTTGCGAATGACGGCACTTTCTGCGGAAGTTGTCGGCACTTTTTCGTAGCGTTCTAGTTCTTTTAGCGCGGTCGCTTTGACATGTTCTGGCATCCCGGCGGCTTCAATCTTTTCTTTCAATGTTTCAATTTCGCCGGTTTTTCCTTCTTTTTCGCCTAATTCCTTTTGAATCGCCTTCATTTGTTCGCGCAAATAATACTCTTTTTGCGTTCGCTCCATTGATTGTTTCACGCGCATACTAATTTTTTTCTCAAGCTGTAATACTTCTTTTTCGTTATGGAGAATTTGAATAATTTTATGCACGCGTTCTTTTATATCGACCGTTTCCAATATTTCTTGCTTTCCTTCCAACTTTAACGGCAAATGCGAGGCAATAATATCCGCCATGCGGCCCGGTTCATCGATATCAGCGATGGACGCAAAAATATCGTTCGATAATTTTTTCGATAAATGTATGTATTGCTCAAAATATTCCAGCATCGTCCGCTTTAGCGCTTCGTCTTCTAAATCTTTTGCGGCTCGGTCTGCGAATATCTCCGCCTTCACCATAAAACACGGGTCGTCGCCCACCGTTTCCACCATTTTCGCGCGCGCAACCCCTTCGACTAATACGCGAAACGTTCCGTTCGGGAGCTTTAGCAGTTGTTTGACACGCGCCAACGTCCCCATTTCGTATAAATCTGCGACATTCGGTTCATCGACGGAAACATCTTTTTGAGATGTAAGCAACACCGTATGATCCTCCACCATCGCTTTTTCCAACGCTTGAATCGACTTTTCCCGGCCAACATCTAAATGCAATACCATCGTTGGGAATACGAGCAAACCTCGTAGCGGGAGGAGAGGGACGATCATCTCTTTCTTTCTCGCCATCACGAGCACCTCCATACTTCGTCTTCTATTCGTCTATTGTATAGTACAGCGGCATGTTTGTAAAATTCTACGACATAAAATGCCCTATTCGGGGTGCATGTTTACGAAACATTTCTGTAAATGAAAAATCGACTTCGACATAACGATAGCCGAAGTCGTGGATGGGGCGCTACACGAGCTTTGTTTCCGATTGATCCACGGCAGCGGGAATTACATCGTTCCTGCTCTGTTCAAAAACAATGGCTAGCACGTCTTCTATCCGTTCGACAGGGATGACTTCGATTCCATCGATTTTCCGCAACATCGACTGCATGTTTTCCGCTGGAATGAGTACCTTTTTCGCCCCTGCTTGTTTCGCTGCTTTTACTTTCGGAAAAATGCCGCCGACTGGCTTGACATACCCATAGATGCTAATCTCTCCGGTCATGGCGATCGTTCGATCAATCGGCAGGCGGTAAATGGCAGAATAAATACCGGCCGCCATGGCGATGCCTGCAGATGGTCCGTCAACAGGCACTCCCCCCGGAAAATTCACATGAATATCGTACTCGTCAGCCGGCACTCCCATCGCCCGCAACGCGGTAATGACGTTTTCAATCGAGCCACGTGCCATACTTTTGCGGCGGATCGATTTTTCTCTGCTACCGATGCTTTCTTCTTCAACGATTCCGGTAATGTTGACTATTCCTTTTTCCTTCGCCGGCAATGCCGTCACTTCGATTTCGAGCAGCGCCCCTGTGTTCGGCCCGTACACAGCTAACCCGTTCACAAATCCGACGAGCGACGTGTGATTAATTTTCTTTTCATATCGCGGCGACAATTGGCTCGAGTGAATCACCCATTCGATGTCTTGATCGAGAATGATGTCGCGTTTTTCGGAAATGGCGAGTCCAGCGGCAATTTGCATTAAATTGACGGCTTCCCTACCGTTTCGCGCGTACGAAGCAAGCGTACGAATGCCGTTTTCGGACACGTTCAGCCTCACTTTTTCCGCGGCTTTGCGGGCAATGAGAGCGATTTCCTCTTGGTCAAGTTCACGGAAAAACACTTCTAAACAGCGAGAACGAATCGCCGGAGGAATTTCGTTCGGTGTTCTTGTCGTCGCCCCGACAAGCCGGAAATCTGCCGGAAGACCGTTTTGAAAAATATCGTGAATGTGTGTCGGGATTTGCGGATTTTCTTCGCTATAATAAGCGCTTTCGAAAAATACTTTTCGGTCTTCAAGCACTTTTAATAGCTTGTTCATTTGAATCGGATGCAGCTCCCCGATTTCATCAATAAATAAAATCCCTCCGTGTGCATGGGTCACTGCCCCTTGCTTCGGTTGCGGAATCCCGGCTTGTCCCATCGCTCCCGCTCCTTGATAAATTGGATCGTGAACAGAACCGATCAGCGGATCGGCAATGCCACGTTCGTCGAAGCGCGCTGTTGTCGCATCTAGTTCAACAAAAACAGCGTTCTTTTTAAATGGGGAAAGCGGGTTTTTTTTCGCTTCTTCTAATACAAGCCGAGCAGCAGCTGTTTTTCCCACTCCTGGAGGACCGTAAATGATCACATGTTGCGGGTTTGGACCGCACAATGCCGCTTTTAAAGCTTTAATGCCGTCTTCTTGTCCAACGATGTCGGCAAAATGTTTCGGTCTTACTTTTTCAGCGAGCGGCTCCGTTAACGAAATAGAGCGCAATTTGCGCAGCTGCTCCATTTCTTTGCGTGATTCCTTATCGATCGATATTTTTTGCACCCGCTGGCTTTTCAACAAGTTCCAAAAATAAAGGCCGATAATGACCCCAAAAAACAACTGTACTAATAAAGCAATGTTCGTCCAGTTCATCTACTTACATCCTCCTGCTTCAAAATAGGTAGTACGTATAGTATCTCCGCCTAGAAGCAGGAATAAACAAAAAGAGACTGCCTTCTTTTAAAGACAGTCTCTAACCAGTCGCCTCCGCTTTTCTTGTCTAGCTGCGAACTAACATCCTCCTCCGCGTCCGCTTTCTCCGTCGACGTGCACGCACGTCTCGTCGAAAGCTTGCGCTTCCGTCGGATGTTTCCTTGGCTTCGCCAAGGATCGTTCTCCGCTTTTCTTGTCTAGCTTCGGCTCCTAGCTCTCTTGGGCCAAACAACCTTCCTCCGTCGAAGCAAAAAGCGCTTCTCGTCGGAAGAACGTTTGGCTTCGAGAGCTAACCAGTCGCCTCCGCTTTTCTTGTTAAGCTGAGGTTTTTCTTTCTTGTTCGACGATCGTGCCATCGTGGCGGATCAGCTTAGGCGGTTGATTGCCGCGCACTGTTTCCGCTGTGATGACGCATTTTTGTACATCTTCGCGCGACGGAAGTTCGAACATGACATCGAGCATAATTCCTTCGATGATGGAACGAAGACCGCGTGCACCCGTCTTGCGTTCAATCGCTTTCTTTGCAATTTCTCGCAATGCGCCTTCTTCAAATTCCAACTCGACATCGTCTAATTCCAGCATTTTTTGGTATTGCTTCACAATTGCGTTTTTCGGCTTCGTTAAAATATCGATTAACGCCTGTTCATCAAGCGGCTCGAGCGTCGTAATGACCGGGAGACGACCGACAAACTCCGGAATTAATCCGAATTTCAATAAATCTTCTGGCAACACTTTCGATAATAAATTTTTTTCATCAACCTCTGTTTGTTGCGTTTCAGCGCCGAAGCCGATTACCTTTTTCCCTAAACGGCGTTTAATAATTGGCTCAATCCCATCAAACGCTCCACCGCAAATAAACAAAATGTTCGTTGTATCGATTTGAATAAATTCTTGGTGCGGATGTTTGCGACCGCCTTGAGGTGGAACGCTCGCAATTGTCCCTTCTAAAATTTTCAACAACGCTTGCTGAACGCCTTCGCCAGATACGTCGCGTGTAATCGATGGGTTTTCCGATTTGCGCGCGATTTTATCAATTTCATCGATGTAAATAATCCCTTTTTCCGCTCTTTCCACATCGTAGTCCGCAGCTTGGATTAACTTTAACAAAATATTTTCAACGTCTTCACCGACATACCCAGCTTCCGTTAACGACGTAGCATCGGCAATCGCAAACGGCACGTTTAAAATGCGCGCTAACGTTTGGGCAAGCAACGTTTTTCCGCTTCCTGTCGGCCCAATCATCAAAATGTTGCTTTTTGATAATTCCACATCATCGATTTTGCTGTTGGAATTAATCCGCTTGTAATGGTTGTAAACGGCAACCGCAAGCGATTTTTTCGCTTCGTCCTGTCCAATGACATACTCATCTAAAATTTCGCGAATTTCTTTCGGCTTCGGAACGTCTTTAAATTCAAACTCCTCTTCATTCCCTAACTCTTCTTCGACAATTTCCGTACACAACTCAATGCACTCATCGCATATGTATACGCCAGGACCTGCCACTAATTTGCGGACTTGGTCTTGGGTCTTGCCGCAGAAAGAACATTTTAATTGCCCTTTCTCATCATTAAATTTAAACATCGTTTCACCCCTTATAAAAAAATTCCCTCACCGTATGTACAACACTACATGTTCAAACTTATGTATTCGTCATTTTATCATAACTCGCGATACAAATGCTAATAAAAAAATCGTTGCATATTTGAAAAATTCGAAAATTCTCAACTATATTCTTTATTGTATGAAAGAACAAGGCACGAAAGACCTCGCGCCTTGTTCTTTATTGTTTCCAACAAATACAATATGATTATTGTGCCGCTTTGCTATGTTCAACAAGGAAGTCGACAACTTTGCGGAATTTCACATCTTCTTTCACAAGATCAAGGCTGCCGAGAAGTTCTTTAATTTTGTCGACCGTCAAGTTGTAAGCTTCCGCCATTTTTTCAAGTTCTTCGTTTACATCTTCGTCTGTTGCTTCAATGTTCTCTGCTTTCGCAATCGCTTCTAGCGTAAGCGAAATGCGTACACGTTTTTCCGCGTCTTCTTTCATTTGCTCACGCAATGCCGCTTCATCTTGGCCAGAGAATTGGTAGTAAAGGTTCAAATTGAGACCTTGCATTTGCAAGCGTTGGTCAAATTCGCGCAACATGCGGTCTGTTTCATTTTTAATCATCGCTTCAGGAATATCGATTTCCGCATTTTCTGCCGCTTTTTCCACGACCGCATCACGAAGGGCTGCTTCCGCTTCTTTGCTTCGCTCTTCTTGTAGTCTTGTGCGGATTTTTTCTTTTAATTGCTCAAGCGTTTCTACATCTTCTTCTACATCTTTGGCAAATTCATCATCAAGCGCTGGAAGTTGTTTTGTTTTTACTTCATGCACTTTAATTTTGAATACCGCTGGTTTTCCTGCTAACGCTTCTGCATGATATTCTTCTGGGAACGTCACTTCAATATCTTTTTCTGCTCCTGCTTCTAATCCAATTAGTTGCTCTTCAAAGCCAGGGATGAACGTGCCAGAACCGATTACAAGCGAATAGTTTTCTGCTTTTCCGCCTTCGAACGGCTCGCCGTCTACAAATCCCTCAAAGTCGATGACCGCTGTGTCGCCTTCTTCAATTTTGCCGTCTTCTTTCACGACAAGTTCTGCGTAGTTTTCTTGAAGGCGTTTTAATTCGTTTTCAACATCTTCTTCTGTCACGATAGCGTCTACTTTTTCTACTTCAAGCCCTTTATATTCGCCTAATTTCACTTCTGGTTTGACTGTCACTTTCGCGGTAAAAATTAAGCTTTTTCCTTTTTCTAGTTGCTCGACATCGATTTTCGGATAGTCAACCGGTTCAATGCCCGTTTCTTCTACTGCTTTTGCATACGCTTCTGGCAATAAAATATCCAACGCATCTTCATATAACACTTCTACGCCAAAACGCTTCTCAAATAAGGCGCGCGGAATTTTTCCTTTGCGGAATCCTGGAATGCTCACGTTTTTCACTACTTTTTTGAATGCAGCGTCCAAACCTTCACTTACTTTTTCTGCATCTACTTCAACGGTAAGAACGCCTTCGTTCCCTTCTAGCTTTTCCCATTTTGCTACCATACTTTTCCCTCCAACACAAAATCAATCTCGATCATGAGCGCTTGTCCAACGATCACGATCATCGTCGCTTATATGTAATCATGCAAAGATATACGTAATACAACCATTATATTATAACATACAATAGCGATGTTTCAATATAAACGACTAATTAAATGAAAGAAATTTTTTCTATTTCATAGAGTTTTTTGCAAAGCGGCGCGATTTCGCTCACCGTCACCCCGTATCGTTCTGCGATTTCTTCGTTTTGTTCCTCGATTCCTTGCAGTTCACACGCGCTTATGTGTAAGGCAGCAGCCCATCGTTCCACGCACGCTGGAAGCGGAGAGAACGGATATAAAGCGTATACGTAACGATACCAAAGGTGTGAAGCGATTTCATACAAGCTCGGATTATCATCCGTTAACGTACGGTCTAGCAGCTTCAAAACACTTGTAGCAAATTCCGTTTTCGCTGCTTCATCGAGATGTGCAGGAATGACCGTTATCGTCTGTCCGAATTTACAAATCGCCATCGGTTCGTTCACGCGTTGGACGGTCAACAGCCGCAACAACATCGTTTTCGCCATCGGATGATTGTCCTCCTTCAGCAAATACGATTGAATCATCGGCAAAAATGGTGCGATCGCTTCATGTTCGAGCTGGTGAATCGCTTGCAGCTGATCGTCCAAGCGCTTCGATTCCAACAGCCGGCGAATGTCTTTGTCATCGAAAGCAGGTTGCGAACGGTGCCGCATCTTTTCGATAAACTGAAGCAACTGCAGCAAATGATCGCGAGTTGCAGGCGCAAGAAGGCGATTGGAAACCGCTTGGCGGATCATCGTTTCCATTTCATCATATTGCTGCAATTGAATCAAAATCGATAAATACATTTGCAACAGTTGCATGTCGTCTTTTTTCTTTTCAAGCAACCGCCGGCATCGATCTTTCGCTTCTTCCCATTCGCCAAGTTCAAATAAGCAAACGACGATGCTCAATTCTACTCCCGGATCATTTTTTAATTCGTTCGCTTCCGAAAAAAAGTGGAGCGCTGTTTTGTACTGTTTTGCTTGTAACGCTTCCCACCCTTTTTCAAGCAGTCGCTCTCGTAAATTAGGAAATGGAACAATGTTATTCTTTTTTTTCATCTTATCATCACCGTCAGTGAAGTTGAAAAACCAACCTCATTCACACGAGGTTGGCTTGTTTCTTTTCATATTCGACAATATACGGTTCATACATAAATGTCAAATCAATTTCGTCCCAGCCTTTTAATAGTAGTTGCTTGCGGTATGGGTCAATCGCAAACGTCCGGTCAAACCCGGTTTCGTCATAGACGCGTTGCTCTTCAAGGGAAATCGTTAATTCGTAGTCCGAACGTTTGCTTTGCTGTAATAAATAATCGACGGCTTGCTTATCCAATCGAATCGGAAGCAGCCCGTTTTTTAAGCAGTTGTTGTAAAAAATGTCCGCAAACGATGGAGCAATGACCGCTTTAAACCCGTAATCTTGCAGCGCCCATGGAGCATGCTCGCGCGAAGAACCACAGCCGAAATTTTCATTTGCCACAAGAATGGTCGCACCTTCATTTTCCGGACGGTTCAATTCAAACGCAGGATTAGGCGTTCCGTCGGCAAGATAACGCCAGTCGTAAAATAAAAACTTCCCAAATCCAGTTCGTTCAATTCGTTTTAAAAATTGCTTCGGGATAATTTGATCGGTGTCAATATTGGCTCGGTCTAGCCCAGCAACTTTTCCTGTATGGATCGTAAATGGCTGCATGTTTCTTCCCCCTTAGCGAACGGCTTCTTTCTCTAGCTTTCTCACATCGACAAACCGGCCGTAAATCGCAGCGGCAGCGGCCATTTTCGGACTGACTAAATGCGTCCGCGCGCCTTTTCCTTGCCGCCCTTCAAAGTTGCGGTTAGACGTGGAAGCGCAATGTTCTCCTTCTGGCACTGTATCCGGGTTCATTCCAAGGCACATGCTACAGCCGGAATCGCGCCATTCAAAGCCGGCATCGATAAAAATTTGCGCCAGCCCTTCTTCTTCCGCTTTCTGTTTTACTTGTTGCGAACCGGGAACAACGAGCGCCCGTACGCCCGGTGCTACCTTTTTACCTTTTACAATTTCCGCTGCTGCCCGCAAATCGCTTATGCGCGAATTCGTACATGACCCGATAAACACGTGCTGCACCGAAATGTCCGTAATCGACATGCCTGGTGTCAACCCCATATATTGCAACGCAAGCTGCGCTGCTTTCCGCTCTGTTTCCGTCGCGAACTCTTCCGGATATGGCACCGTTCCATCAACTGGTGCACTCATTCCTGGCGTCGTCCCCCATGTCACCATCGGCGCGATCGTCGTAGCGTCGATTTCAATCGTTTTGTCATATTCCGCCCCTTCGTCGGTAGCAAGCGAACGCCAACGCTCTACCGCTTTTTCAAACTCTTCCCCTTTTGGCGCATATTTTCGGCCGCGCAAATATTCAAATGTTGTTTCGTCTGGGCTCACTAAACCAGCGCGCGCACCCGCCTCAATCGCCATGTTGCAAATCGTCATCCGCTCTTCCATCGACATGTTACGAATCGTATCACCCGTAAATTCAATGACATATCCCGTTCCGACATCTACCCCGTAGCGATGAATAATGGCTAAAATGACATCTTTCGCCGTTACCCCTTCACCCAAACGACCCGATACACGGATTTGTAACGTTTTTGGACGATGTTGCCATAGCGTTTGGGTGGCGAGCACGTGCTCGACTTCGCTCGTACCGATTCCGAACGCAAGCGCTCCGAACGCCCCGTGCGTGGACGTATGGCTATCGCCGCAGACGATCGTTTTGCCCGGTTGCGTCAATCCGAGTTCTGGCCCGATGACGTGAACGATTCCTTGCTCCGAGCTATATAAGTCGGCAAGCGGAATCGAAAATTCCCGACAGTTTTTCTCCAACGCAGTAATTTGGTTTTTGGCGACTTCATCCTCAATGACAAAGCGGTTGACCGTTGGAACATTATGGTCCATCGTCGCAAACGTTAAATCAGGACGGCGCACGTTCCGCCCTTTTTGCCGCAATCCCTCAAACGCTTGTGGAGAGGTGACTTCATGCACTAAATGCAAATCAATATATAATAAATCTGGTTTTCCTTCTTCGCGGTAAACGACATGGTTTTCCCAAATTTTTTCGATAATTGTTTTCGGTTTCACACGTTCCACCTCTCTTTGAACAATTGTTTGTACATTTTTTCACAACTTTTATTTAGAATCACATCTCCGCCTTACGAGTAGACGGCCATAATATGCAAAATCGCTCCGTCGTCAAGGATCGCCGCCTTAATTTCATCAACCATTTCTTTCGTTGAAACAATGCGTTGTCCTTTTTGAGCGACATCCGCTGTCCGATAGCCGGATGTTAATACTTGCTGCACCGCTTTTTCGATCGCATCCGCTTCTTCATGAAGACCAAATGACAGGCGAAGCATCATCGCACTCGATAAAATCGTAGCAATCGGATTCGCTTTGTTTAGCCCGGCAATGTCTGGAGCCGATCCGTGAATCGGTTCGTATAAACTCGGGCCGGATGTCGATAAGCTCGCCGACGGTAACATCCCAAGCGATCCTGTTAACATCGAGGCTTCATCGCTTAAAATATCGCCAAACATGTTTTCCGTCACGATGACATCAAATTGTTTCGGATTGCGAATCAATTGCATCGCTGCATTGTCAACAAGCATATGCTCTAATTGGACGTCTGGAAAATCGCGCGCCACTTCTTCGGCAATTTCGCGCCACATCCGGCTCGATTCAAGGACGTTCGCTTTATCAACGGATGTGACTTTTTTCTTTCTTTTTCTCGCTAATTCGAACGCAGTGATAATAATTCGTTTGATCTCTTCCCGTTTATAAAGAAGCGTATCGACAACCGTTTCTTCCCCGTTTTCGACTCGTCGGCCACTCGGTTTTCCGAAATATAATCCGCCTGTCAACTCTCTGACGATCAACAAATCGACATCTTGAATAATATCGGCTTTTAACGGAGATGAATCGACTAAACTCGCATAAAATTTAACTGGTCGCAAATTAGCAAATAAATTCATCTCTTTGCGAATCGCTAACAATCCTTTTTCTGGACGCAAATGCGGAGGATTTTGATCCCATTTTGGACCACCGACTGCTCCGAGAAGAACGGCGTCGCTTTGCCGGCACATGTCAAGCGTTTCAGCCGGCAGCGGTGTTCCTGTTTGATCGATCGCTTCTCCACCAATTAATCCATAGACAAACTCAAACTGATGGTCAAACCGTGCAGCGACTGCCTGTAAAACTTCGACAGCTCCCTTTGTTACTTCTTTTCCGATTCCATCTCCCGGCAATACGGCAATCCGATATGTTCCCATGTTGCCTCCCCCTCCGTTATTTAAGAAAATATAAATTTCTGAACTGTTATCTAGCTCCAAGCGCCATCGGCTCGAGTCGCTTCGCCCCGTCTTTTGGCGGCGACACATTGCGTTCACTTCTTTGAAATAGCCCACGCAAGCCCAAGCTTTGCTTGGGCTTGCGCGCTCATCTCAAGGCTGGGCGCTTTTCGCTTTTCTTATTTTCCTCTCGCATTTTTTCGATCATAAACACGCGGTTGACGGCGTTAATATACGCTTTTGCCGATGCTTCCAGCACGTCTTGTGCTGTCCCACGACCGCTCGTTTCAATTTCGTTCGCCCTCACTTTGACGAATACTTGCGCTAACGCATCTCTTCCGCCGCTAACCGATTCAATTCGATAGTCTAATAGCGTAACATCGGTTTGGAAGCACCGTTCTAACGTGTTATACAACGCTTCAACGCTTCCCGATCCTGTTGCCGCCTCCTGAATCTCGTTTCCTTGTCCGTCCGTCAATACAACAACCGCTGTCGGAATTTGATTTGTTCCATATTGGACTTGAATCGAAAAAAGTTGGTAAAACTCTTTGAAATGATCGAACTTCTCTTCAAAAATCAAGGCGACTAAGTCATCATCGGTAATATCTTTTTTCTTATCCGCCAACTCTTTAAACCGAACAAATAGTTTATTAATTTCTTCTTCCGATAACGTATAACCTAGCTCTTCGACCCGATTGCGCAATGCGTGGCGGCCGGAATGTTTTCCTAATACCATCGAATTGGATTGCACCCCGACAAGTTCCGGCGAGATGATTTCGTACGTTGTTTTTTCTTTTAACACCCCATCTTGGTGAATGCCCGATTCGTGGGCAAAAGCATTTTTTCCAACGACCGCTTTATTAGCCGGAATAACCATGCCAGTTAGTTTGCTAACTAAGTTGCTCGTTCGCTTAATTTCTTGCAAATTCAAACGGGTTGTTGCATTGTAATAATCTTTGCGAATATAGAGCGCCACAGCGATTTCTTCGAGCGCTGCGTTTCCGGCCCGTTCGCCAATTCCGTTAATCGTTCCTTCGATTTGCGTCGCGCCGTGCTCAATCGCAGCGAGCGAATTCGCAACTGCCATTCCTAAATCATCATGACAATGGGCAGATAACGATACTTTTTCAATATTCTGAACATTATTTCTTAAGAAGGTGAAAATTTCCCCATATTCTTTCGGTGTAATGTAACCGACGGTATCTGGAATGTTAATGACGCTTGCTCCTGCTTCAATCACTTTCGTTACGATTTCCGCCAAAAATGGCAATTCACTTCGGCAAGCATCTTCTGCCGACCATTGTACGATCGGGAAGTAACGTTTCGCATATTTCACGGCGGAAACGGCAGCTTCCACTACTTGTTCCGGCGTCATCCGCAATTTATGCGCCATATGAATGGGAGAAGTGGCGATAAATAAGTGCAGACGCGGTTCGGCTCCGCCTTTTAACGCTTCCCAAGCGGCATCGATATCGCTCTGGACCGAGCGGGAAAGCCCGGTCACAGAACAACCTTTAATTGTTTCAGCAATTTGTTTGACTGCTTGAAAATCACCTTTTGAAGCGGCGGGAAAGCCCGCTTCGATAATGTCGACACCAAGCCGCTCCAACTGGCGGGCAATTTCTAGTTTTTCATGCAAGTTCAAATTCACACCTGCCGACTGCTCGCCATCGCGCAACGTCGTATCAAAAATGTTAATTTTTCGCACCAGAGACCACCACATCTTTCTGTTTGGCTTTCACAAACGGCATCATGCTCCGCAATTCGCGACCGACAACTTCGATTAAATGTTCGTTTTCGCGGCGGTTGATCGCATTAAATTCTGGACGGTTCGCTTGGTTTTCTAAAATCCAACCTTTCGCAAACTTGCCGGTTTGAATATCTTCTAGCACTTTTTTCATTTCCGCTTTTACGGAATCGTTAATGACGCGCGGACCAGAGATAAAGTCGCCCCATTGCGCCGTATCGGAAATGGAATAGCGCATCCACGAAAGACCGCCTTCGTATAAAAGATCAACGATGAGTTTCAGTTCGTGCAAACATTCAAAATACGCTACTTCCGGCTGATAGCCAGCCTCAACAAGCGTTTCGAAGCCTGCTTTAACGAGCGATGTTAAACCGCCGCAAAGGACAGCCTGCTCACCAAACAAATCGGTTTCTGTTTCTTCTTTGAACGTTGTTTCCAATACGCCCGCTCTCGCAGAGCCGATCGCTTTCGCATACGCCAATGCCGTTTCTTTCGCTGTACCTGTTACATCTTGGTAAACGGCGATCAATGCCGGCACGCCTGCGCCTTCTACATATGTGCGGCGCACTAAATGTCCTGGTCCTTTTGGGGCGACAAGGAAAACATCGACATCCGCTGGCGGAACAATTTGGTTGAAATGAATGTTAAAGCCGTGCGCAAATACTAACGCATTGCCTGGCTGCAATTCCGGTTCAATTTCGTTTTTATAAACAACTGGTTGTTTTTCGTCTGGAAGCAAAATCATTACAATATCTGCTTCTCTCGCTGCTTCGCGAACGGTGCGAACTTGGAACCCATCTTTTTCAGCTTGTTCCCATGATTTTCCTTGGCGAAGTCCGACGATGACGTTCACTCCGCTGTCACGAAGGTTTTGCGCATGGGCGTGACCTTGAGAACCATATCCAATAATTGCTACTGTTTTTGCTTGTAAATATTGTTCGTTTGCATCTCCGTTATAATAAACTTTTGCCATGATGAATCTCTCCTTTTTAAATAATGAATGGTGTTTTATATGAGGCGGCTGTTTTTTGTGAGCCGCGTGTAAATGCTGTTGTACCTGTTCGGGCTACTTCTTTAATTCCGTAAGGCTTCAACAAATCGATGAGCGCTTCTACTTTTTCTGGTTCTCCCGTTACTTGAACGACGAGGCTGTCGCGGCTTACATCAACAATGGAAGCACGGAACGGCTCAATGAGCGTATAAATTTCTTGACGGACCGTTGGGTTGACTGCCACTTTAATTAACGCCAGTTCTCTAGCAACGATCGCTTGATCCGTAATGTCATTGACTTTGAGCACATCAATTTGTTTGTTTAATTGTTTCGTAATTTGTTCGGCAGTCCGTTCATCTTCGACGTTGACGACGAATGTCATCCGGGAAATGCCCTCTATTTCTGTATGACCGACGGTAATACTTTCAATATTGTAATGGCGTTTTGTAAACAGGCCGGTAATGCGGTTCAGTACGCCAGGCCGGTTATTTACGGTCATTGTAATGATTCTTCGCACGATTTCACCCCCACCATTTCATGCAATCCTTTTCCAGGTGCTACCATTGGATAGACGTTTTCATCCGCTTTTACGTGGAAATCTAACAATACCGGTTCCGAAAGCGAAAACGCCTGCTTTAATACGTGTCTGGCCTCCTCTTCCGTTTTTGCGCGAAACGCCTTTATGTTGTATGCTTCGGCAAGTTTGACAAAATCAGGCTGGTTTGGAACGAGCGAGTGAGAATACCGTTTTTCATAAAAGATTTCTTGCCATTGCCGAACCATTCCAAGCGACTGGTTGTTGACGATGACGACTTTGATCGGCAAGTTTAGTTCTTGAATGACGGACAGCTCTTGCAACGTCATTTGAAATCCTGCGTCGCCAACGATCGAAACAACCGTCGCGTTTTTGTCTGCTAGCTGTGCCCCGATCGCTGCTGGAAGTCCGAATCCCATCGTACCAAGACCTCCGGATGTCACCCAGCGGTGCGGTTTATTAAATTTGTAGTATTGCGCTGCCCACATTTGGTGTTGCCCAACGTCGGTCGTCACAACCGCTTCACCGTTTGTTAGCTCGTAAATCATTTCGATTAATTTTTGTGGTTTGACCGTTTGCGCATCATTTTGATAAGCGAGCGGGAATTTCGTTTTCCACTCTGCTAATTGCGCTAACCATGCAGTGGTGTCTGGTCGCTTGCCGTCTTGATGGATCAACTCTTTTAGCGCTTCTTTCGCATCGCTGACAATCGGGATTTTCGTCGGCACGTTTTTGCCGATTTCGGCTGGATCGATGTCGATATGCGCCACTGTCGCATTTGGTGCGAAATATTTTAAGTTTCCGGTAACGCGGTCATCGAAACGCGCCCCAATATTGATCAATAAGTCACATTCATATAAAGCCATGTTCGCCGTATACGTGCCGTGCATCCCCGCCATGCCAAGGAACAGCGGGTGATCAGCCGGAAATCCACCGAGCCCAAGCAACGTATGAATGACCGGAATGTGTTGTTGCTCGGCATATTGCTGCAATTCTTTCGAAGCGTCGGCATGAAGAACGCCAGCGCCGGCTAAAATAACAGGTTTTTTCGCTTGACTGACCGCTTCGACAAGTTTGCGAATTTGCAAGTGGTTCGGATGAATGGTCGGCTGATATCCCGGAAGGTGAACGTCTTGCTCGTAGTCAAATTCTCCTTCCGCTGTGGTCATATCTTTCGGAATGTCGATTAATACAGGACCCGGCCGTCCTGTCGTTGCAATGTGAAACGCTTCTTTAATGATTTTCGGTAACTCTTGAATGTCGCGAACTTGGTAGCTATGTTTTGTAATTGGCATCGTAATGCCAAGCACGTCTGCTTCTTGGAAGGCATCTGAGCCGATCACGTTGGACGCTACCTGACCTGTAAAAACGACGAGCGGAATCGAGTCCATCATTGCATCGGTTAGCCCTGTCACAATATTCGTCGCCCCCGGACCAGATGTAGCAATGACTACTCCTGGTTTTCCCGAAATACGCGCATATCCTTCAGCCGCATGAATCGCACCTTGTTCATGACGTGTTAAGACGTGAAAGAGACCTGAATCATACAGTTTGTCGTAAATTGGCAAAACTGCTCCACCCGGATATCCGAAAATCACTTCGACGTTCTCCGCTTTTAACGCTTCAATGAGCATTAAAGCCCCGCTCATTTTCGTTCTTTGTTGCCGCTTTTCCTCTACCTTCATATTCGCCATTCGTCATCCTTCCTCCTTATATTTTTGAAACAATGAAAAAAACCTTTTCACCCACCATGGCCTCATTGTTCGGCCAAAGGGGCGAAAAGGCTTCCTTTCCGCGGTACCACCCTTCTTCATGGTCATACGACCACCTCATGAGCAACTGATCGCCAGCCGCTCTTTTTAGTAACGAGTGGATTGCTCCACCCGGCCAACTCTACTAGCTTATGCGTTCAAGTTGGCGCTCAGAGGTGAGTTCATCAAGCGGCGGAACCACCGGTTTCCAGCTCCCCCGGCTCTCTGTAGATTCCTTTCCCACTGATTACTTATCCTCTTCAACGCTTTCACTTTATGTTTTTTGTCATTGTGCGTTAGCCGACGTTGACGTTCGTTTGGTATACTTTCACACCTTCGGAAACGACGCGCTGTCTGAACGCTTCAAGTAGCCGCTTCGTGTGAACACCAGGCACACCATCGCCGATCGTGCGTCCGTCTACTTTCACAACCGCGATGACTTCTGCTGCTGTTCCTGTTAAAAATACTTCGTCTGCCGTATATACATCGTGACGAGTAAACGGTTCTTCTTTTACGACATAGCCAAGTTCTTTCGCAATGTCGATAATCGCATCACGCGTAATTCCTTCAAGCGCTCCGACATAGCCTGGCGGTGTATAAAGCACGCCATTTTTGACGATAAAGACATTATCGGCAGAGCCTTCTGCAACATAGCCTTGGTCGTTAAGCATTAACGCTTCGCTAACGTTCGCTAGATGCGCTTCGATTCTGACAAGAACGTTATTTAAATAGTTCAGCGATTTCACTTTCGGACTTAAAACGTCCGGGCGATTTCGTCTCGTCGCGACTGTCACCACTTCGATTCCTGTTTCATATAAATGTTTCGGGAAGATCGCTAGCGGCTCAACAATAATAACCACTTGCGGTTTCGGACACTTATACGGATCTAATCCTAAATCGCCGACACCACGAGAAACGACGACGCGAATGTAGGCATCTTGAAATTTATTTTTTTGTACAGCTTGCACAATCAAATCGGTCATTTCTTCCTTTGTGTAAGGAATGTTCAGTAAAATAGACTTGGCTGAGTTATACAGGCGGTCAATATGTTCTTTCAGACGAAAGACGTTGCCGCTATAGACACGGATGCCTTCGAACACCCCATCCCCATACAGAAAACCGTGATCATAAACAGAAATTTTGGCGTTTTCTTTCGTCACAAACTCATCGTTTAAAAAGATCCATTGCTCACTCAATGTTTTTCCCCTCTTCCCTTGCTATGTGCGCCCTCTTCGTATGTCTCTTTTGATTCGTTTGATTTATTTGAAAACTATAATAAGCCCAAAATAAGGAAGAGTCAATACTATTTTTTGAATATTTCGATTCATCGGAATATTTGAATGCGCTTACAATCCGATAATATCAAGGGATGAGCGGTGAAAAAAATTTTTTTATAATCGTTTTACATGTATCGTTCTCGCAAATGTAGTTTAGTAATTTTTTCTATAAATAGGCGCCGTTGATTTAAGTTGTTATAAACAAAAAAGCCCTCTTTCCTTTTATTTGGAAAGAAGGACTTTTCTAACGTCCCAGGAGAGATTCGAACTCCCGACCGACGGCTTAGAAGGCCGTTGCTCTATCCAGCTGAGCTACTGGGACATAGAGACATAGTATTTAATACTAGAATATTGCCATCAAAGACAGTTTTTATTATACGGAAGCAAGGGGATAAAGTCAATAAGAGCGGGAGTTGTATTCCCGCTCAAAACGTAAATGTTTTCCTTAAGTCCAGCAGTTCTTGTCCGTCGATGAGGTCATAAAAACGAACGATCGCTTGTCCACTTTCGATTTGCAACGACGCATACGTTCTTTCTTTTCGCATGCGCGGTAAAAGAATGCTACCGGGGTTAATGAATAAAATACCGTTGATCATCTCTGCTCCAGCGATATGTGAGTGGCCGAAGCAAACGACTTTTGCGCCTACCTCTTGGGCACGGTAGTAAAGGTTCATCAACGTCATTTTTACGTTATAAAGATGGCCGTGCGTAATGAAAAAGCGAATTCCTTGAATTTCTTCTGTTCGTTCTTTGGCAAAGTTCCTATCAAAATCACAGTTGCCGCCGACGTAGATAAATGGTTCTAATTCGGCACAGCCGCTAGATAGTTCCGAGTCACCGCAATGAATGAACGCAGCTGCTTCATAGGCGTGGCGCTGTTTAATCTCGATCAGTTCTTTTGTTAAACCGTGGCTATCGCTTACAATGAATACTTTCATTTTTATTCCCCATTCACTATTTGATCCCACTGTTTCTCCAATTTCGCCAATGCAACGGCGCGGTGGCTAATTTTGTTTTTCTCTTCTTGCGTCAATTCCGCCATTGTTTTTCCTTTTTGCGGAACGTAAAAAATCGGATCATAACCGAACCCGTTTTCTCCTTTTGGCGCTTCCGTTATATATCCCTCACACGTTCCTTCGACAATGGTCGTCGGGCCATTCGGAACGGCGACAGCCAACGCGCAATGGAAGCGAGCGGTCCGTTTCTCGAAAAGAATCCCTCCCATTTCCTTCAGCACTTTAGCGATATTCGCTTGATCGTCTTTTTCCTCTCCCGCATAACGCGCTGAATACACTCCTGGCTTTCCGCCTAACGCATCGACCGAAAGGCCAGAGTCGTCAGCAATGACTATCGTCTGAAAATAACGAGCGATCGTTTCTGCTTTTAATCGAGCATTTTCCGCAAACGTGCTGCCTGTTTCCTCAACATCAGGACTATTCGGAAAATCAAGCAACGTTTTAACCGTTACTCCTTTTTTCTCTAACAACGCTTGAAACTCTCTGGCTTTTCCAGCGTTTTTCGTTGCAATAATGACTTCTTTCATGACTTTTTCACACTTTCTGTTGAACGATTTTGAATGGAATGAGCTAACGGTCCTAGCACTTCTTTCTGGATGTCAATCAGCTGGCGAATTCCTAATTCAGCTGTTTCAAGTAGTTCTTGCAGCTCACTTCGAGAAAAAGTGGCTTCTTCTCCGGTTCCTTGAATCTCGACAAAATGGCCGGAACCTGTCATAACGACATTCATATCGACTTTTGCTTGCGAGTCTTCCACGTAGTTTAAATCAAGGATCACACCATGCTGCGGATCAATACCTACAGACGTCGCAGCGAGAAAATCCGTCACCGGAAGCTCTGATATTTTGTTTTGTTCCATCAACTTGGAAAAGGCCAGTACCATCGCAACAAATGCTCCTGTAATCGATGCGGTGCGCGTACCACCGTCCGCTTGAATGACATCACAATCAATCCAAATCGTTTTCTCGCCAAGCTTTTCTAGATCCACGACCGAACGAAGCGCTCTGCCAATAAGCCGCTGGATTTCCATTGTTCTTCCCGACAACTTTCCTTTGCTCGATTCACGCACGTTTCGTTGCTCGGTTGCGCGCGGCAACATCGCATATTCAGCCGTAATCCATCCTTTTCCGCCACCGCGTATAAACGGTGGAACTTTATCATCGATGCTAGCCGTACAAATCACTTTTGTATCACCGACTGTAATTAACACTGCCCCTTCCGCATGTTTAATAAAATTCGTTTCAATATGTACTGGCCGCAATTGCCTACTTTCTCTTCCGTCCACTCGCATAAAAAGCCTCCCTTAATCAAATCGACAAAATAAATAACAAAGAGGTAGAGCAGTCTACCTCTTTTTATAGCATATTATAGCATTAAAAACTACCTGTATTCACATTTTCTGGTCTCGTTACCGGTTCCGAAAGTGTTTTCCCGTCTTCTCGGACAAGATCAGCTTTTCCGTTCACCGTAATGGCCACGCTTTCCACCCCTTTTTGTTCCGTAAGCGACAAAACGAGAGCGTTTAGCACATGATCTGAAATGACGTGCTTTTTATTGCTGCCGTAAATCGCGTCATTAAAATTCAACGTAACTTTCCCATTTTCGTAAGACGGCTGGCTAATAAGTTGCACATCTGGTTGAAAATCGCTGACAAGACCGCTCCCATAAGTCGGTCCTTTCACTAATTCATTAACAGCGGCTACAATATCGTCTTTCTGTTGGTTCGGAATGCGGCGGGTCACCGGTACATAATACATTTGCTCTCCTTGCTGGGCAACAAAATAGACGACAACCGGATGCGTATTCGTAATATCGACGACACCGCTCGTATCGATGTTAATTCCATCTTCTCGGCTCACCCCGTCTTGAATTGGAGTGCCGTTCACTGGCATGACCGATTGATCGTGGCCATTAATCCGGATTTTTACTTTTTTGACGTTATCGAATTGCGTCAGCGTCCACGTAATCGCTTCTAAAATTTTCCGTTCATCCTCCGGTTTGTAGCGGGCAAACTCTGGGGAGAAATCCGCAATAATTGATCCATCTTGTTCAAGTTTCACCCCTAAAACGCGAGTGTCAACAGGAAGAACGGCCCGGAACCCGTTTGGCAGCATATCTGTTACCGGTCCTCCCTCGACTAAATATTCTAACGCTTGCTTAGCAACCGCATCGGTTTTTGGCAAAGAAAGCGTTTGTGGCACAACGAAACCGTTTTTATCAATTAAGTAAAGCTCCCGCTTCACCGTTTCGGTTGCCTTTGCATCTTTCTGCTCCGCTGTGTTGGTGTCTTTTGTTTGTTGTAGTGACTGACTATCTTTTAAGTAACTGACATCTTGCGGTGGATCGATTTCTTTAATCGACTGATCCTTTCCAAATAGTCCACAACCGCTAAGCAATATGACTGAAACGATAATTGAGGTGACTAGCTTAGATGTTCGTCGCTTCACCATCCAATTCCCTCCTAACCATAGTTTGTACTACTATGTATACGAGCCGTTTTCAAAAATAGAATAAAAAAAATCCTCCAGCCGACTGGCTGAAGGATTTTTTACAATTCAATCGTATGGACGTTCTCAACGGGCTTTCCGAACCATTGTGAAGCAATTTTTTGAAACAGTTCTTTCGGCCCAGTAGTTAAAAACAAATGGTCGTCACGTCGCTCTCCTGTATTCAACAAGCCGCTATGATGCAAAATGGCGCTCACTTCGCGGGCTGTTTCGTCCCCTGAACAAATGAGCTTCACTTTTTTCCCCATGTATTCGTGAATGAGCGGGCTTAGCAACGGGTAATGCGTACAACCTAAAATCAGCACATCAATATCGCTCGATTTCAACGGCTCAAGCGACTCTACCACTATTTGTTTCGCTTCCGCTCCATCAAAAATTCCGCTTTCTACAAGCGGAACAAATTTTGGACACGCTAAGCTTTCCACCTGAACTTGACTATTGATCGATTTCAACGCCTTCTCATACGCGCCGCTTTTAACCGTCCCAACAGTGCCGATGACACCGATATGTTCGTTCTTCGTCACTTTTAGCGCCGCCCGCGCACCGGGATGCACAACACCGATGACAGGGATTGGAAGTTTTGCACGAATTTCTTCTAACACTACCGCTGTCGCTGTGTTGCACGCGATAACAAGCATTTTAATATCATACTGCAACAAATAATTGGTCATTTCCCAAGTAAATTGGCGAATTTCTTCTTCTGGACGCGGGCCGTATGGGCAACGCGCCGTATCTCCGAGATAAATAATTCGCTCTTTTGGCAACTGTCGCATCATTTCTTTCGCAACAGTAAGCCCCCCAACTCCTGAATCGATAACACCAATTGGTCTTTCCAAGTGATCGCCTCATTCTTTTTTCATTTCTTGATGTAGTTTTTTTAAGCTTTTTTCTAAAAAAACAATTTCTTCTTCTGAGAAGCTTTTGAGAACTTGCGCTAAATCGTGCTGACGTTTTTTAATCACTTCTTCAATAATTCGCTCTCCTTCTTTAAGGAGATGAATGCGCACAACGCGTCGGTCGTGCTGGTCTCTCACTCTGGCAACAAGACCGTTTTTCTCCATCCGATCAACTAAATCCGTTGTCGTGCTACACGCTAAATACATTTTATTGGATAGCTCGCCAATCGTCATATCTCCTTCTTCTAAAAGCCATTGTAAAGCGACAAATTGTGGCGGAGTAATCGGATAGTTCGTTAAAATTTCTCGGCCTTTTTGTTTTAAAATCGCCGCGATATAGCGTAACGATTTTTCAAGTTCAATGACGGCTTTTTCATCGATCTCAAGCGGCATATAATCTCCCCTATAGAGTACGCACTTTTTCATAGCCACGCAAGCAACACGCGAACCATTTTCATTTTACTACACTTCATCATATAATCAATAAAAAAATCCTAAGCGTATGGATGATTGCGATATTTTGTTTTTCCGTCACCTCATCGTGTAGCTGGCCTCAAACAGTTGAAAAGATATTTTGACAATAATAAACCGGCTACCTTATGACTAAGGATAGCCGGTATGGCTTATAGTTCAAGCTCCCCCATTCGAAGCAATTCAATGACCGCTTGAGAACGCCCCTTTACCCCAAGCTTTTGCATTGCATTCGAGATGTGGTTACGGACCGTTTTTTCGCTAATAAACAGTTCGCTGGCGATTTCTTTTGTCGTTTTATCTTGAACTAATAATTCAAACACTTCTCTTTCTCTTTTGGTGAGTAGTGGCTTTGATTGAAACGATTTGTCCTTCAAGTACGATAACCCTCCTTGCTTTCACCAGACCTGAACTATCGGATGGGTATTTATTCACCATATAGTATGTGAAACGGAGGGTTACGGTGACTGAATTTCAAAATCCTCCTAGAAAAATAGGTATTTTTTCTATACGAATAAAACCGATTGCGAATGTTGCAGTTTTTGTCGCATGACGTCGTTCCATGGAACGCTTTTTCCTGTACGCTTGTTAATTTGCACAAGGGTACCGCGTCCCACTAAAACAACTTCCTTATCGTCTTTTTTGACCATATAGTGCAAATCGACAGATGAACGACCGATTTCATGCACCTTGACGTATACATATAGTTCATCGTCAAAAAACACTTGTTTTAAAAAATCACACTTTAAAT
Source organism: Anoxybacillus sp. J5B_2022 (assembly GCF_026847645.1). Lineage (GTDB taxonomy): Bacteria > Bacillota > Bacilli > Bacillales > Anoxybacillaceae > Anoxybacteroides. Next base: position 43,972 of record NZ_JAPSMC010000009.1, read on the forward strand.
CTGCAACAACCGGAATTTCCTCAGACTCCTCACGCGTCCATTGATCCATAAAGCCGAGCGCTTTCAAAAATTCCGTCCGCACTTCTTCAAAATAAATAAACGGGACCGTATTATTTAAATGGCCAAACATGTCTGTTTCGCAAAAACGAACTTTCACGCGACGAAAAAAGTGGAACGATCGTTGCCATTGTTCGAAATGATCGATATAGCTAATGTTTTTCATCCTTCTCTCCCCCTTAATAAAAATCCTCTTCATGGGAGGCCATGAAGAGGGTTTTTTTATACTTCGTCGCTTCCGAAGAAATTGCGGAACATTTGAATCGTTGCTTCACGGTTCAACGCCGCAATCGATGTCGTTAATGGGATCCCTTTCGGACAAGATTGCACGCAGTTTTGCGAGTTTCCGCAGTTTGCTAGACCGCCGTCTCCCATGATCGCTTCAAGTCTTTCTGCCTTATGCATCGCACCTGTTGGATGAGCGTTAAACAAGCGAACTTGCGAAAGCGGTGCAGGACCGATAAAGTTTGATTTGCTGTTCACATTCGGGCATGCTTCCAAACAAACCCCGCACGTCATACATTTCGAAAGCTCGTACGCCCATTGGCGTTTTCGCTCTGGCATGCGCGGGCCAGGACCTAAATCGTACGTTCCATCAATCGGAATCCATGCTTTTACTTTTTTCAACGAATCAAACATGCGGCTACGGTCCACTTGCAAGTCGCGCACCACTGGGAACGTGCGCATCGGCTCTAGCCGGATCGGCTGCTCTAACTTATCGATAAGAGCTGTACAGGATTGGCGCGGTTTTCCGTTAATCACCATCGAGCAAGCACCGCACACTTCTTCTAAACAGTTCATATCCCACGTAACCGGCGTCGTTTTTTCCCCTTTCGCGTTCACCGGATTACGGCGAATTTCCATAAGCGCGGAAATGACGTTCATATTCGGACGATACGGAATTTCAAATTCCTCTTCGTACGGCGCAGAATCTGGACGATCTTGTCGCGTGACAATGAGGCGAATCGTTTTTTTCTCGCTCATGATTTCACTTCCTCTTTCTTTTTCGAATAGTCGCGTTTGCGCGGTTTAATTAACGACGTATCGACATCTTCGTAATGGAACGCTGGGCCGTCTGGAGTGAAGCGGGCCATCGTCGTTTTGAGCCATTCTTCGTCATTGCGCTCTGGGAATTCCGGCTTATAGTGAGCGCCGCGGCTTTCGTTCCGGTTATAAGCACCGAGCGTAATGACGCGCGCCAATTGAAGCATGTTGTACAACTGACGAGTGAACGATGCTCCTTGGTTGCTCCATTTGGCTGTATCGGTGATGTTAATGTTTTTATAGCGCTCCATCAATTCTTGGATTTTTTCGTCTGTTTTCAACAATTTATCGTTATAACGGACAATCGTCACGTTATCAGTCATCCATTCGCCAAGCTCTTTATGGAGGACATAGGCGTTTTCCGTTCCGTCCATCGACAAGATGTTATCCCAACGCTCTTCTTCTTGCTTTTTATAGCGGTCATATAAAGAAGAAGGCATCGCATCTGCTGATTTTTCCAATCCTCTAATATATTCCACTGCTTTCGGACCTGCGACCATGCCGCCGTAAATCGCCGACAGAAGCGAGTTCGCACCTAAACGGTTCGCACCGTGCATCGAATAATCGCATTCCCCTGCAGCAAATAACCCTTTAATATTTGTCATTTGATCGTAATCGACCCATAAGCCGCCCATCGAGTAGTGGACTGCTGGGAAGATTTTCATCGGCACTTTGCGCGGATCTTCACCCATGAATTTTTCATAAATTTCAATAATCCCGCCAAGTTTAACATCTAATTCTTTTGGATCTTTATGTGAAAGATCGAGATATACCATGTTCTCGCCGTTAATACCAAGCTTTAAGTCCACGCAAACATGGAAAATTTCCCGAGTGGCGATATCGCGTGGCACAAGGTTTCCGTAAGCCGGATATTTTTCTTCTAAGAAATACCAAGGTTTTCCGTCTTTGTACGTCCAGACGCGTCCACCTTCCCCACGTGCCGATTCGCTCATGAGGCGCAATTTATCGTCCCCTGGAATCGCCGTCGGGTGAATTTGAATAAACTCGCCGTTCGCGTAGTACGCGCCTTGTTGGTATACAATCGATGCAGCTGAACCTGTATTAATGATCGAGTTCGTTGATTTCCCGAAAATGATCCCTGGACCGCCTGTCGCCATGATGACTGCATCTGCCGGGAACGACTTAATTTCCATCGTCGTCAAGTTTTGCGCTACAATTCCGCGGCAAATTTGCTCATCGTCTAATACGGCACCCAAAAACTCCCATCCTTCATATTTTGTCACTAAACCAGCTACTTCGTGACGGCGAACTTGCTCGTCCAACGCATAAAGAAGCTGCTGTCCTGTTGTCGCGCCAGCAAAAGCTGTGCGGTGATGTTGCGTTCCCCCGAAACGTCGGAAATCTAGTAACCCTTCAGGCGTACGGTTGAACATGACGCCCATGCGATCTAGCAAGTAAATAATTCCAGGTGCTGCTTCACACATCGCCTTTACTGGCGGTTGGTTCGCTAAAAAGTCGCCACCGTATACTGTATCGTCAAAGTGCTCCCACGGAGAATCGCCTTCCCCTTTCGTATTCACCGCACCGTTAATCCCACCTTGAGCGCAAACAGAGTGAGACCGCTTTACTGGCACAAGCGAAAACAACTCGACTGGCACACCTGCTTCTGCGATTTTAATGGTTGCCATTAGTCCGGCGAGACCGCCGCCAACTACTATGATTTTTCCTTTTTTCATCGTTACTCACTCCCTAAAAGATTGCTAGTCGTGGATTAAGCGAATGCTAAAATGGCACGGATGCCAACGATCGAAAGCGCGACGAAAATTGCCATTGTCACATATGTAAAAATTTGTTGTGAACGTGGCGTAACCGTAAGTCCCCAGCTCACACAGAAAGACCATAAGCCGTTTGCAAAATGGAAGACAGTTGAAACAATTCCGACGATGTAAAAGCCAAGCATGAACGGGTTGTCCACAATGTTAGCCATCATGTCGTAGTTTACTTCCACTCCAAGCGCTGCTCGCACGCGTGTTTCCCAAACGTGCCACGTCACGAAAATAAGCGTAATCACACCTGTCAAGCGCTGCAACATGAACATCCAGTTGCGGAAATAACCGTATCTGCTCACATTATTTTGTGCTGTGAAAGCGATATAAAGTCCGTAAATAGCGTGAAACAGTAACGGAAGGAAGATGATGAAAATTTCCAAAAAATAACGGAAAGGTAAATTAACCATGAATGATGCCGCACGGTTAAACGCTTCTGGACCTCTTGTTGCAAAATAGTTGACGACTAAATGTTGCGTCAAGAAAATACCGACTGGAATAACTCCTAGCAATGAATGGAGCCGACGATAAAAAAATTCGCGATTTCCTGCCATATAATGAACCCCCTTTTTAAATATAGTGACAACGAAGAAAGCGCACTCCCCATCCACACTCCTTGATTAACGGAACTGTAAATGCTTCCATTTCCATTAATCATACGTCACATCCATTGTACTCCCATCTAGTAGTAGCGTCAAGAAAACGAGTTCATAAAATGTTCAATCATTCGAAAATTGCAACAATAACCGGGGAAAAATCGAAAGAAAATTACTGATTTCTCCGGTTTGTTCGGCTATAATGATGGATAGAAAGAGGGGAAGTATGTGAAAAACGTATCATTTCAAAAGCAATATGAAACGCTCGAACTGATTACAGTGCCCAGCTTCGGCTATGAGCTCCTTCGCGAAGTGTTGCTTCCGGATTTGCTCGGAAAAGAAACGGCTAGCATTTTATATTGGGCCGGAAAGCGGTTAGCGCGCCGCTATCCGCTCGACACGTTCGACGAGATCATCGCCTTTTTTGAAAAAGCTGGCTGGGGAACGCTCACCGCCACTAAGGAGCGCAACGATGAACTAGAAGTAGAATTAACAGGGGCCATCGTGACCGCCCGCATGTCCATCAACGATAATTGCTCGTTTCAGCTAGAAGCCGGATTTCTCGCCCAACAAATCGAACAGCAAAAACGTTGTGTCGCCGAAGCATACGAACAACAAAAAAAGCGAGCTAAAAAAGTCATTTTTACGATTAAGTGGGATCGCAAAGACGAAGTCACTGAGTAAAAGTGTTTCGACTGTCGGGTTTCCGACAGTCGAAGCACGATGCTTTGCTTAAGAGCTGACGACCGCTTTTTCATCGAGTTGAAACGCTTCATGCAGCGCTTCTACCGCTGCGACCATTTTTTCTTGGGCAATGATAGTAGAAATTTTAATTTCTGATGTGCTAACCATTTTCACTTCAACGCCACAGTCCGCTAACACTTGAAACATTTGCGCAGCGACGCCTGGGTTGGAAATCATGCCAGACCCGACGATCGACACTTTTGCTAACTGGCTTTCGTACTCCACTTTCACTCCTTGCCATGACTGCAATACTTCCAACGTTTCCTGCAAATCTTCCGTGCGAATGGAAAATGATACAGACGTTGTGTCGTTGTTTGTCATACTTTGAATGATAATATCGACGTTAATGCCACGGTTTGCCAATGCCGTAAAAATCGTCGGCAACGTCCATAACCCTTTCGACAGCCCTTGAACCGTCACTTTTGTCACTTGGTCTTCAAACGCGATACCTCTTACAATTAAATGCTGCTCCATTGAAACGTCCTCCTTTACGATCGTGCCTCGCTCTTGTTCCACGCTTGAACGGACTTCGAGCGGCACTTGATAGTTTTTCGCAAATTCCACCGCGCGCGGATGCAAGACGCCCGCTCCTAAGTTCGCCAATTCAAGCATCTCATCGTATGAAATCTCTTGTAATTTTCGCGCTTGTTTGACATAGCGCGGATCAGTTGTAAATACCCCTGTTACATCGGTATAAATATCGCATTTATCTGCTTGCAATGCCGCTGCCAACGCCACTGCCGTCGTATCGGAACCACCGCGGCCGAGCGTCGTGATTTCTCCATTTTCCGTGATCCCTTGAAATCCGGCGACGATCACGATCTTTCCTTCTTGCAAATATTGACGAATCCGCGACGTATCGATCTCCATAATCCGGGCGTTGCCATGAACCGCTTCCGTTTGAATCCCTGCCTGCCAGCCTGTTAAAGAAACCGCTTGATATCCTTTTTCTTGCAGCGCCAGCGCTAAAAGCGCAATGCTTACTTGCTCGCCGGTAGAAAGAAGCATATCCATTTCTCGCTTGCTCGGCTGGCTCGATATTTGCTTAGCAAGTTGCACCAGTTCATCCGTCGTCTTGCCCATCGCGGAAACAACGACGACGACGTAATTTCCATTTTCTACCTCTTCGATTACTCGATTAGCTACGTTTTGAATTCGTTCAATGGAACCAACAGACGTTCCGCCAAATTTTTGAACAATAGTTGCCATTCTCCTCATCCTTTGTTCTAAGATGTGTATTCTATACCGGTATAGAAAATAAAAAACAGCAATGAGAGGCCTCTCATTGCTGTGCATCACGAAACGAAAAAAAAGCAAACTCGCTTCACACAGTGAGATAGCGCTCCAAGATGAAACATCTTGACAGTCCTACATTTCTTAAACGCAGGACCAGCAGGAAAAGCAATGAGACTTTCCCCACTTCGGCGACGCTCCCCTTTCAACATTCTTCTTCGGAACTCATTTTCCTCCGAATGCCTACTTTTGAAGTTCGCACCTCTATCTTCACTTTCGTGTTTGAAAGTGTATAAATATTCATTTAGGTGAATTATATCAACTTTTGTTCCGTTTGACAATACGTTTTTTGTCATAGTAGCTGCCGCTGTTTCCTTTCGCGCTCTATCTTCCATTTTCCCGCAGTTTTTCGTACACTTTTTCCGCCACATGCCGCGGAACGCCTGCATTTTGCAGTTCTTCGATGCTCGCTTCTTTCATCTGTTTCACGGAACCAAAGTGTTGCAAAAGCGCTTTTTTTCGTTTCTCACCGATGCCTGGAATGTCGTCCAATATCGATTGAAACAGCGATTTTCCGCGCGTTTGCCGATGAAACGTAATGGCAAATCGGTGCACTTCATCTTGAATGCGCTGCAATAAATAAAATTCTTGGCTATTGTGCGCTAGCGGAACGGTTTGCGGCGGATCTCCCGTGATTAATTCCGACGTGCGATGCCGGTCGTCTTTTACAAGGCCGGCAAGCGGAATCTCAAGCCCCAGTTCGTTTTCTAATACATCCCGAACGGCGGCTAAATGTCCTCTTCCACCATCAATGAAAATGAGGTCTGGAAGTGGTAACCGCTCTTTTAGCGCACGAGTGTAGCGGCGGCGTACAACTTCGCGCATTGATTCATAATCGTCGGGACCTTCGACCGTTTTAATTTTATATTTACGGTATTCTTTTTTCTCCGGTTTTCCGTCGATAAAAACGACCATCGCTGAAACAGGGTCAGCGCCGTGAATGTTGGAATTATCAAACGCTTCAATTCGATGCGGCGTAGCAATTCCTAACACTTTCCCTAAATTTTCAACCGCCTTAATCGTTCGTTCTTCATCGCGCTCAATTAAATAAAATTTTTCTTTTAACGCAAGCGCGGCATTTTTGCAAGCTAAATCGACTAATTCTTTTTTCTTTCCCGTTTTCGGCTGCGTCACTTTGACTTCGAGAAGCTGCTCCGCCAACTCGCCATCTACTTCTTGCGGTAAAACGACCTCCTTCGGTTTCAAGTGGTTGGCTCTTTCATAAAACTGTCCTAAAAACGTCAACAGTTCTTCGTCAGGATCTTGGTACAACGGAAATATGGAAACGTCACGCTCAATAAGCTTACCTTGGCGGATAAAAAACACTTGCACGCACATCCACCCTTTATCGTAAGCGTATCCGAACACATCCCGATCGACAAAGTCGTTCATCGTCATTTTTTGCTTTTCCATCAACGCATCAATATAGGCGATTTGGTCACGATATTCTTTCGCCCGTTCAAATTCTAACGCTTCCGCTGCCTTCCTCATTTTTTCCGTCAACTCTTTTTTGACTTCTTGGTGTCCTCCGTTTAAAAAACGAACAATTTGGTCGACAATTTCTTTGTTTTGTTCGTCGGAAATCGGGTAGATGCACGGCGCTAAGCATTGACCCATATGATGATACAGGCATACCCGATTCGGGATGGATTCGCATTTGCGCAGCGGATAAATACGGTCTAACAGTTTTTTCGTTTCCTTCGCTGCTTGGACGTTCGGATACGGTCCGAAATATTTGCCGCGGTCTTTTTGCACTTTTCTTGTGATAATCAAGCGTGGATGTTGTTCCGCGGTAATTTTAATAAACGGATAGCTTTTGTCATCTTTTAACATGACATTATATTTCGGATCGTATTTTTTAATTAAATTCATTTCTAAAATAAGCGCTTCGATGTTGGAGGAAGTCACAATGTATTCAAAATCGGCAATTTCGTTGACAAGGCGCAACGTTTTCCCATCGTGCGTTCCGGTAAAATACGAACGCACTCGGTTTTTTAATACTTTTGCCTTCCCTACATAAATGACCGTTCCGTTTTTATCTTTCATCAAATAACAGCCAGGCTGTTCCGGCAAAACAGCCAGCTTTTCTTTTAAGTGATCATGCATCATAACCACTCCACTGTTTAGTCTATCCACTCGTACAACGTAATGTTACCATACACAGGGTCGGCCAGCGTACTAGAATAATACGTTTTTATTTTTCGCAAATGGCCAGCAAGCGGCACTCCTTGCGCGCGAAATCCTTGAACAACATGATCAGTCAAGTAAATTTTCGCGTGTTGATAGTTAGCGCGGTGCTGTAAAAAAAATGAAAAATTCAATGCTTCTTGGTACGGAAACGCGACGCCAAGATAGTCGAGCACCCTCGCTTCTTCCCATGTGTATAAAACAAACGATTCGTCTTTCTTTTGTAAATCATATGCTAATTGATACGTCGCTGGCAACTGTAACGCCTGTTCACGAATATGGGCGATGCCGACTACCAACTGTACAATGACAACCCCGCTAATGAATAGTCGTCTATATGGAGATTCGTTTCGCGCCAAATAGTGAAACGAGACATAAAACAACGCAAAATGCACGAGTGGAATGATATGACGCGGCTTATCAATATTTTGCGCAAACAGCGCCCAAAGCGCATAAGCACACGCAGCAGCTAGAAACAAGCGCGGGAACCGATTGATAGAGCGAACAGATGAAATGAACATCCATCCATATAAAACGAGCAACACGACCGAGCGGTTGGCAATTCCGACCCAAATCACATTATAAAACAAAAAACGAATCATTCGTTGCCAAAGCGATCCATCGTCGCTCGATACCGTTCCGCCCCACTCTTGAAAATGTCCGTTTGTAAAAGATAGCGCCAATTTCAAAAAACCCGATATACTCCCTTCCGTCAACGCCACTCCCATCACCCAAACGAGCTGAAATGCCGTTGCGACCAGCACGAAGCCAAACAAGCGATGAAGGCTGCGATGCTCCTTCCAATCTTCGTACCATAAAAAGAAAAGGGCAACGACAAACGGGACATATGAAAGCCGGATCCCGAGCAAAAGACCGAAAAAGAAAAGCGCGAGCAGATGAGAACGCCACGTTTTGTGTTCCCGTGCCCGTTCCACCGCCCACACATACCACCATAAAACGGATAATGCCGTCCCTTCTGACATCGGTTGACTGCTGATCAACACGACGTAACTCGCTGATTGAATGAGAACGGTAATGAGCCATGCCACCTCTTTTGCCCCATACTTTTTGGCTAGTAAAAACATCGGGATCGACGCCGACCATAGCATGAACACATTAAAAATGGACAATGCTTTAGCCGGATTTTCCACAAACGCATGAACGAGCATCCCGCCCAAAATAAAATAAGGGTATCCTGGAAAATGGGGTTGCATCGCCAATAAATCGTACCGATCTAACGCAAGGGCAAAATCGACTTGATCCCATGACGCAGCATACGGACTTGCATATTTAATTTCTGCGAAAAACAACAAAAAAAGCACTCCTAATCCAAAATACGACATATATCGATGATTTCCCAGAAAATATTTACGCATCATTCCCACCCTTATAAGCGAAAAAGTACAAGACAGCCCTTGCCTTGTACTTAAATGACGTGTTTTGTTTTCGGTTTAGGCGCTTGAGCATTTGCGTTTTCCTGCTCTGTTTTTTTGGTGTTTTTGGCATGACGACTGTTAATGAGCAAATAAATGACGACAAAATAGCCAATATACGCAATCACTTCTTCCAGCGACGGCATGGACGAATAGCCGAACAACGCTTTCAAAAAGACACCCACATCTCCGGATAACAATGGTGCGACTCCTTGATCGCGCAAATAATGGTCATAATCAATCGGGTGTTCCGGCAACAGCCATGTTAAATCGTACACACGCGGCATCACGCTTCCAATGATGTTTAAATCTTGCAACATAGAAATCCCTTGAACTAATAGACCAGCAGCAATCAAAATAATAAACGCGCCAGTCACTTTAAAAAACGTTTTTAACGGTACACGCATCGTTCCTTTGAAAAAGACGTAACTTACTAATGCCGCAATCACTACACCGGTAATGGCGCCCCAGCCCTGCATCGCTGCGCCGATGTTTCCACCGGTAATCGCCGCAAAGAAAAAGACCGTTTCGACTCCTTCACGAAGCACGACTAAAAACGAGTGAATGACCATGCCAATGACGTTTCCGGTCGTAATAAAGCGATCCATTTTTCCTTCGACGTTTTTTTTCATATCCCGACTATGTTCCGCCATCCAAAACACCATTTGCGTCAGCAAAATCGTTGAAATGAACATAATTGAAATTTTTAAATACATCTCGCTTCCCATCGCTGCAAAACCAGTAAACACGACTTGGAAAAGAAGCGCCACTCCGACGCTTGCTACAACCGCCAATCCGGCGCCAAGCCATACGTATTTCGTATATTTCGTATGGTTGACCCGCTTTAAATAAGACGTAATAATCCCGACGATAAGCAAAGCTTCTAACACTTCTCGAAACGTAATTAACAGCGCCTGAACTTCCATCGTACGCTCCCCTTTCTAAACGGTTAATGGCGTTTTCTTCGCAACGAATAGACAGCAACCCCCGCAATTGCTACGACTAAAACCGCAATCGGAATCCAGTTTTTCCATTTTGACAAATCGGTCCATTCTTTTTTCTGCACGGCTTCCGGTTTTTCGGTTACACTTTCGGAAAAATGTCCGACCTTCAAGCTTTTTAAGCCAAACTGTTTTTGTAGCGATGTTAAAATTGCCTCTTTACTTTTCTTAAATTGTTCGATGTTAGATTGTTTTTTACCGACGCCAAACAACCCCGGATTTCCTAACGACTGCAACGCGTTGTCAAATTCGTTTTTCATCTGTTTGTCAAGTTCGGCATCTTTCGCCTGAACAGAAGGGGAGAGAGCTTCGTATGTAGCAAAAGCTTTCGCTAATAAACGTTTGCTCGTGTCGTATTGATCAAAATTATTCTCAATGTTTTCAAGCCGCCGGGAAATATTTAACACTAAAATTTTTTTCATATCTTCCAATACGGCCTTTTTATCTTTTGCGTCAATGGCCTTCAACACAGCTTCAGCCGGCTCTTTTCCCATATGCATATCAAGTTCTTCTTTCACCGTTTCAAAAATGGTTTTCGCCTCGGCAAAGTTTGGCGGATTTTGATTCAGCTTTTCGACCATTTGTTTATATACTTCTGCCACTTTTTCTTCATTCGGATCACCGTACGAATAAGCAAAAGCGGTCATTGGTATATAAGTGATAATGAGTATCAATGATAAAGAAAAAAATAAACGTAATCGTTTCATAGTAACGTCCCCTCCTACATATTCAATGATAATGATTATCATCTTTTTTGTCAATAGAGAAACAATAAGGATAGAAGTTCTCTCTATCCTTAAGTTGCTCTTAAAAACGTTTCTTTTTCGTCCACATTAGGCAGCACATGGGCATGGCGGTCAACTTCTACCCTTTGAATCGGCCGTTTCATTTCTTGCCAAATGGCTGGGAGCACCGCGGTCATATACGCCCCAAACTTAATAAACGATTGACCCGTTGTCCGCACTTTGTAACGAATCGGCACTTCCTTCATCCGAAACCCTTTTCGCACTAAATTTAACGTCAACACTTGCGCATAATTGTAGTCATGAATAATGTCTGCATGTTCCATCGCCTGGCGAGAAAACGCACGCATTCCCGACTGGCCGTCGTAAATCCACATCCGCAATAAAAGCGATTGCAACAACGTAAAACAATAATTGCCGAGACGACGATGCCATTTCATGCCGCGAATTTCTCCAAGAAACCGCGATCCCATCGTATAGTCCGCTTCTCCTTTGAAAATGGGCACAAGCAAATCCGGAATTTGCTCCGCGGGATATTCGTTATCCGCATCGATCATTACGCCGATGTCGGCGCCAAGGCGAAGGCATTCCCTCAACCCTTGTCTTACGGCAGCACCAAGCCCGCTGTTTTTCTCCATTCGATACACATAATCCGCCCCTGCGTTTCGCGCTACTTCCACCGTCCGATCGGTAGAACCATCATCAATCACTAACACCTTTACTTCTACGTATGGATGGAAATGGCGCGGAATGTTTCGAATGACCTCTCCGATGGATTGTTCTTCGTTATACGCTGGTAAAAAGACGATCACTTTCTGCTTCTTCATCGTTTCCCTTCTTTCGTATCGCTTCCGTTAATACAGGGCCGCGGCTATGGCTCGGATACGGCGCCCCTAATAAATAGGCAATCGTCGGGGCGAGCGACACAAGACTTTTTTTCTCGTCAACCCGCTTTCCGCGTTCTATGGCAGGACCGTACATAAAAAATGGCACATAGCGCTCACCTTCATCTAAATGGCCATGCCCGCCAATTCCGTCTGACTGGCCGTGATCCGCGCAGACGATTAGCGTCGCATGGTGCAATTTCCCTTGTGCTTCAAGCCATTCGACGTATTCTTTAATTAAGGCGTCTGCCTCTTCAATTTTTTGCACATATTCGTCGTATAATACGCCGCGGCTATGACCGGTTTGATCGGTCGCAATCAACTGAACGATCAATAAATCGGGATCTTGTTCCTTCATGATGAGCTTTGCTCGTTCGATAATATTTCGATCGGCGACATCGTTATGCATAACAGCCGTTACCGTTTCGACGTCCTCGCCGAACGAATCGACAAGATGGGCGATACCAAGTAATCGCCCGGTTTTCCCCACTTTCCGTAACGAGTCAAAAATGCTTTCTACTTTAATTCCAAGCTTCCACACCATATTGGAGCGAATGCCGTGTTCAAATGGATACGTGCCGGTGAACATCGACGTAAAGCAAACGACGGTACGGGCTGGATACACCGTTTCCATTTGTGTAAATTCCGTTCCGTTTTGCCGCAACGATTTTAAAAACGGCGCCTTCGCTTGTTCAAAGCGATCTTTGCGCATTCCGTCAATGACGATCACAATGACTTTTTCGTTGATCGCCTTTTTTGGGACAGCAACATTATTCGTATAAGTTGAAATCACTTTCGGCTTCCAATCAAATAAATGTTTGTGGAGAATCCATGAGAATAAAAAAACAGACGCATAGTAGATCACTAGCTGATCAATCGGGATTGACTGTCGCCCATGTTCTATCTGCCCATAGTTATATTGCCATAACGACAATAAAAGCAAAAATTTAGGCACCTGCTCCTGCGCATTTCCGCTTGTCGAATCGCTATTTTTTAACACCAGCTTCCAAAAGCGGGTAAAATTCCACCACGTCGTGCCAATACGTAAATGATAATAAAGCGTCCCCCAAAAAAAGACGGTGAAGAAAAAATACAACCCTACCGCTAATAAAAACAACTTCATATCAACAAATGACCAAATGATTAAAAAGGCAATGTACGGGATCCATAAATAATTTCGTAAAAATAGTGGATAATCATATATATAATAGATCATAAAAAGCGGCAAAACGAATAAAAAACTAAAAACAATCGATTTCACATGATCTGGCTGCCCCAAGTCAGGCAAATGATACAATAGCATCGTCCCCACGACAAAAATTGGCGTAAACGGCTTCCCTTCATTGAGCAAATTCCAGCAGCGAGCGGCCACTTTTTCAAACGTTGATGCTTTTTTCATCGTTTCTCACTCCTTTCCATTTTCGCCAGATCCATCATCATTTTTCGTGCCTTTTTGCCCACTCGATCGTTCTCTCTAGTCCTTCTTCAAACGTTACTGTTGGTTTGTATCCAAATGCTTGTTGCGCCTTTGTAATGTCCGCCCACGTCGCCTGCACATCTCCAGCCCGTTCGGAGGCGTAATGTACTTTCATTCCTGGAAAATGTATTTGCAACCGCTCTAATAGCTTTTCCATCGTAATCGGGCGACCCGCCCCTAAATTAAAGACATCATTGCTTCCGTTTCGCTGTAATGCAGAAATCATTCCATTGACAATATCGTCTACATACGTATAATCACGTGCGGTGTTTGTTCCGTATACCGTAATTGCTTCTTTACGCAACAATCGACGAATAAATTGGCTGATCGCCATATCCGGGCGCCCCCACGGACCATAAACGGTAAAATAGCGGAAAATCGTTAATTGATAGCCAAACAAATGGGCATACGCATAGCAAAACGACTCCGCACCGTATTTCGCGGCTGCATACGGAGAAACGACTCTTCCGATGGCCATTTCTTCTTTCAACGGCATCTCTCCTACATCTCCGTAGACAGAAGAGGAAGACGCAAACAACACGTGTTTTACGCCTGCTTTCCCTGTTGCCTTTAGCACGTTGATTGTCGCTTTAATGTCGTAATCGACATACTCAAGCGGCTGCATTAACGAATTCGGAACGCCAGGCAACGCCGCTAAATGATAGACAACGTCCGGTTGATATTGCTGAAAAATCTGTTCTACTTTTTCCGCTTCCAATAAATTCGTTTCATAAACGCATACGTCATGTCCACCGATCAGCGCATGGAATTGTTTTCGTTTCCGCTCCACTGAATAATAAGGGTGAAAACAGTCGATAACCGCCACATCATATCCACGCGCAAGAAGGCTCGACACAAGATGGCTACCGATAAATCCGGCACCGCCTGTCACTAAAATTTTCAATGACTCCACCTCGTTGCAATTTATTCCTCACTAATCGTACCATAATGACAATGACAAAAACACGACATTTTGAAAAGCGAAAAACCTTGTGGCGTAACAAGGTTTTTCGCTTCGATTAGATTATTTCGCTTTTTCAATCACCGTTTGTAGTGTAGCTCTAATTTGTGAAAGAAGCTTCTCGCCTTCTTCTTTGTTTTTCGCTTTTGCTGCTTCTAAATATTTTTGCGCTTGATCGTTTAATGTGGTAAACGCTTGATCGCCTAATAATGTTTTGATGTCGCTTCCGATCATGTCAATAAATAAAGCTCCTTCAAGCGCTGTCACTGCTGATTTATCTTGACCCAAATTTTCTTCGCTTTCTTCATATTCATTGAGCGCCACTTTTGTCAAACCGCGAACAAACGCTTTATTGATAGCCTCTGGATCTAACGTTTTGACGTCTGTTTGTAAATCAAATTGTTTGAGGATGTAATCCGCTTCTGCCGCCGCATATTTTTTCATGTATGGATAAATTGATTGATAAAATGCCCAGCCTTCCGCCTGCTCTACTTTTGCTTCTTCTGCATTTTTTTTCGCTTCCGCCGCCGCTTTTGTTGCGTAACCGTAAGGAAGAGCGCCTGTTGCTAAATAAAAAGTTTTCATAAGCGTTTTATCGATGACTTGTTTACCAAATGCAAAGGCTAAAGTGTCTCCTTTTTCCACTGCGCTTTCAATTTCTGAAAATCCACCGTTAATGGTATCTACTAACGTTGTTCCGTAGGCTGCATCCCGCTTTTCCACCGTTGACTGCAAAATTTTATAAAATTCTTTTGCCTCTTCTACCTCTTCTTTGACAGCGTCTTTATTGTCCCAATTTTCTTCAATCTCAGCAAATTCTTGTTTAATCGTTGTATAAAACACTTTTTGCATTAACTTGTCGAAAATTTGCTCTACAACTACTTTATCCATCGATCCGTCTTTTCCTGCATTCAACACTGTTGTAATATGCTGATCGATCGTTTCTTGCAATTCTGCATCGCGTTTTTGCACAAGTGGCTGCAATTTTGTCGTATAAATGGTCATGACTTTATCAAAATCAACATTTTGTCCTTCTTTTGCTTTCGCAAGTTCTGTTACCGCTTCTTTAAACGCTTCACCGTAGTTGATTTCTTGTTTTTCTTCTTCTACTTGTTTTGTTTTTTCTGTCTTCGTTTCTTCCTTTTTCTCGGTTGTTGCTGTTTTTTCTGTATTACTGCAGCCTGCCAATACGCCCCCCGCTAGTAAAAACATCGCAAATACTGCTTTTAAATGCCGCTTTTTCATTATGTATCCCCCTTAACCCAATATGTGATAACGATTTTCATTCACGATCATGATTATATAGAGAACGATTCTCACTGTCAATAGAAAACGACAAAAAACAGCCCAGAAAATTCTGGACTGTTTCGGATTCATTATAAATGTTTGTTTAACAAGCTGACAAGCGCTTCTTTCGGTTGATACCCGATCGTCTTGTCGACTGCTTCGCCGTTTTTAAAGACGAGAAGCGTCGGGATGCTCATCACGCCAAACTTCCCTGCTGTTTCTTGGTTTTCGTCGACATTGACTTTCACAATTTTTACTTTGTCGCCCATTTCTTGGTCGATTTCTTCTAACACAGGCGCAATCATGCGGCAAGGTCCGCACCAAGGTGCCCAGAAATCCACTAACGTGACTCCTGTGCTCGTTTCTGCTGCGAATGTTTGGTCAGTCGCATTGACAATTGCCATTTTCCATTCCTCCTATCAATTACTCATGTAAGCAAAGTATATCACTTTATCGCGAAAGGTGCTAACTTTTTGCCTCAGTTCTAATATTTACTTTTATCCAATAATTATAACAAGAAAACGAGCAAAGACGCACTCGCTTTGCCCGTTTTTGCCTATATTTATGAATGCACTTTAAGCTTTTTAAATTCCTCAGTTAATAGCGGTACGACTTCAAATAAATCGCCAACAATGCCGTAATCTGCGACTTTGAAAATATTCGCTTCTGGATCTTTGTTAATCGCGACAATTACTTTCGAGTTTGACATGCCGGCTAAATGTTGGATCGCACCAGAAATGCCGCACGCGATATATAAATCTGGTGTGACGACTTTTCCTGTTTGCCCGATTTGCAACGAATAGTCGCAATATCCAGCATCGCACGCGCCGCGCGAAGCTCCGACCGCACCGCCTAACACGTCCGCCAATTCTTGTAGCGGTTTGAATCCTTCTGCGCTTTTCACCCCACGCCCACCAGCAACAATGACTTTTGCTTCGGATAAGTCCACGCCTTCCGCTGTTTTGCGGACAATTTCTTTGACGATTGTGCGCAAATCTTTAATATCGACTGAAAGGCTTGTTACATCGCCAGACCGAGCATCGTCGCGAGAAAGCGCTGGAATATTGTTTGGACGAACCGTTACAAAAACAAGACCGTCGTTCACGATTTTTTTCTCAAACGCTTTTCCAGAATAAATTGGACGAGTAAATAATAACTCACCGTCTTTTTCTTCAATGGCGACGACGTCAGAAACAAGGCCAGCGTTTAATTTCGTCGCTAATTTTGGCGATAAATCTTTTCCTAATGCGGTATGGCCAAATACGATGCCTTCTGGTTTTTCTGCTTCGACTACCGCCATTAACGCTTGGCCGTATCCGTCTGGTGTATACGTTTTCAGTTGTGCGTGTTCAACAACGACTACACGGTCTGCCCCGTACGCAATTAATTCGTTCGCATACGACTGCACGCTTTCTCCTACTAATACCGCTACTACTTCTCCGCCTTGAGCGATCGTTTTCGCTGCCGCAATTGCTTCAAATGATACGTTTCTTAACGATCCGTCACGGATTTCCGCTAATGAGATCACTTTTCGTGTCATGTTCCGTCCCCCCGATAAATAATCGTTTTTCTCTTCGTTAAATGACTTTCGCTTCCGTACGCAACAGCGTGACAAGCTCTTTTACTTGGTCTGTGAGTTCACCTTGTAAAATTTTCCCTGCTTCTTTTTTCGGTGGCAAGAAAATTTCTACTGTTTTCGTTTTTGCTTCGACATCGTCCTCGTCTAAATCTAAATCATCCAATTCTACTTCATCGAGCGGTTTCTTTTTCGCTTTCATAATGCCTGGAAGCGAAGGATAACGCGGCTCGTTTAATCCTTGTTGCGCTGTGACTAATAGTGGTAGCGACGCTTCAATGACTTCTTCGTCCCCTTCGACATCGCGAACAACCGTTACTTTGTCGCCGTCAATGTCGAGCTTCGTAATCGTCGTGACATACGGGATACCAAGCATTTCTGCTACGCGCGGACCAACTTGGCCAGAGCCGCCATCAATCGCGACGTTTCCTGCTAAAATTAAATGCGGTTCTTTATCTTTTAAATATTCCGCTAATACTTTCGCCGTTGTATATTGATCGCTTTCTTCGACATCGTCTTCAATATTGATGAGTACTGCTTTATCGCACCCCATCGCCAGCGCGGTGCGCAATTCTTTCTCCGCATCTTCGTTGCCGACTGTAACGACCGTTACTTCGCCACCTAGTTTGTCACGCACTTGAATCGCTTCTTCAATGGCGTATTCATCGTACGGGTTAATAATAAATTCAGCGCCCTCTTCATTCACTTTGCCGTTGTTGATGATAATTTTTTCTTCTGTATCAAACGTGCGCTTCATTAAAACGAAAATGTTCATCGGAACCCCTCCTTATGTTTATCAAACATTTGTTTAGTTTAAAACATTCTGTTAATTACAGACAAAAATAACCGCTTTATTTTCCACGAAATTGCGCCGGCCGTTTTTCGATAAACGCTTGCACGCCTTCTTTCGCATCTTCTGACATAAACACTTTGCCAAACAAGGTCGCTTCCTGCTCCACCGCTTCATGGAATGATCGTGTTTTCGCCGCATGAAGCAACTCAATCGTCGCCTGCACGGAAACAGGGCTTTTTTGTGCGATTTTATTTGCTAACGCTTTCGCTTCTTCTAACAGCTTCTCTTCTGGTACAGCTTTGTTCGCAAGCCCCCACTGAACCGCTTCTGTTCCAGTAATTGGCTCGCTCGTCCACATCATCTCTAATGCTTTACCAAAGCCAACATAGCGCATTAAACGCTGAGTCCCTGCGAATCCTGGGATGATACCAAGCTGCAGCTCCGGCAATCCTAACTTCGCATTTTCAGCGACAATGCGAATATGGCATCCCATCGCCAACTCCAATCCTCCACCTAAAGCAGCACCGTGAATTGCTGCAATGACCGGCTTCGGAAATTGTTCGAGCTTCTCCATCACTTGCTGACCAGCACGTGCCAACGCGGCAGCTTCGTCGCTGGAAGAAACAGACGTAAATTCTTTAATGTCTGCTCCCGCTGAGAAAAATCTTCCTTCGCCATGAAGGAGGATAGTGCGAACTTGTTCATCGTCTTTTAGTTCATCGAGCAACGATGAAAGCTCTTTCAAAACAGCGGAAGATAAAGCATTAGCCGGAGGCCGCGAAAAGGCGACTGTCGCCACAACCCCCTCCGTATGCACCTTGAAAAATTCCATTTTTTCCTCTCCCCTTTATAAAATCAAGAGGCTGAACAGCCTCTTATCAACAGTTCATGCACCGGCTTCGCCAAAGCGACTAAGTCATATTTCTGGTCATTC
Organism: Anoxybacillus sp. J5B_2022; assembly: GCF_026847645.1. Lineage (GTDB taxonomy): Bacteria > Bacillota > Bacilli > Bacillales > Anoxybacillaceae > Anoxybacteroides. The sequence goes on from NZ_JAPSMC010000009.1 coordinate 62,769, forward strand.
ATGACCCATGTCGTCACCGTTTCGTCAATCGTCCCGAAAATCATTTGCCTTGCAAGACGAACATCGAGATCGCGGCGAAACTCCCCTGCTTCAATCCCTTCTCTCACAATTTGTTCCATTATTTTCAAGTATCCTTTCAACACTTCATTAATTCGCAAACGAAGTTCTTTATTAGATTGCCGCAGTTCAAGCTGGGTCACGATCGCTAAGTGGCGGTCCGCTGATAAAAGTTCAAAATGTTTTTTTACTAATACGTATAACTTCTCTGAAGCGCTTGAAATTCCTGCTATTTCTTCTTGGATTTTTTCAATAAACGATCCCATTTTTTCTTGAAAAAGCGAAACGAGAATATCTTCTTTATTTTTGAAATATAAATAAATCGTCCCGTCCGCTACTCCTGCTTGTTTCGCAATTTTCGATACTTGCGCCTGATGATAGCCATTTTCAGCAATCACGACTACTGCTGCTTCGATAATTTGCATAAATTTTGGTTTATTCCGTTTCAACACGCATTCCCCTTTTTCAAATATGAATGAATAATCATTCATATTTTTATTTTAAAAATTCTCCCTTCTGTTTGTCAAGATAAAAAATCGCCCATTTAGCGAAAGAATGATAGACAAATGATTTTATTTTTTCTTGTTTTCTTCTTCTGCTAGCACGCGGCGCAAAATTTTTCCGACGGCCGTCTTCGGCAATTCTTTACGAAATTCATAGATGCGTGGCACTTTATAGGCAGCGAGACGGCTTCGCATAAATTGGTCAAGTTCTTCCTCTACGCACTGCTCCCCATCTTTTAGCACGATAAACGCTTTCACTGTTTCACCGCGATATTCATCCGGAACACCGATCACAACGGCTTCTTGCACTTTCGGATGTTCGTATAGCACTTCTTCTACTTCGCGCGGGTAAATGTTGTAGCCGCTAGCAATAATCATATCTTTTTTCCGATCGACGATGAAGAAATATCCTCGTTCATCCATATATCCCATATCGCCGGTATATAACCAGCCATCGCGCAATACGCTTTCCGTTTCAAACGGCTGATTCCAATATCCTTTCATGACTTGCGGACCGCGGACAACTAGTTCGCCAATTTCATTAATGTTTGCTTCTTCTCCCGTTTCGAGTGACACAATTTTCGCCTCCGTATCCGGCCACGGAACGCCAATGCTTCCTTTTACTCGCTCTCCGTCCCATAGAAAGTTAGAGTGGGTCACTGGAGATGCCTCCGTTAATCCGTAGCCTTCAATCAATTTTCCGCCCGTGATTTGTTCAAACTTTTGCTGCACTTCCACAGGAAGCGGAGCGGAGCCGCTAATACATACTTTAATCGATGATAAATCATAGTTTACTAAGTTTGGATGGTTTAAAAGCGCAATATACATCGTTGGTGCCCCTGGAAATAACGTTGGTTTTTTCTTTTCAATCGTTTTTAAGACGGTTTCGACATCAAATTTTGGCAATAAAATCATTTTATACGCTTGCATAATCGATAAATTCATAATCGTTGTCATGCCGTACACGTGGAAAAACGGCAGTACACCTAAAATGACTTCTTCCCCTTTTTGGCAACGGTACATCCAATGAGCGCACATTAACGTATTCGCGATTAAATTTCGGTGTGTCAACATCGCCGCCTTCGGAAATCCGGTCGTTCCGCCTGTATATTGCAGCAATGCCACATCCTCCACAGGATCGACCTCCACGTTGATTTCTTTCGCTATTGCTGAGGCCATAATCCGTTTGAACAAATGTTGGTCATCCCGTTCTTCGATGTGAACGAGCGGCTGGTTTTGCTTTTTTTGGACAAATGGGTAGAGCAATTTTTTTACGAACGGCAAATAATCTTGAATACTAGTCACGATAAGATGCTTGAGAGATGTCCGCGCTTTTACTTTCGCTATTTTCGGATAAAGCAAATCTAATGTAATCAGCACAACCGCACCGCTATCATTCAATTGATGCTCAAGTTCCCGCTCCGTATAAAGCGGATTCGTTTGAACGACGATGCCGCCAGCCATTAACACCCCATAATAGCTGATCACCGCTTGCGGGCAATTCGGCAACATAATCGAAACGCGGTCTCCTTTTTGTAAGCCAAGCTCGATGAGATAGTTGGCGAGTTTCAACGACTGCTCGTAAAGCTGTTGGAACGTTACACGTTTTCCTAGAAAATCAATTGCCTCTTTTGAACCGAACTGCATGGCCGTTTCATGCAAATAATCTGGCAATCGTTTCGGCGGATAATCAATATGATGCGGGATTTGTGGCGGATAATGGACAAGCCAACGTTTTTCCATAGCATCTCCTCCGTTTTGATAATTCTGACGATTTATTTTTTATTTTATTATATTTTTTGAAAATTTACACTAAAAAAAATAAGCGCCTGCAATCTGCAAGACGCTCTTAAGTGAAAAACAGCCAATAGATGATGCCGATGGTTAAAAACACTCCGCATAATACAAACAATACTTTCGCTAACGTTTCCATCTTAAACTCTCCATTCTATCGAATGCTTTCGCCGATCACAAAGGATAACCCGATCGAAATGACCATCGAAATGAGCCCGACGGCGCGGTTATCGTTGGCGATTTCTTGATCAATGTTAAATTTCGGAGTTAGAAATTCGTAAATAAAGTAGGCAATGAGCAATAAAACAAATCCGTACACTCCCCAACCGATCATCGAAAGAAGCGATTCGTGATGGCTGATGGCATAACGGAAAATGTTCGCGATGCCAAAAATTTTTCCGCCCGTCGCCATCGCCACTGCAACATTGCCTTTTTGAATTTCGTCCCAATTTTTATATTTCGTGACGAGTTCAAATATTGTTAAAAAGACAACCATGCATAATACTGCAACGCTAAAATTCGCAGCAATTCTCACTATTTCATTCTCCCAAAAGGAGTTCATCGCCTTCGCCCCTTATTATTTCAATTCGACAATCGTGACACCGATGCCGCCCTCTGTCGCTTCCCCGAAACGAATGTTTTTCACCGAACGGTGTTTTTTCAAAAATTCTTGCACGCCTTTGCGAAGCGCCCCTGTTCCTTTGCCGTGGATGATCGATACGCGCGGATAGCCAGCGAGCAGTGCATCATCAATATATTTTTCGACGCGGGCAATCGCATCTTCGTACCGCTCGCCGCGCAAATCAAGTTCTAAACTAACGTGATAGTCTTTTCCTTTTACAGTAGCTAACGGCTTCGTTTCTGTTATTTTCGGACTACCAATATATTCAAGATCTCGTTCGTTTATTTTCATTTTTAAAATGCCAAGCTGTACTTGCCATTCATCGTCCGACACTTTCTCCAACAAATACCCTTTTTGGTTCAAATGAATGACGCGTACTTCATCTCCTTGACGGAATTCATGCGCTTTACTCGCTTTCGTTTGCTTTCCCTTTTTATCCATTACCGGTGTCGCATCTTCGAGCCGCTTTTTCGCTGCGATTAATTCATGTTCTTTAATTTCAGCAAGCTTTTCTTTTTGCAGCTGGCGCAATTCGCGAATGACTTCTTCCGCTTCCCGCTGCGCTGCTTTCATCGTTTCTGCCGCTTTTCGCTTTGCTTCGTCGAGAAGTTCGTCCTTTTTTTCGTTTAATTCTTCCCATTTTTGCTCCCATTCGCGGCGAAGCCGTTCCGCTTCTTTGCGCGCTCCTTCCGCTTTTTTCTGTTCTTCTTCCGCTTGGCGCTTGCTTTGCTCGAGTGAGGCGATCATATTTTCTACTTTGTTGCTTTCGACGCTAATTTGTGATTTCGCTCTTTCGATTATCCGCTCATCTAAGCCGAGCCGTTTTGATATTTCAAACGCATTGCTTCGTCCCGGCACGCCGATCAATAGCTTATACGTCGGGCTTAGCGTATCGACGTCGAATTCAACGCTCGCATTGATGACACCGCGGCGGTTGTATCCGTACGCTTTTAATTCCGGATAGTGCGTCGTCGCTACAACCCGTGCTCCGCGCTCATGCACTTCGTCTAAAATCGCGATAGCGAGCGCTGCTCCTTCTTGCGGATCAGTTCCCGCCCCTAATTCGTCGAACAAAACGAGACTTTCATGGTCGACATGGCGCAAAATCTCGACGATGTTCACCATGTGCGATGAAAACGTACTTAAACTTTGCTCAATCGATTGTTCGTCACCGATATCCGCATACACGGAACGAAATACTGCGAGCTCAGAACCGTCCAGAGCCGGAATAAAGAGGCCGGCTTGCGCCATCAGCGTCAACAATCCGATTGTTTTTAGCGTGACCGTCTTCCCGCCTGTATTCGGACCGGTAATGACGATCGTTGTATAATCTTTTCCAAGTTCGATATCGTTTGGCACGACGACATTCGGATCAATGAGCGGATGCCGTGCTTTCAAGAGACGAATATAACCTTCGTTGTTCATGTTCGGCTTCGTCGCATTTAGTTTTTTCGCATATTTCGCTTTTGTAAAAATGAAATCTAACTCAGCTAAGACGTCGACGTTGACGAGAAGTACATCAGCATGTTCCGCTACTTTTTTCGTCAATTCCGTTAAAATGCGCTCGATTTCTTGTTTTTCTTTTACCCGCGCTTCTTGCAGTTGGTTGTTTAAATCGACGACGACTTGCGGCTCGATAAATAATGTCGCACCGGAAGACGATTGATCGTGTACAATGCCGCCGTATGCGTGGCGATATTCTTGTTTGACCGGAATGACGTAGCGGTCGTTGCGAATCGTAATAATCGCATCCGATAACATTTTTTGTGCCGAAGAAGAACGAACGATATGTTCTAGCTTTTCGCGCACTCTCGCTTCCGTATTCCGCAATTGTTGGCGGATGGAACGCAGCCTGTCGCTCGCATGGTCGAGCACTTCGCCGTAATCATCAATGCATTGTTTAATCGTTTGCTCCAGCTCCGGCAACGTGACAATTTGCTCGACGTATTGCAACAAATGCGGAAGCTCGGTTTTTTCCTCTTGCAATGACTCGATAAACGTTTTCATTTGCCGGCTCGCATAAATCGTGCTAGCAATATCAAGCAGTTCATGTGGGCTAAGTACGCTGCCGATTTTCGCTCGCTTGACGCTTGGTCGAATATCAAAAATGCCTCCGAGTGGGGCGTGACCGCGCAACCGTAGCGCAGTAACTGCTTCGTCGGTTTCTTCAAGCCATTTGATTACGTCAGCAAAATCGCTCGACGGAACAAGCTTTTCTATTTTTTCTTTTCCTAACGATGAAGAAGCATGCTCTATTAATTGCGCTTTCACTTTGCTAAATTCTAATACGTTCAAAACCCGTGTATGCAATGATGTCACCTCTTTAGTTAACAAATTCCGTAATCAGCTTTTTCGCCACTAGTAGTTGTACATACGATCCACTACGAAAAATGATACAAGTTTTTGGGCAAAAGTACAAAAAAACTTCTCTACGTACATAGAGAAGCAACTATGCCATATAACGGATCCATAAATGTTTGAGCATATCGGATAAAAACGGAGTATGTTTAACAATTACGCTCGCCATCAAAGAGTGCTGTAATTTCGTTTGCACCGCTTCAATCGGAATGAGCGCCCCAACATAAAGAAGCAAAAAGACAAGCAAGTACACTTCGACAAAGCCGAGCGCACCGCCCGCCCAGCGATTCATGCTGCGCAAAAGCGGCAGTTGCGCCACAAAATCAAGCATCGAACCGATGATTTGCATAACAATTTTTGTCGCGAAAAACAAAATCGCAAACGCCATCGCGCGATAATACGCTTCATCTAAATGGGCGCTTTCAAACAGCATTTTTACCGTTTCCGGATCGCCAAATGAAGGATATGGGATCCATAATTTTAGCGTCGGCGCTAATTTTTCGTAATTCATATAAGCGACAAAAAAAGCGACGATGAAGCCTGTCATATGAATCACTTGCAAAATGAAGCCCCGCTTTAAACCGATCATAAACCCTGTTAAAAGAATGAATAGCAATGCTACGTCAATCATTCCATCACTCGTCCTTCTCTTTTTTCACCTGCTGTAGGAGGCGGTCGTGCTCCTCTTTTAGTTTAATATATTCATGAACGACGTTAACCGCTGTTAAAACAGCGAGTTTCGTTACATCTAATGTTGGGTTTTTTTTACTAATTTCTCTCATTTTATCATCGACAATCGATGCGACTAACCGAATATGGCTAGAGCTTTCCGTGCCGACGATCGCGTATTGCTGTCCGTAGATGTCGACGGTAATGCGCGTTTTTTGTTGCTCACCCAAATGATTTCCCCATTCCGCAAAATCCTATTGTTTATCATACCATGAACGCTGGTATAATGAAAAGATATGACCCATTGATAGAAGGTGAGAGAGTTGTCTAATTACGTAATCAATGCGAAAGAGCAGATGATTCGTCAAATGAAACAGCATTATGCCTCGAATATCGTCCCGCAACTTCCACAAGGCGCTTTATTTGTTGCCAAACTTTCGGGATGCACGATTACCGCTTACCGTTCAGGAAAAGTGTTGTTTCAAGGAAAAGACGCAGAAAAAGAGGCGAAGCGGTGGGATAGCCGTTCCGGTCCGCAAACATCGAAAGAGGAAACGCCTATCTCGGGTTTAGCAACAGTATCGGCTATCGGATCGGACGAAGTCGGAACAGGCGATTATTTTGGTCCGATCGTTGTTGTCGCCGCTTACGTCGCAAAAGAGCGAATCGAGACAATGAAGCGAATAGGGGTGAAAGATTCGAAGCAGTTGACGGATGATACGATTATCCGGCTTGCGCCAGCATTGATGGACCACCTCGATTATGAATCGGTTGTCCTTGCCAACCCCATGTATAACAACTGGCAACAAAGTGGCATGCCGCAAACGAAAATAAAGGCGCTATTGCATAATAAAGCAATCAGAACCCTCGTTCGTCGACTTGCCCCCATTCAGGCAGACGCGATTATTATCGATCAATTTATTGAACGAGAGTTATATTTTCGATATTTACAAGGGGAAAGAGAAGTTGTTCGTGAGCAAGTTCATTTCCTTCCGAAAGCAGAATCTGTTCATATTGCAGTGGCCGCTGCTTCGATCATCGCTCGTTATATTTTTTTACAAGAAATGGATCAGTTGTGCAAAAAGGTCGGCATGACGTTGCCAAAAGGAGCAGGGGAGCAAGTGGACAAAGTGGCCGCCCGCCTCATTCAAACGCATGGCGAAGCGATTCTCAAATCATGCGCTAAGCTCCACTTTGCCAATACGGAAAAAGCGCGGCGAATCGCTAACCGTTAACAAGAAGAGGCTGGCTCAAAAGGCCGCCTACTCTTAAACGAAACACAGCATATATTTCCTTGTTGTGCGTATATACGAAAGGATGCCCCATCATGGGACATCCTCTTTATGATCTCAAAAACGGCCACCAGTTCGCTTTTCCGAACGTTTTCACCATAACTGGAACGAATAGCGGAAGCACGACGAAGGCATATAACGCAAGCCCCGTTAAAATAATCGTCGCAATTTGTAGTAACGAAAGTACACCAGACGGATACATCGCTGCAAACGTCCCGCCTAAAATTACTACCGCAGAAATGATGACCGTCCCCATGTTTTTCATCGCCGCAATCATTGCCTCTTGCACCGAAAGGTCTTTATATTCGTTAAATCGGTCCATGAGGAAAATGCTATAGTCAATGCCAAGCGCCATTAAAATAACAAACGCGAAAAACGGAACTGCCCAGTTAATGCCGTCATAGCCGAGCATGCGGACGAAAATCAACTCCGTTACGGCCATCGATGTGTAATACGTTAACACGAGCGATAAAATTAAATATAGCGGCATAACAAACGAACGAAGGAGCGCGATTAAAATGAGCGCAATACCGGCAAAC
>NZ_JAPSMC010000090.1 GCF_026847645.1 Anoxybacillus sp. J5B_2022
ATTAATTTCCTGTTAAATGCGGGCTTCTACAGGATTGAGGTGAATGTAGCGGCTTACTTCCAACATACCTTTTTCATCATCAATCAGCTTGCTGAAATAGCGTTTTTCAAACACATGTGTTTTCGCTCACATAATATTGGGCCACTTCGCTCATGAAAACGTAAGCCACTCCATTTCCAGAAAAAACACCGTCTTGATATGGAGTGAGAGGGTAACCATTCAGCCCCTGCAAGAAAAAGTTCACGAGACCTGTTTTGGTTTCACCTTCCTTGTCCATACTGATACCAACAAATCAAAGGAAGGTGAACACGATGGTAAAAACCGTTTTTGATTTTTCACAAGCGGTCTTCACACTCGAAAGTATAGTAGCGAAAATGGAACGTCAAGCACAAACAATCGCCAAACTTACTCGAGAACTGGAACAATTACGTCAAGAAAACCAACAACTACGTCAAGAAAACGAGCAATTAAAAATACGTATCGCAGAACTGGAAGCTCGCAATAAAAAAACAGTACCAATAGCCATTTGCCGCCATCTTCTGACCGGTTTGTGACCAAGCCTTCCTCCTCGAAAAAATCAGAGAAAAAGCCAGGAGGTCAACCAGGGCATCAAGGAACTACGCTTCGCCAAGTTTTGAACCCAGATCATCGTGTGGTTCATCGGGTAACTCGTTGTGACGGCTGCCGTCGTTCATTGGAACAGGTCGCTCCTCTTCGAGTAGACATTCGCCAAGTGTTTGATATCCCTATGGTGCAGATGGAAATCACTCAACATGAACGGGAAATCAAGTGCTGCCCACATTGCCATCGTGTTCAACAGGCGGAGTTTCCTTCTCATGTCACGAATCATGTGCAATACGGCCCTACCCTCGCTTCGCTCTCTTTATACTGGAGTCACGTCCAGTTCATTCCGTATGAGCGCATGGCGGAAATGATCGAAACATGGTTTGGTCACTCCATGAGCGTAGGGACGCTCGTGCATATGGTCCAACGGGGGTACGAATCCATTCGTTCCTCCATTCCATCCATTGAGGAGGCGTTACTCGACTCGCCCATCTTGCATGTCGATGAGACGAGTATGCGCATCAACGGGAAAAACTTCTGGGTGCATGTCGCTTCGACCGAGACCCATACACGACTCGCTCCGCATCGTTCGCGAGGCAAAATCGCTACGGATGAAATCGGCCTCCCTCCGCGTTACAAAGGAACGATGATGTACGATGCGTATAGCGTCTACCCGAAATATCAACAAGCGACGCACGCGCTTTGTCACGCCCATCATCTTCGCGAATTACGCGAATTCGCTGAACTGCATCGCCACGCATGGGCCAAAAAGATGATCGACACCTTGTTGGGGATGAAGAAAGCAGTGGAACAATCCAACGGCTTATTAAGCGAGTCCGAAGCGAAACGATGGGAACAGATCTATGAGCAGGTACTCGTGAACGCCCAGCAGGAGTTGGATGCCCGTTCTTCTTCCTCATCCGTGAAAAAGGCACAAGCGTTTGTCCGTCGCCTGCAAAATCGGAAAGGAGAAGCGCTGCGCTTCTTGCGTGAGGCACATGTACCTTTTGATAACAACCAAGCGGAGCGAGACTTGCGCATGGTCAAGGTGAAACAAAAAATTTCGGGTTCTTTTCGCCAAGAAAGTGACGCAGAGGCGTTTTGTGTCACGCGAAGCATTGTTTCCACCATTGAAAAACATCGCAAACCGGTCTGGGACTCCTTGTATCGACTATTGATGGGCGAGTCACTAGCCACGATCCTTTCTTAGGCGTTGGCATTTTCCGTACAGGAAATGCCCTAGACGTGTGTGTCTTTATATATGACACTAGTACATGAGTGAATAGTTACGTGAGAGGAATGATAGGCTTGTTGCCTATCGAAACACCTTGGTGTGTCGCCTTTCGATTGAAGTCATGCCTCTAGAGGCTCCATGTCAAGACACTCCAGATTTACCATTTGTCAAGTTTGAAGTGGCTCACAAAGATGTAATCGGAGTGGCTTAAAATTCAAATTGAGCCACTTTCCAATGGTTCGATCACATAAAAAATGAGCCACCTGATTTCCAATTTTCATATTCTCCCTTATGATGATTAGGTGCCAAAACTTTTCATCAGAGGGAGAGAAAAAGAATGATCAAGATGGCTCAATTTCATCATATCAAAATCTTGCACGAGGTAGAAGGGCTGTCCCAACGACAAATTGCCAAAAAATTAGGGATTTCTGGGCAAGGTGCCTGTGCACCGTGCCCAAGCTAAACCTACATAGCCCCCCCTACAGTACTATAAATACGTATTAATCAGCTGTTTGATAAACGATGAAAATTCAGCATCCTCATCTGCAAATTTCACAATACGTCCTCTATAAAAATCAATATCTAATTGACTTTCCGTTCTTTTCAACTGAAAAATGAGCTCCCTAACAAAATCGCCGACTTTATTTCTACTTTGGACTAGTTTTTCTCTATTTAAATCCGCATGTTGAATTGTCGTTTCCCCTCTAGGGTGTAGCGCAATAACTTCGCCAGTCACTACATCAAACGTAATGTATTGCTCTGGATCCTCTGTTGTCGGATCAACGATAGGATAGCTATCATTCCACTGATCTCTTTTTGCCTGATTACATCTTGAGCAACACCAATGTAAGTTGTTCCAATCATACGTTAAGTGATGAAATGGTGGAAGGGATTTCGGCTTTAGGTGCTCAATTTGTTCATAACTTTCGACACCAATGCCGTTTTCGCAATAACAACACTTCCCTTTATACATCTGCTCTAACGCTTTCTTTACATCCGGTTGCTTGTATTTTTCTCGCAGCGACTTTGGAACTTGACTCCATCCACCTCTTAATTGAATTTCCTGCAACAATTGTTTCGTCCATCGATCAGCATTGTTTTTTAGACTAAGGGGAATGTCTGTGCGTGTCACTTTCTTCATTTCTCTTTGCTCATCCCCTTGAGCTCATCACCGATGGCACTCAACTTAGCTAACGTGACTGCAGGATCGTTTTCTGGAAGGATGCGATATAACTCTTTCGACTTTGCTTCAAGTCGCTGCTTTTCTTCCACGCTTAATGTTCCTCGTACTTGTTTAGAATATAGGCGCTTAATTTCATCAATTTTTTCTTGTATGGCAGGCACTCTCGTATATGTTTCCATAATCGTTGTCAATACATTTTCAACAAGCCAACCGTACGGACTACTTTGACGTTCATCTACGATATGTCCGTCTTCTTCATACAGACGAATAATTTCGCCTTCTCGGCAAGAAGAGATGACAATCGGTGCATGTGTCGTCGCAATAAACTGCACTTTCGGAAACGTCCGCTTTAAATCTTCCACGATCCTCCATTGCCATTTAGGATGCAAATGTAAATCGATTTCATCAATCAACACAACCCCTGGGGTTTCTTTTACCGCATTTTCTTTGAACTGAGGATTTAACATCGCCATGCGAAAAGCTAAATCTGCCACCATCCCGATGACACTTCGATATCCTGCACTCATCAGACGCAACGGCATATACTGTTTGCCGAGATGAACCATTACTTCCTCTTCCTCAAAATCGTACACAACACGTACACGTTCCTCGTCTTCAATAAGACCTTTCATGAACTCTTCCACGGCTTTTAACACAGCCTCTAATTCCCCTATTTTTTTCTGTTTTTGAATCTTTACCATCGTCATTCTTCTTAACCAATTGACAAATAATTTAATGTTTGACTCTGCCTCTAAGCAATCGATGTAACCAATAAATCTTGATAAGTCTTGGCGTTGAAAGGGGTCAACCCATTTATTTTTCTTTTGGGAAAACAATCTGCCTGCACTTTGATACGCGATTAGAGGGAGAGTCACATGATGATTTTTCTCTTGCGTGATTTGTTTTTGCATTTCACTCGCGTAATGAATAATTTCCTTCGCCTGCGTTCGAGTCGTTTTTCCGTTTATCGTTTCAATCGAACGACGCCACGTGAACTCTTTATCATGTATCACTCCCGAGCAGGTGACAGAACATGGAAATTGCTTTTCCAAAGTAACAGTTGCATCGCCCACTTTATCCCATTCTGTGCGAATTTCTTGCGTATATATATTTCGCGTCGCAATTCCGTCAATCCCTGCTAAAAATCCACCTAATCCAACACCTAATGCTTCTAATACAGACGTTTTTCCCGTTCCATTATCACCAACTAGTAATGTAAAACGCTCATTAAATGTAAACGTTCGACGCTTAAAGTTTTTAAAATTTTCAACCTCCATTGTTCTAATGATCACCGTTGCACTCCCCTTTCACCTAAGCAATTTGATTTTATACAATGAATGAAAGAACAAATTTCCACCATTTACATAAGTTTAAAATAACATACTATTCTTTTAAACTTAATATATCATATGTGAAGAGCCACTTTTATAAAAAGTGTTGACTTTTTCCTTTTTGTTTATTCAAAAGATGTAAACTCTATTTCATGCAGCTATAGATGACAGCTAATGAGATGGTACTAATCGCTTGCTTTTCTGTTTATTTCAAACGTATCTTTGACACTCCTCTCAAATATATCCTTTTTCTTTCAGCGACAAATATCTGTCAGGGCAAACAATCAAATGGTCTAGCACATCAATGCCAACAATTCCCCCAGCCTCTACTAGACGTTTCGTTACCTCAATGTCCTCCCTCGACGGCTCGCAATGACCGCTGGGATGATTATGGGCGACGATGATGGAAGCCGAGTTGGAGAGAATGGCAGCCTTCATCACTTCCCTCGGATGCACGATGCTAGCGTTCAGGCTGCCGACATGGCAAACGTTGATGGCGGTCGGCTGGTTTTTCGTGTCCAAACAAACGACGACAAACACCTCCCGATCGGCATCGGCAAGAAACGGCTTCAACAGCTTATACGCATCCTTTGGCGATTGAATGCGCCGCTCCATGTACAACACACTCGACTCCCGAACGAGCTTCAGGCTCACAATGTTCACGCGCTTTGCGGGCTGAATCATCGACTCTTGTAAATTTTGTCCTTTACGTTTCATGTACATTTTCCTCCTCAAATAAAAATCGCCCCCATTCCAAACGGAACAAAGGCGTTCAAAAGATAATATATATATTCCAAACCTCGTTTAATGCGAAAAAAAGAAACAAAGAGCCATGTGACTCTCTGTTTCTACCAATCTTCGACAAACTTCGGGGCGTGACTGACCGAACCGAATTAGAGATTACCAAAAAGAAGTAACCGTCTTAATCCGTTGGTCGCGGGAGAGCGGTTACTTCTTTTTGTTTACATAGACGACGATGGTGACAGTCAATGTCCACATTCCAATGATACCTATTCCTCAAGTACCTTGTTTAGCTTCTTATCAAAAGTATATACCTGGTATCCCTTCACTTTATTATAGGCGTATAAAAGGGTATCGACAAAGTCCAGCCGTCTTTTGCCAAACAGAATGAGCGCTTCTTCTAATATTTCAATATCATCCACGTCGATATTATCGTATTTAAACAGTTCTAAAAGAGTATCACATATCTCGTCATTTTTTACTCTGTACACTTTTTCAAGAACATAAACGACTTCAACTACTACCTCATTCGGCAATAACACCTTGTTATTTTCAATAATCGTTGCGGCTTTCGCTGACAAATCATCATGATCATTAAGCAAATATCTTAGGATAATGTTTGCATCAACGATTTTCATATTGATCCACCACGGCTTTAGACCAAGCATCGCTTTCTTGAGCTCGCAAAACCTCGTTTTTATATTTTGACAGCGCTCCCCTCAAGCTCTTTTTTTCCACTTGTTCTACATCTTCTTTATCTGTATAGGGAAGGATAATGACTTCTACTTTCCTGTTTTTTAATTTTTCAGGTATATCTATGAATTTTTCTAAATCATTGCTGTTTTTTATGACTCTCACGAAATCCATACCTTTTCGCTCCTTTCAATGAAAATGGAACTTCTTAAACATATTATACCATTTAACTGTACACGATAACATGAAAATTCACTTTATTTCATGTAACTTTGGATAAAAAAGGAGATTTTTTGGCGATAGCGAATAAGATCATGTCGAAAATTTTATAAAACCAGTTATAGAAAGGGAGAGGAGAACATGAAATTGCTTCCATACTCTTTTGCAATTACACCTCTTTTTAACTTTATTGCCAACAAGTCGATGGAAGCGGGTTTACTTGTGTATCGTAGCAACAAGGAACAAACGGTACAATTGTTTATGAAGGATAAGATTACGGGAGAAAAGAAGCGCATAGGGGCTATTCAATATGAGGGAAGCAAGGATTACACAAAAAAAGAACCTTATATCATCAATTGGCGCTTTGAACGAGGATTGTTGACAAATGAACTTAGACAAGATTTAGAGGCGATTACGTCGTTTCGCAGAGACAAAAATGAAGGACCACCGATCAACTCGAACGCCCAGTCCATTGCATTTAAGTTTCGGCAGTTGACGGATGCCGACAAAGAAACGATCGAAGAGATTGTGGCAGTTTTAAAAAAACATTTGTAGACCTATGGGGCTAGTTGAGCGCTAGCGCTCAACTAGCCTAAGCGTTACAAGTGAATACGCCAATAAGATGCCATCGGGTGTCACTTGAAACCTTGCCATCGAATAGGCACGGATTCAACTCCCCCACTCAAGTAGCTGTTTCACTTTTTTTTCGGAAGCGCATCCGTGGCGAAGAAACACAGCGGGCACTCCCGCTCCGTACAATCGAACGTTTTCTTTTCCAAAAATATTGCCTACTCGGTCACATAAGCTTTTTAATGGAGCTTTAGGCTTGTATTTTTCCCACTCTTGTCGATAAAGCCATTTGTCGGGAAATCCCTCTTGAAAGTTGACGATCGAGCATTTTACTAAACCGTCCTTTTTCCGCGCTGATAAAATCGTGCGATAAAGGAAATCGTCCTCTGGGAGCGAGTAGCCAAGCAAAACGATATGTTTCGCATGTTCGATTGCCACTTTCATATCCCGTTGAATTTCCTCTAAAAATGGCGGATGTTGCTCTTTCAATTGCGTTTGCATCACCATCGCTGTATGATGCGACTGGGTGATTTGCCCGCAATGTACGCATTGAATGGCGTCACGGATCCCATTTTGATAAGCTTTTTTTTCTTCTTCCGAACGTGGGTGGTAAAACGATAACGATGGCAAAATCATCGGTGGGAACAACGTCTTAGAATAAATGCTCCACTCATCCCCTAAATACACCGTCAATTTTCCACAGTTCGGACATTCGCGAAACCCGTAACACCCATGTGGAAAATAAAATTTTCCGACGCGCACCCTTCTACCTGGGTTATACTCTGAATCGTTCAAACGTTGAACGACTGTTTCATTGAATGGAAACCATTGGGATGGATTGTTTCCGTCGACTCGCCGCACCGCCATAAAATGCGCCAAATCGTGAAATAGCTTCAACCGATTGCCATCGTTCGGTACGACAACCGGTGCACGATGATTTAATTTTCGATGGGCGTTAAAAAGCAACCATAACAATAACGGATCCCAGTTCATGCTGATGACCGCGTAGCTAAACAAATAAAACTCCCGATCTGTCAACGGAACCTTTTTACTCACATTTCGCACCCTAACAAGGTCAAAACAAAGGATTTTTTATTTAGTTTTTCAGAATAACTTTTTG
>NZ_JAPSMC010000091.1 GCF_026847645.1 Anoxybacillus sp. J5B_2022
ATCACACTTTTGATATTATATATACATCTTTATTTCATGTCAACTGCTTTTTTATTTTTTCGAGGATAACTAATTAGCAGCGACGTTTATTAATATAACATATCATAAAAAGCTTAGTCAACGATTTTTTTAAAAAAATAATGTTCTTTCATTCCACCAAAAATGGAACGGAAGAACATGTACCTAACACTTCTTTACACAACAATATATTTTTGAATGATGATTAAAGCAACAACGCCAGGAACACCTAAAAAGCCAGATACGGACGATGTCAACAAATTGACCGGAACATGAATGTTAAAAGAATTGCCGATGGCGTTTAAAACAAATAGCAACAATGCCCCTATGATGAGTTTGATAGCCCCATAACCGATGAAACGAACCGGTTTTAAAGGGGTTCCAACCAATAACAAAATAACGATCATACATAAAAAAAGCATGATCACTATTTTCGGCTCCATGTCATCCACCCCTTCTTTATTGCTTGTACTATTCTCACATTATGCATGCGACGAAAAAAAAGAACAAAAAAGAGAGCTTATTTCGCTCTCTTTAACGTAACACGGCGGCGTTTTGCCTCTCGAATAAGAAAAAAGTATTTCGCTTCTGTAATTTTCGCATCCATTAACACATCTTCTGAAGGTTCGATACTTTTTTCAATCAAATCTTTTTGCTTCATCCATTCGTTTCTCATCGCTTCTAGTTGTTCGACTAACCGTTGGTCAAATTGTCTTTTCAACCATCCTTTTCGCCGCCAAAACATGCGACTCACCTCAATTGATTTCTATAGCTCGCGTCGGCCTTCGAGCGCTTTAGATAACGTCACTTCGTCGGCATATTCTAGATCACCGCCGACCGGCAATCCATGAGCAATTCTAGTAATTTTAATTCCTGTTGGCTTCAATAACCGCGATATATACATCGCAGTTGCTTCCCCTTCGATATTCGGGTTCGTAGCTAAAATTACTTCTTGCACTGTTTCATCTTGCAGCCTTTTTAATAACTCAGGAATTTTAATGTCTTCCGGACCAATGCCATCCATCGGAGAAATGGCTCCGTGCAGCACGTGGTATAACCCGTTATATTCTTTCATTTTTTCCATCGCGATGACATCTTTCGGATCTTGGACGACACAGATCGTCGTTTTATCTCGCCTTTCGTCTTCGCAAATATAGCAAGGATCTTTATCCGTAATGTGTCCGCATACCGTACAGTACGACAAGTTCCGTTTCGCATTGACTAATGCTTTTGCAAAATCCAACACTGTATCTTCTTTCATATTCAAAACGAAAAACGCAAGCCGCACCGCTGTTTTTGGTCCGATCCCCGGCAGTTTCATAAAGCTGTCAATCAATTTGGATATCGGCTCCGGATAATGCATGAAAATCCTCCTAGAATAAGCCTGGGATGTTCAATCCTTTAGTGAATTGTCCCATTGTTTCCGCTGTTAGCTCCTCCGCTTTTTTTAGCGCATCGTTTGTAGCTGCTAAAATTAAGTCTTGCAACATTTCGATATCTTCTGGATCGACTACTTCTTCTTTTATTTTAACTTCCAAAATTTGTTTATGACCGTTCGCAATGACGGTCACCATGCCGCCACCTGCTGTTCCTTCTACTGTTTTTTCTCCTAATTCTTCTTGGGCTTTTTGCATTTCTTTTTGCATTTTTTGCATTTGTTTCATCATTTTTTGCATATTTCCCATTCCGCCCATTCCACGCATCATCTTTCATTCCTCCTGTTTATTCTTTAATTTCAATTAATTGTTCACCAAATAGTCGCTTCGCTTCTGCAATAAGCGAATCCTCTTGCTCTTGTTCTTTTTCGCGATGTATTCCTTTTTCGCGAATAAATTCTTCTCTTATTTTTCCCCATTCTTCGTCAGGAACTGCGACCATTTCAAAGCGACGATGAGTTAAATCAAATAAAATGGATTCTAAGTTTTCCTTGACACCATTTGTATTATCGGCGGCCATTTTGCAATGAATTTCATATTTAAATTTTAACACAAACGCGTGCGGGCTTGCCGCTACCGGCTCTGTCTCTTGCAATAACGCCGCGTGGGATACTTTGTTTTGTTTTTTTAAAATATCAAGCATTTCTCCCCAATGGCTTTTAATCAATGACAAATCTTGATGAGTTGCCTGTTTTAATACTTCATAAATGCGGCCGACTGGCGTTTTATAGCTATTTGTTCGAGCCGGTTTTGTTCCTTTTTTTGTAGGTGCAGACAATGGCTCTTTCGCTGTCGCAGAAACTCCCTGTTCTTTCAAACGTTGCAATTCCGCTTCTAAATGCTCTACTTTCTTTATAAGCGAATTAAATTGTTCAGATGTAGACAGTGAGTGCTGCTCTTGACGGCAAAGCTTTACTAATGCCACCTCTAAAAAAACGCGTGGATGATTCGTCCACTTCATCTCTTGCTGGCTTTTGCTTAATGTTTCAATCGCTTCATAAATCGTTGAAACTGAAACCGCTTGAGCCAATTGCTGAAACGATAGGTCACCCCCCCCATCTATTCCGCTTTCCAAATGAGGAGCTGTCTTGTAGATGAGGAGGTCACGATAATAAAAAATCAAATCTTCGATCAAACGATTCGGGTCCTTCCCTTGATTCATAAATTGCTCTAACAATTGCAACGCTTTCGCTATGTCTTTTTCATGAATTGCTTGAACAATAGTTGCCAGCATAAAGGAGGATATAGCACCCGTCATCGCCAACACATCTTCAAGCAACACCTCTTCATTGCTGAAGGAGATGGCTTGATCCAGTAAACTCAACGCATCGCGCATGCCTCCGTCCGCCGCGCGGGCGATTGCTAGTAACGCTTCATCAGAGGCTTTTACATGCTGGGCATCTAGCACCTGCCTTAATCTTGAGACGATCGAATGAGGCTGAATTCTGCGAAAATCAAAACGTTGACAACGAGAAATAATAGTAGGTGGGATTTTATGCGGCTCAGTTGTCGCTAAAATAAAAATCACATGCTTTGGAGGCTCTTCTAACGTTTTCAATAAAGCGTTAAAAGCGCCGATGGAAAGCATATGCACTTCGTCAACGATGTAAACTTTATATCGTACCGAAGTTGGAGCGAATTTCACCTTCTCCCGGATATCCCGTATTTCGTCGACGCCATTGTTCGAGGCCGCATCAATTTCTAATACGTCTGGAATCGACCCGTTCGTAATTCCAATGCATGACGGACATTCGTTGCACGGCTCGGGCGTCGGCGCTTTTTCGCAATTGACGGCTTTCGCCAAGATTTTCGCAGCGCTTGTTTTGCCTGTTCCACGCGGACCAGAAAAAAGGTACGCGTGAGATATTTTATTTTGAAGCAGGGCACTTTGCAATGTTTTCGTTACGTGTTCTTGACCGACGACATCTGCAAACCGTTGCGGCCGAAACACACGATATAGCGCTTGGTACGTCACGAAAATTGCCCTCCTCTTTTCTCTCATCTTATTTATTATATAATGTCTTGATTGTTTTTCAAAATAGAAAAGAAAAAACTCACTCGGACCGAGTGAGTTTCGCTTATGTATCATACCGTGCACCTTCCGTCGATTAGCTGCCCCAAGCGTTGCTCAAGCAGTTAGCTCTGCCCAGGCTCCCCCACGGCACATGGGAGTATCCGCTTACTGCTGCTTCCTTCCGGACCTGACAGGGTTCACGGAATCCCATTGCGTGGGACCCAGACGTCAACACCACTTACTTGAGACAGACCTCACAACAGACTAACCTCGGGAAGGGATTCAGTCTCGCTAGAGCGGATTGCGAGTACAGGGCACCGCTACCTCCCCACTTAGCACGGCAAATATAGTATATCTGTTTTTTTGAAAAAAAGCAATGAATGGAGCTTGTAATTTATTTGGCATCTTCGCCAACTTTTTCACTGCGTTGCTTTTTCTTTATGCGCAATTGACGGAAAAACTCGCTTAACATTTGGCTGCACTCTTCTTGTAGTACGCCACTGACCACTTCGGCTTGATGGTTAAATCGCTTTTCCTGCAATAAGTTCATTAACGTTCCAACACATCCTCCTTTTGGATCACTTGCGCCAAACACAACTCGTTTGATCCGAGAAAGGACAATGGCTCCGGCACACATCGCGCAAGGTTCTAACGTGACATATAATGTCATATCTTCTAGCCGCCACGACCCGATCCGTTGACACGCTTGATCGATGGCTAACACTTCCGCATGGGCGACCGCCCGCTGCGTCGTTTCCCGTAAATTATGAGCGCGCGCAATCACTTCACCATCTTTTACGATTATAGCTCCGATCGGCACTTCCCCCATTTTTTCTGCTTTTTTCGCCTCTTCCATCGCTAAGCGCATATAATATTCATCATTCATTAGCAAACCCTCACCAAAATAACAGTCATGCCGTTTTTTCCTCCATCATAAAATAAAAAGCAGGAAAGAAGCAACTAGGGAGGAAGAGGCATGCAAATTCATGTAGTACAACGTGGACAAACGTTATTTGGCATTGCCCAAGCGTATAGCACTACCCCAGAAGAAATCATCACCGCAAACGATATCTCCAATCCAAATGCACTCGTCGTCGGTCAAGCGCTTGTGATTCCCATTACCGGCCGTTTTTATTGGGTGCGGCCAAGAGATAGCCTTTGGACCATTGCCCGACAATTCCAGACGACAGCTCAACAGCTTGCTCAAATTAATCGCATTTCTCTCGACACCCCGCTTCAAATCGGACAACGGTTATATATTCCGCCACAAAGAAGAAGAAACGCTGAATTTAATGGGTATGTCGAACCGCGCAATTCCATTGTCAGCCCTTCGTTAGAAGCAAGTGCCCGGAGTGCTGCTCCGTATTTGACATATTTAGCGCCGTTCAGTTTCCAAATCCAACGAAACGGTACACTAAAAGAACCTCCTCTTAACAACTTTCCTGCCATCGCCCGCGCCAACAACGTTACATTAATGATGGTCATTACTAACATTGAAAACGATCAATTTAGCGATGAACTAGGGGCCATTATTTTAAATAACGAGGACATACAAAACCGTTTTCTCGGAAACATCGTCGCAACCGCCAAAAAATACGGATTCCGCGACATCCACTTTGATATGGAATATTTGCGCCCTGCTGATCGCGAAGTCTATAACGCTTTTTTACGAAAAGCGAAGCAACGTTTTCAGCAAGAAGGGTGGTTAATTTCGACCGCGTTGGCCCCGAAAACAAGCACTACTCAAAAAGGACGGTGGTATGAAGCACACGATTATCGCGCTCACGGACAAATTGTCGACTTTGTGATCATTATGACGTACGAATGGGGATATAGCGGTGGTCCTCCACTTCCTGTTTCTCCAATTGGACCGGTCCGAAAAGTGTTAGAGTATGCGATTACAGAAATGCCTGCCTCTAAAATTATGATGGGGCAAAATTTATATGGCTACGATTGGACGCTTCCGTACGTTCCAGGAGGAAAATATGCGCAGGCGATCAGCCCACAACAAGCGATCCGGCTTGCTTCCCGCTACAATGTTTCCATTGAATATGATCAAAACGCTCAAGCACCGCATTTTCATTATCGCGATGAAAGCGGCAACGAACATCAAGTATGGTTTGAAGATGCCCGTTCCATACAGGCAAAATTCAATTTAGTAAAAGAGCTCAGCTTAAGAGGCGTAAGCTATTGGAAGTTAGGGTTAGACTTCCCGCAAAATTGGCTTCTTATTACCGACAACTTCCATGTAAGTAAAAGATAAGGTTCATCACCACAACATGTACTTGACAAGCGGGGGATTTTCTTGAGCCGCCGTGTACGAAAAATCTGATTTACTGATTTTTCCTTATAAGTACAGAGAAGGCGTGTTCTGAAATAGTCAAGTACAACTTTCGGTGAAGAGCCAAAGATAA
Organism: Anoxybacillus sp. J5B_2022; assembly: GCF_026847645.1. Classification (GTDB taxonomy): domain Bacteria; phylum Bacillota; class Bacilli; order Bacillales; family Anoxybacillaceae; genus Anoxybacteroides. The sequence goes on from NZ_JAPSMC010000091.1 coordinate 5,883, forward strand.
TTAACGCTTGGATATTTGATCCAAGTGTTTTTTCTTTTCATGAATTTTCCCTATCCGTTCTCAGTCTATGTTAAAATAAAATTCGTCTGTCTAAATGGAAGCGGAGAACAGTTCGAAGCTAGACAATGATTTGTTATATTTTCTTATCACGTAAAAAGGGAGGATCGTGACATGCGGATTGTGCCGTTTATTGCCGTAGAGGGACCAATCGGGGTCGGGAAAACATCGCTGGCCAAAGCGATTGCAGAGCGTTTTCGTTATCATTTACTAAAAGAAATTGTCGATGAAAATCCATTTCTCGGGAAATTTTATGAAAATATCGACGAGTGGAGTTTTCAGACCGAGATGTTTTTTCTTTGCAACCGCTATAAACAACTAGAAGATATCAACCGCGATTTCATAAAAAAACAACAGCCTGTCGTCGCCGACTACCATATTCTTAAAAATTTAATTTTTGCGGAAAGAACATTAAAGCAAGATCAATATAAAAAATATTTAAAAATTTATGATATTCTTACAGAGGGTATGCCGCAGCCAAATATGATCATTTATTTAAACGCAAGTCTTGATACTCTATTGCAACGCATTGAAATGAGGGGGCGGGAGATCGAAAAAAACATCGATCCGTTTTATTTGCATGAATTGTCCGTCGCTTACGAACAAACGATGCAATCGTTTGAAAAAGCTAATCCACACATTCCAATTCTTCACTTTAATGGGGACAAACTTGATTTTGTGCAGCGCCAATCTGATCTGCTCTATATATTTGAACAAATAGAAAACCGATTAGAAGGAGTCAATTGCCATGAACTTACGTGAAAAGTACCATATTCCGCATGACGCTGTCATAACCATTGCCGGAACAGTCGGCGTTGGCAAATCAACGATGACAAAAGCACTTGCCAAAGCATTACAGTTTCGCACATCTTTCGAAAAAGTCGATACAAACCCATATTTAGATAAATTTTATGCCGATTTCGAAAGATGGAGTTTCCATTTGCAAATTTATTTTCTTGCTGAGCGATTTAAAGAGCAAAAACGAATTTTTGAATATGGTGGAGGGTTTGTACAAGATCGCTCCATTTATGAAGATACAGGAATTTTTGCCAAAATGCATTTTGAAAAAGGAACGATGACAAAGGTTGATTATGAAACGTATACAAGCTTATTTGAAGCGATGGTCATGTCACCGTATTTTCCACACCCGGACTTGCTCATTTATTTGGAAGGAAGCTTTGAAGAAATTTTAAAACGCATTCGTGAGCGCGGACGTCCGATGGAGCAACAAACACCGGTGGAATATTGGAAAGAAATGTACGAAAGATACGAACGATGGATCAATAGCTTTAATGCCTGTCCTGTGCTACGCATTAACATTAGCGATTACGATATTTTAGAAAATGAACAATCGATCGAGCCAATAATCGAAAAGATTTCTTATATGCTCGACCAATATCGTTATTTAAAAAAATAGCCGCCTACTTTTAGGCGGTTTTTCTACAATAAAAAATTCGTTACAAAATGTAACGAATCGTTTCGAATAACAATCTCCATTTATGCGCAGTGGTGTTTCAAACTAACTTGATGGCGGAGGAGGAGGGATTCGAACCCCCGCGCGCCTCTCGACGCCTCTCGGTTTTCAAGACCGACCCCTTCAGCCAGACTTGGGTACTCCTCCGTATCGACAAGATTTAATATAGCATTTCCTAATAGGTAAGTCAATATTTTAAATCATT
>NZ_JAPSMC010000092.1 GCF_026847645.1 Anoxybacillus sp. J5B_2022
ATATGTGTTTGGAAACGGGGTGAAACATTGAAACCGGTTTTATTTATATTGCTTGCGTTTGTCGTCGCTGTTCCGCTTCTGTTTATGTTGCCGCTTGGTTTAAGCCGGCGCGGCAAAATAGCAGCACTTCTTGTCTCGTTGTTGTTGTCGCTCCTTGCGGTTACGGCATCTGCGGTGTTCCCGCTTTGGCAATTAAGCTTGCTATTACTGCTCATGGCGCTTGCGATTACGTACGTATTAGACCGGCGGTTTGGCCATGTATTATATGCAGCTGTGGAAGAAGAGGATGATGTATTTGCAGTCGAAGAAGCAATGGCTATAGAGGCAGTAGAACCAAAACAAAAATCCGCACGTGCGCTTCCCCTTCTTCCGGATGAACAAGTAAATAAACCGCAACCTATCGCAGCCGAGCTAGCACCATTCGAACAATTGGATAAAGCGGAAGATAGTGCAGAAGTGGAGGAATGGCTAGCAGAAGAGATCCTTGATGAAAAAACTTCTGCGCCTTCGATAATAGACGAGAAAGCCGAAATGATTGCATGGACAGAAGAAGACTATTTACCGCCGCTTTCATTAGAAGAGTACGAAGCGCTGACAGAACCGGCTTTAGCCGACGAAGAAGAGAGCGACGATACGTTTGCGTGGCTAGAAGAAAGCGAACGTCTTGATGACCTTCTAGAAGAAGAACTCGAGCGAACAGCGGACAATTCGATCAAGGAAACGGTTCTTCCACTAGAACTGGACAACTTTTTGGGAGAAGAATTTGAGCGAACAGCGGATAATTCGCTGGAAGAAACGAGTCTTCCATTGGAAATGGAAGACCTTTTGGCAGAAGAGGTGGAACTTCAAGAACCGAAACTTGATGCTCTTTTGGAAGAAGCAATGCTTCCTTCCGAACCGTGGGGTGAATCGCTTGAAGCGGACGAACCGATCGAACAGTCACCTGTTTCTCCAAGTAGCTCGCCGATGCCGAACGAATTAATGCAGACGATTATTGATGAGCTTCGCTTTATTCGCGAATCGGTTAGCAAAAACGAATACGAACAGCGCCTGCTTCAATGCATGCAGCCTTCGCTATCTGACCACGACTATTATGTATTTGCAAAGATGTTGATTGAACACTATCTTTTCGAAAAAGAATATGATAAGCTTTCCTCGTGGCTTACTCATTTACGGGAGAGATTTTCCCGCTATCCAGCGTTATTAGAAGAAATTCAATTTCTTTCTCATATCGAAAAATAATGGACAGGTGTGGTGGAGATGAAACGTAGTGCACAAATTATCGGGCTTCCAATCATCAGTATTTCCGATGGGGTTCAAATCGGAACAGTCAAAACGTTAGTCATCAATCCAGAAAAAGGATCCGTTGACTTTTTAACGATTGAACAAGAGGACGTTCAATTTAGCTTAAAAGCGATTCCGTTTAAAAAAGTCGTCGGTATTGGTGAATTTGCGGTAACAGTAGATGACCATAACGCCGTCATTGATTTAGCAGAAATTCCGATTGCCAACCAGCTTGTAAATAAACAAATTCGCATTAAAAATACGAAAGCAATGACACGGAAAGGACAGCTACTTGGCGAAGTCACGGAATTTTTCGTCGACGAAGAAACAGGCGAAATTATCGGCGTCGAGCTTGCCACTTCCGACCGCCAAGCAGCACTCCCTGCGGAATTTGTGCTCACTTACGGAAAAGATATTTTAATTGTGAATGAGAGCGCAGCTTCTGCCCTTGTCGAGGAAACGGAGCTGCTTGCAAAAGGGGATTCATTGGAGGAAGTGCTAGCAACGACCGAAAAAACAACAGAAATACCGAACATAAAAGAAAAAGATGCGCTTCAAGCGCTACGGGAAAAGCAAATTGAAATTTTGCGAGGAAGACGTGTGATGAAAGATATTGTTGACGCAAACGGAAACGTCCTTATTACAGCTGGGACAGTATTAACGGTCGATGATATTGTTAAAGCACAAGAAGCAGGACCTAGTGTGATTATTGATGTATCGATGAACGTCGATGCATAAAAAGGAGGCTTTTCGTTGTGCGGCCAGTCGCGGCAGCAAAACTATTTTTTATCATTGTTCTTTGCACCATCTATTTTATTAGCATTTCGCAAATCGGTCCTACTGTTTATGAATCAGTGGTTGCCAACGATACTGATTTTGCTGCCGGAACGATCATCGGTTCGGTTTCGGTTGCTTCGTTCTCGAAAGAAGAAGCGGTGCAAAAACTACAAGCGAAAGTGAACGAATGGAAAACGTCCGCCCAACTAACGCTTACTTATCAAGAAAAAACAGTAGCAATCCCGACGAGATTGTTTACATTTCGTGTGGAACAGAGTGTACAGCAAGCTGTGAATGGTCGCCCGTCGCAGCTTGTTGTGCAATTAGACAAAGAAGCCGTTTCCGCCCTTGCTGAACAGCTTGTTGCACCAGCGCTTGCTTCGTCGCTTCAGCTTGATAAGTTAGTGAATGACATCACCGCAAGCGCCGCGCTATTGCAGCGAAATCGCGAACCGTTCGACCTTGCACGCTATATCGGGGAACAAGCAACGGAAAAAACAGCGGTAAGTGTAGGGAGCATCACGAATTTAGGAGAACAGAAAGCAGAAGTTATTGCATGGGTAGAAAATCATCCGTCCATTGAAATCAAAGGGAAAACGGTCTTTTCGCTTGCTTCGCATGTGAAAGGGATGTCATCGTTAGCGATGAGTACTATCGCGTCCATGGTGTATCAAGCGGTATTGCCGACGAATTTTATTGTCGTCGAACGTCATACGAGCCGCAGCTTGCCAGACGGGATTCCGCTTGGCTATGAAGCAAAAGTCGATGGGAAAACAAGCGATTTGCGTGTATATAACCCGAACACGACAGCGTATACGCTACAGTTCCAAACGGTTGGAAATGGGGTTCGGGTGGCGCTATACGGGTTGCCGTTTGCGTATCAATACGTCATCAAAACGGGAGAAATAGAATACTTTCCACCGAAAACGGTTGTGCAATACACCCCAACGTTGAAGCCAGGGGAACGGTACGTGAAAGAATCAGGACGTCAAGGAATGCTTGTAAAAGTGAAAAAAGAAACATATGGCGCCAACAAGCAGTTTATGGATGCGCAAATTGTGTCCGAAGATTTTTACCCGCCAGTGCATGCGACAGAAGTGCGCGGGTTAGAACTTGGTACGACTCCAACAAATGACACAGAAACTCCTTCATCTAGTGAAACGCAAAACAACGAACAGACGAAAACACCAACACAAGAAGAACAGCCAAACGAAAGCGACCAGTACGAAAAGTAGGGATGACGATGACGAAACGACAAGAACGGAAACGGTTGGGGGATTTACTCGTAGAAGCAGGACTAATCACGGAGGCGCAACTGCAAGAAGCGCTCCAGCAAAAAGCGCCTGGGCAAAAGCTTGGCGATGCGTTATTGCAGCGTGGATACATTACCGAACAACAGTTAATTGAAGTGTTGGAATTTCAGCTTGGCATTCCACACGTCAGCTTATACCGTTATCCGATTGATCCGAAATTGACGAATTTAATTCCAAAAGAATTTGCCAAACGGAATATGGTCATGCCCCTTAAAGCAGAAGGGGACCGTCTACTTGTGGCGATGGCGGATCCGATGGATTTTTTCGTCATTGACGATTTGCGGCTTTCGACAGGCTTTCATATTGAAACAGCGATCGCCTCGAAAGACGATATTTTACGGGCAATCAATAAATATTACGACATCGATGAGTCGATGGAAGATTTTTTGCGGATGGCGCCAACGCAAGAAACGGTTGAAGAGGAGCGAATAACAGAAGAAGACTCGCCGATTGTCCGGCTCGTCAACCAAATATTGCAGCTGGCAGTGGAGCAGCGAGCGAGCGACATTCATATCGACCCGCAAGAAACGAAAGTATTAATTCGCTATCGGGTCGATGGGGTGCTACGAACGGACCGAGCGCTACCGAAACATATGCAAAGCGTGCTAACCGCTAGAATTAAAATTTTAGCAAATATGGATATAACCGAGCATCGCGTTCCGCAAGACGGACGGATTAAAATGAATATAGACTTCCATCCCGTCGATTTGCGCGTATCGACGTTGCCGACGGTGTATGGGGAAAAAATTGTCATGCGCGTCCTCGATTTAGGGGCAGCGCTTAACGACATTCAAAAGCTTGGGTTTAATAAACTGAATTTGCAGCGGTTTATTGAGTTAATCGAGCGACCGACCGGAATCGTGCTCATTACTGGACCGACTGGGTCAGGAAAATCGTCCACGCTCTATGCTGCGCTGAATCGGCTAAATAGTGAAGAGGTCAATATTATTACGATTGAAGACCCGGTTGAATACCAATTGGAAGGCATTAACCAAATTCAAGTCAATCCAAACGTTGGCTTGACGTTTGCGCAAGGGTTGCGCTCGATTTTACGCCAAGACCCGAACATTATTATGGTCGGGGAAATTCGCGACCGCGAAACGGCGGAAGTGGCGATTCGCGCATCGTTAACGGGGCATTTAGTGCTTAGTACGCTGCATACGAACGACGCGCTCAGCACGGTAACGCGCTTAATTGACATGGGAATTGAACCGTTTTTAGTGGCGACATCGCTCGCTGGCGTCGTTTCCCAACGGCTTGTGCGCCGCATTTGCCGTGATTGCCAGTATGAACAAGAACCGACAAAGCGGGAAATCGAAATTTTCGCGCGGCGCGGCATAAAAATTGAAAAAGTTATTCGTGGTCGCGGGTGTCCGACGTGCAACATGACTGGCTATAAAGGGCGGATTGCCCTTCATGAACTGCTTGTCATGACCGATGAGATGCGCCGCGTCATTTTAAACAATGAACCGTTTTCGAAACTGCGCGAGCTGGCGATTAAAAACAAAATGATTTTTTTAATCGATGATGGCTTACTAAAAGTGAAGCAAGGATTAACGACACTAGAAGAAGTATTGAAAGTGGCGATTTTAAGCTAAAGGTGAGGGCGATGAAACAAAAACTGGATCATCTTTTACGAGCAGCTTTCGAATTAAAAGCATCCGATGTACATTTGACAGTTGGCATTCCACCGATTATGCGCATTAATGGGGAGTTGAAACGGTACGGGCAAGAGGCGCTGCGACCGGAAGATACAGAAGAGATGGCAAAAGCAATCGTTTCTCCATCGTTATGGGCGCGATTCGAAGAACAAGGGGAAATTGACTTTTCGTATAGTATCCTTGGCGTTTCCCGTTTTCGCGTCAACGTATTTAAACAGCGTTCTTGCGTTGCGTTAGCGATTCGCGTCATCCCGACTAAAATCCCGACAATTGACGAACTAAGGCTTCCAGAAGTGTTAAAGCAAATCGCCACAAAGCCACAAGGGCTTGTGCTCGTCACTGGACCGACAGGGAGCGGGAAATCGACCACGTTGGCAGCAATGATCGATTATGTGAATAAAACGATGAAAAAGCATATTATTACGCTCGAAGACCCGATTGAATATTTGCATAAGCACGGCGGCTGCATTATCGACCAGCGCGAAGTCGGGTTTGACACGAATAACTTTGCCAACGGCTTGCGTGCTGCCCTACGGCAAGACCCGGATGTGATCTTAGTCGGCGAGATGCGCGATTTAGAAACGATTCATACCGCGATTACCGCTGCAGAAACAGGGCATCTCGTGTTAGGAACGCTTCATACGTCGAGTGCTCCAGCAACGATTGACCGTATCATTGACGTCTTTCCGCCAGCACAGCAAGCGCAAATCCGCATTCAGCTCGCTTCGGTTCTTGTCGCTATTATTTCGCAGCGCCTTTTTCCGAACGTGCAAAAAACGGGGCGCGTCGCAGCGACAGAAATTTTAGTCAATAACGCTGCCGTCGCTAATTTAATTCGCAACGAAAAAGTGCATCAAATTGTCAACGTCATGCAGACGAGCCGCGCTTTAGGCATGCATACGCTCGCCGCGAACATAAAAGAGCTAGTGCAAGCAGGGCTCATTGCAAAAGACATCGCTGAACCTTATCTTATCGAGGAGCGTGGCGAATAACATGCCGCAATTTAAATACGAAGGCAGAAACATGAAAGGTCAGCGGCAAACGGGAACGATCACAAGCGCGTCCAAGCGGGAAGCAATCATCAAACTGCGGCAAAAAGGAATTAAAGTCGTCGATGTGCAAGAAGTGCCGCAAACGTTACTAACGAAAGAAATTACGTTTGGCAACGCTGTGAAACTGCAAGATTTCGTCATTTACTTGCGCCAGTTTTCGACGCTATTAAAAGCAGGCGTGTCGGTCGTCGATTCGACACGCATTTTAGCGAGCCAAACCGACAGCAAAGCGCTGCAAAAGGCGCTAGTAGATGTAGAAGAAGAATTGCGCGCCGGAAATCCGCTGTCAAGCGCAGCCGCAAAACATCCGCGCATTTTTCCGCCGATGTTTGTCAATATGATGAAGGCGGGGGAAGCGGGGGGAAACATGGATGAAACGCTTGAGCGGCTCGCCGAACATTTTGAAAAAATTCATCGCACCCGGCAAAAAATTGTCTCTGCGCTCGCGTATCCGATTGCCGTCGGCATAATCGCGATTGCGGTCGTCATCTTTTTATTAGTGAAAGTCGTTCCAACGTTTGTCGCGATGTTTGCTGATTTTCACGCGGAACTACCAGCAATCACAAAATTTGTGCTAGCGGCGAGTAAATGGATGCAAATGTACTGGTGGGTCGTTATCCTCGCACTTGTTGGCATCTATGCATTTTTTGCGATGTTGCGAAAACAAAAACAAACGAAATATTACCTCGATTATGCGCTATTGCGCTTGCCGATTTTCGGAAAACTAATGCAAAAAGCAGCGCTTGCGCGGATGACGCGGACGTTAAGCTCCCTTTTTTCCAGCTCGGTGCCGATTTTGCAGGCGCTTTCGATTGTAGAGGCGGTCATTGAAAACGAAGTGATTGCGAGCGTCATGAAACAAGCGCGCGATGCACTTGAACGAGGGCAGTCATTGACGGAGCCGATGAAAAAACATTGGGTGTTTCCGCCGCTAGTGACACAAATGATTGCGATTGGCGAACAGACAGGCTCGCTTGATGCGATGTTGGCGAAAGTCGCTGACTTTTACGAAGCGGAAGTCGAAGCAGGCACCGACCGGCTCAAATCGCTGATCGAGCCGCTCATGATCGTTCTTTTGTCCGGCATCGTCGGTACGATCGTCACGTCGATTATCGTTCCAATGTACGATATTTTTAACCATATCCAGCAATAGCTGTTTTCAAAAAATG
>NZ_JAPSMC010000093.1 GCF_026847645.1 Anoxybacillus sp. J5B_2022
TTCTTTTACATGGTAATTATTGTAATTAAAATTGCTCAACTACAGTTGCTAATTAATCCGACATGACCTTTATATTGAATCTTACTCGCATCTTTAAATGGGAGCGGGAACAAATCGGTTTGCGAGGCGAGTTTATCATACCCTAGCGCGCGAACAAGGGTCACCGCAACAAACTCTCGCGTTACTTGGCTTGTCGGATGAAAATATTCTTCATCCGCTTTAATTAATCTACGATCCACCGCTCTTTGTAAATACGGATAGTAGTCTGCGTCTTTTTTTACATCTTTGAATGGTGTTGCAGCGTTCTCATTATACCATGTTCCGTAGTCTCCGATTGCCCGCATGACAATCTCGACAAACTCTCCTTTTGTCACTACTCGATCTGGATACACTTTCCCGTTTTCCACATCATATATATTGTAATCAATCATTGCTTGCAACGCCTGCTCTTGTTTATGTCCTTTTATATCTGTTGCTACATTTTGATCGTCAATTACCCTTCCTGTTGCTACATCTTTCCATTTCCCATCCACTGCATCTAAATATTTTTCCTCCCAAGAAGGAGTAGGCTGATAAACTAAAATGGCTGCATTGTTTCTTTTCTCTTCCGTTGTTAGTGTCGTAAAGTAGCTTAAGGTAAGTTTTTTGTCCTCTACATACATGTCTTTTGCTTTTTCCAGTGAAATCACTTTGTTTGGTAATGGAAATGACAAATTGCGCCAATCCGAAAAGAAGCGAATAATTTTTCCTGTTTCCGCTGAAACTGCTACGCTCACTCCTTGCCCTTGTACCGGGATTCCGTTTTCTTTACGATAAAAATACATTTCGTAAAAGAGCGGGGTCGTCTGTTTACCGTATCGCACTTCTTGAGGCAACGTAGCATATAAACGATCTGCTTTATCAGGAGCTACTTTTTTCACAAAATTTGTAGCAATCTGAAGCGCTTGTTCTTTTGTATAATTTACCTGTGGATTTTTGTTCGTTTCCCCTTCTTTATAATACATTACATTGTTATCAAACCGAATAAGCTCTCCTGTTTTTGCATTCAGTTCTGCGTAAATGAAGTTTGCATCTTCTCCGTTGTTTTTAAAGCTAAGTACCCATACAGAAGTTTCGCAGCGGTCTTCATAATTGACTGAATCGAGTTCTAACGAATCCGGTAGTTCCATTGTTCGCTTCACCGTTTCTACGGCTTCTTTTTGCGTTAATTCTTTGCTTCTTGGTGGTAGAGGGGTTGCGCTTTCTGCTAATGGCTTATCATCTATCGGAGCCGTTTGTTCAACCGGTTTTCCGTACATATCAATAAATTTTCCTGTATGAGCATCGATAATGGCATTAAAGTTAGCTTGATAATATTGATATGCGTTCGTTTTCGGCACGTAAATCAATTTTGGAGTCTGCTTCGATGAATAGTCAATTTGGTACCGCAACTCCAATTCCATGCGGTCTTTTAACAACTTTCTTGCTTGGTCTAAAGAAATGACGTTTTCCTTCTTTTCAAATGTTACTTCGTCATTCCAATTATATTCAAAGTTCTGAATTTCCCCATTTCCATCAATCGTTATCATAATATTGTTTTCATAATATGGTACATGATCGACCATTTGATAAAAACGGACAGCGTAAAACCGCCGGTCCCCGTACGGCAATCTACCTTGCTGTTTTTTCAATTGCTCATCGATGGCAAGTTCTTTTAGTTTATTTGGGTACATCTTTTGAATGTATTGTTTAGCTACATCTACTGCTTGTTCATAGCTTACTTTCGGTGGAAACGGCATGTTACTATCTTTTTCATGATAAATACTAATATTTACAACATTTCCTGTTTGAGCGTTTACTGTTACATAAATCGCATGGTATCCTTTATCATCTTTATACCAAGACATTTGCCATACAGGTTTATTTCCATACCATTGTGTCGAAAAAGTAATTCCTTGAAATTTATAACCTTTTTCGATGTTGACGGCTTTTTTAGCAATTTCAATCGCTTGTTCTTTCGAAACTTTTACCTCTTCCATATCAATCGCTGTAGAGTTAACGCCTACTTGTTGGTACAGTTTTTGCTGCGAAGGTAAATATATTTCCTTTTCCGCAGCTTTTGCGGTAATCGGTCCTGTGCTTGTAACAAGCACAGCAGCTACTAAAAACTTTGAAAGCCAGTCTTTCTGCATCATAATCCCCCTTTTTATATTCATTGAAATTTTTGGAATTAAATCCATTTATTTAGACGAAAATCTCTTTAAAAAGTTTCAGAAAAAACAAAAAAACCGCCCAAAAAGGTACGGTTTTTTGATGAAACTTATTCTTTCCGAAAAAACCCAAATACTGCAGTCGTTTGAACGATGTTGGTGAACGCTTGGGGGTCTACTTCTTTAATAATCCGCTCTAAGTCAAAGAGCTCGTATCTGGTGAGGACGATCATTAATACGTCTTTCTTTTCTTGCGAAAAAGCACCAGTAGCCGGAATTGTTGTAATTCCACGGACAAGTTTGGCGTGTATCGCTTTTTTTAGTTCTTCTCCTTTGTTTGTCACAATCATCGCGGTCAACTTTTGGTGTCGGGTATGAATGGCGTCAATGACACGTGTAGACGCATATAACGTAACAAGCGTATAGAGCGCCTTTTCCCACCCATATACATATCCCGCGGTTAAAATAATGACGGCATTCAGCGTGAAAAAATACGTGCCGACAGGACGGTCTTTCATGCGCGACAACACTAAGGCAATAATATCTAGTCCGCCGGTCGAAGCCCCCCATTTGAGCGTCAATCCAACCCCAATTGCTCCAATGACTCCGCCAAATACGGCATTTAACAAAATATCATCGGCTACCTTTTTCACCGGAATGATTTCTAAAAAGAGGGACATAAAAAGAACGCTCAAAAAACTGTAAAGCGTAAACGACTTCCCTACTTGTTTCCACCCTAAAATCGCGACAGGGATGTTAAGCAGGAACAACAAAATCCCCGTCGAAATATGATAAGGGGTATAGTCCGCCACTAATTTCGACGTAAGCTGAGCAATCCCAGCAAATCCGCTCGTATACACGTTTGCCGGAATTAAAAAGAAATTGAGCGCTATCGCGTTTAACAACGCACCGATGAGTACAATCGTTAATTTTTTTATTTGTAGCCAAGCCATCTTTTCACCTCATTACAAAACGAAAAATTGTTTTTTTGTTTAGAAATCGTTACACTTATAAGAGCAAAATGAAATAAGAAGGTGAGTATTATGTCCATTCACATTGTAGCTGATAGCGGCTGTGATTTGCCATACTCTTTTTTGCAAGAGCGAAATATTTCTTTTCTTCCGCTCATCGTCCATTTGAATAACACCGATTATGAAGATTTCGTCACGATCGATCCAAAACAAGTGTATGACGCAATGCGAAATGGCGAAGTGGCGAAAACATCGCAAGCAAGCCCGCTAAAAATGAAAGAACTGTTTACCGAGCTTGCCCAGTCTGAACGCCCTTCTGTGTATATCGCGTTTTCGTCCCAACTATCAGGAACATACCAGACAGCTATGATGGTGCGCGAAGAAGTGCTTGAGCAATATCCTGAGTTTCAATTAACGATTATCGACTCCAAATGTGCTTCGCTCGGTTTAGGACTTGTCGTGATGAAAGCGAGCGAGCTTGCGCAAAAAGGAATGCCGTATGAACAGCTATGTGAAACGATTGCTGCGTACTGTCGCCATATGGAGCATATTTTTACCGTCGATGATTTAGAGTTTCTTGCGCGCGGCGGACGCATTAGCAAAACGTCTGCGTTTGTCGGTGGGATATTAAACATTAAACCACTGCTTCATGTTGAAGACGGAAAATTAATTCCAATTGAAAAAATTCGCGGCCGGAAAAAAGTGTTCAAACGGATGATTGAACTGATGGAAGAACGCGGAAACGGCTTACAAAAGCAAGTCATCGGCATCAGCCACGGCGATGACGAAGAAGCCGCGTTAGAATTAAAACGAATGATTGAAGAAAAATTTGGCTGCACTCGCTTCTTTATTTCACCAATTGGGGGAGCAATCGGCGCTCACGCTGGTCCGGGCACATTGGCGCTCTTTTTCTTAAACGAATACATCGACGCCTAACCGTCCAAACTATCGGTGTATGATTTAGAAAGGGGTGCATCGAGATGCCACATACGAGCGACAACGATAAAAAAGCGCTCGACAATCAAGCGAAACATCATGAAAAAAACATGCTCCGGGAAAAAAATCGTCAAGCTGGGAAACACGCTTACTCGAAAAAAACCGACCATCTGTAAAAGAGCTTGCTTTCGCAAGCTCTTTTACATGTTTTTCTGTTAATTATATTGTAAACGATATATTTATATAATAAAATCACTTCTTCCTCGTAATTAGCAAACTACTATTTTTACCTTCGAATCATTCATTGAACATTTCAAAAATTCTTCACAAATAACATTTCCTCCGTGAAAATTATCACATGTGCCAAGCCATCGTACCCGCTATGATAATGGTGAACCAAAGTTATTTTGATGAAGGGGGAACAAAAATGAAACGAAAAACAAAAATCATTTGGACGGCTGCTGCGTTAAGCGTTTCGCTTTTAGCAGGCTGTAGCGGCAACAATTCGGCGGCAACGAGCACACCGAAAAAAGAAAGCGCTAACACCACTTCTGCGCAAGGGACAACACAAACATCGCAAGTCATTGAACCACACAAAGGACTAAACCAACCTCCTGTCCCAATCAAAATGGAACGAACCGGTCCTCATGACGTCAACGTTGAAATGACAGCGCAAATTACCGACATTGAAATTGACAAAGGAAAAATGTATAAGGCGTGGACATTTAACGGGCAAGCACCAGGTCCATTAGTCGTTGTAAATGAGGGAGATACCATCCATTTCACCTTAAAAAACATGGACCCAGCGATTCCACATAGTATGGACTTCCATGCCGTTCACGCTGCACCATCAAAAGATTTCGCGAACGTGCAGCCAAACGAAACCGGAACATTTTCCTACCCGGCGAATAATCCTGGCGTCTTTATGTATCACTGCGGCACATCACCTGTTTTAGCCCATATCGCTAACGGCATGCACGGCACCATTATCGTCAAACCGAAAAACGGATATCCAACAGATAAAAACATCGATCGCGAATTTGTGCTTATTCAAAACGAATGGTATAAATACAATGACATGAACGACTTTGCCAACGGCGTCCCAAGCCACGTCGTCTTTTCGACAAAAGCGTTAAAAGAAGGAGACCGAAATACAAACGGGGATACGTTTACGTTAAAAGAACAGCCGCTTATTGCGAAAGTAGGAGATCATATCAGAATCTATGTGAACAACGTAGGTCCGAATGAAGTCAGCTCGTTCCACGTTGTCGGAACCGTATTAGATGACGTCTACCTAGACGGCAACCCTGCAAACCATCTAAAAGGGTTACAAACGGTTATGCTTCCAGCGAGCGGTGGCGCCGTCGTGGAATTTACCGTCACCCGTCCTGGAAACTATCCGATTGTAACACACCAGTTTAACGATGCACAAAAAGGAGCCGTCGCCATTTTAAAAGTCACCGAAACCGGCGAAGACGACGGCAAGGCCACTATGAGCCATTAAAGCACCTAACGACAATATATCATAAAAAGAAACGGTTTAAAAGGCTTGACAACGCAACAGCTCATTCGGGTGAACCGAATGAGCTGATTGTATCAACAAAATGGCATCCATACTGCTAGGGGTGAGTGTATGCACAAAAAATCTCTTATCATGAGTGTTGATTATCCATTATCCCCCTAAAAAACACAGAATCATATTGGCTGAACACAAGCTTTTCTGCCTCTTCGGCATGCGTATAGCATACCCAGTCGGTAAGCGAACCGCTTACCGACTACGGCAGAAAAGCTTGGAATAAAGCGATGTCAACTGGTTTTTAATGGTTAATCAACACGCCTGTACCAAATTAACTATTTGTTATTTTTATTTAGTTCTTCTAAAATTATCTTTGTGTTTTCCTCTGCTTTTCTCTTGATAGCTTCCTTTTCTTCTTTTGTAAGTTCGCTAAAGTCTAACTCAGTAAATGTTGTTCTGAGATTTTCATTTCCGTCGGACTGCAAGATCAATGAAGATGTCGATTTAGTAGGTAAATTTCCGTTTTCCCAGTAACTAATGCCTTTACTTATAAAAGTTTGGTCTCTAGGATCGTCAAAATAAGTTTTATACCATCCTATGTAGGATGTTCCACTATAAATTTGAACAGCTCCGGCAGCCGATTTTAGCAAGGTTGAACTAAATCCTGATGCACTTCCAACGTATCCATAATGCATATTTCCTAAATCTTCTCCTCTTACAGTCATACCACCAAAAATGTATGTAGTGGTTGCTCCATACGTTTGTTTATAATCCCACTCACCACCTGGTCTAACTTTACTTGCAAATTCTAATCCAGTGCCTATCGGATACGTTTTATCATTTAGTGCATAATAGGCCATATAAAGCGCATTTTTCCTCATTTTATAGCTAAATTCACTAGTAATATTAGGAGTTGGTACAGCAGCACGCGCTTTTGGGGTGTGGTATGTATTACCAATTAATATTAGTAATACTAAAGAAACAATAATTGAAAATAATTTTTTCATTTTTATCCCCCTAAATCCCAATAATAATTTC
>NZ_JAPSMC010000094.1 GCF_026847645.1 Anoxybacillus sp. J5B_2022
TTTTATAAAAAATTTTCAATCATTTTTATTTATTTGGTTAATTTTATTATCCATATTTAGCTATAGCAAAAACCCGACCAAAGACGATCGGGTTTTCTATATGGATCACTGCGTCAACTAAACAATCCCTCTCATTCTCCTCTCTCCTCGTCTAGCTTTTTCTCTCTTTCCCCAATAGTACGCTAGTGCCTATTGCAAGAATTTTCTAACATTATACTACTTTATCACATAAAATTGAAGAAAAATTTTTAGAAAAATCGCTGGCGAAATTCGCCCATAAACTGCGCTAATGCTTCGCACGCTTCGTACGGAACGGCGTTATAAATCGATGCCCGGCAACCTCCGACAGAACGATGTCCGGCGAGTCCAACAAATCCACGTTCTTTTGCCTCCGCTAAAAACTTTTTCGTGAGGTCATCGTTCGGTAAGGTGAAAGTGACATTCATCAAAGAACGACTGTCTTTTTCCGCATGCGGAGAATAAAATCCGGCGCTTTCGTCGATCGCCTCGTAAATCACCGCTGCTTTTTCTTTATTGCGTTTTTCAATAGCTGAAACGCCTCCCTGCTCTTTCACCCATTCAAGCACAAGAGAAAGCATGTAAATCGCAAACGTCGGCGGCGTATTATATAAAGAATTGCTAGTAGTATACGTACGATAATCAAGCATTGTCGGTAAATTGTCCGGAATGCGTTCAAGCAAGTCGTTGCGAAGGATAACGACCGTCACCCCCGATGGTCCTAAATTTTTTTGTGCACCAGCATAAATAAGAGCAAATTGTTCGACATTCACTTCGCGGCTTAAAATATCGCTCGACATATCCGCCACTAAATCGACCGGCAAATTCGGGAATTCATGCCACTGTGTTCCAAAAATCGTATTATTGGACGTAATATGTAAGTAGGCCGCATGTTCCGAGAGTTGAATGTCTTGAGTTGCTGGAATACGCGTATAATTCGTTTCTTTTGTGGATGCTGCTACGTGCGTTTTGCCTACTTTTTTTGCTTCTTTCAACGCTTTTTCCGACCACGCCCCTGTTAACACATAGTTGCCGATTTGATCATCTCCTAACAAATTCATCGGCACCATCGAAAACTGCAAGCTTGCCCCACCTTGCAAAAACAGCACATCGTGCGTGTCGGGAATGTTCATCAGTTCTTTTAATAATTGCTTGGCGTTGTTGTGCACCGCATCGTATTCTTTGCTGCGGTGGCTTAATTCCATCACCGACATTCCCGTCCCTTGAAAATCAAGCAGCTCTTGTTGTGCTCGCCCTAGTACTGGAAGCGGCAGCGCGGACGGTCCCGCATTAAAGTTATACGCCCGTTTCATATTCCAATCCCCCACTTTATTTCTTTAATGAATAACAGTTACTTATTATCCTAACACGAAAAACAAAAAAATAAAGATAATTTTCACTAAATTCACAAAAAAAATAAATTCTTGTGTTTGTCACAAGGATTGTTGGTTGCGTCGCATTTTTTCTTCACGAATGCGCTCCATATAAATTTCTCCTTCTTTTTCAATGAACGATTCGTCAATTTCTCTCTCTTGCGCGGCTGTTCGGACAGTCATATATCCGCTAAACACAATTCCCGCAACAACGAGATACACCCACCATGGCAAAGACAGCATGCTTTTCCCTCCGTTTTCTTCAGCTTGTCTTATTTTCACTATATGAGTGCATCTCGTTGTTTATGTTATATTTTTACCGATGAAATGTCGGTTTATAAAACGAGCGATTATCGAGGGCAAAAATTCGCTCCGTAAACTCGCCCGGCTTCACTTTTTCGAGCGCGCGGTCGATCATGTTCATTTTCGCATCAAGATTGTCAATATAATGAAGAATTTCCGCTTCTTTCACCATCGGCGGTTTCGGGCTTCCCCATTCTGCTTTTCCGTGATGGCTCAACACCATATGTTGCAAAATGATCACTTCTTCCCCGTTAATGCCAAGATGTTCTGCCGCCTTGCTAATTTCGCTTACCATGATGGAAATGTGGCCGAGCAAATTGCCTTCGAGCGTATATGTCGCCGAAACGGGGCCTGACAGTTCCATCACTTTGCCAAGATCATGCAAAATGACGCCTGCATACAATAAATCCGCATCAAGCGACGGATAAAGTTTAATAATCGCTTTAGCTAAATCTAGCATGGACACGACGTGGTATGCCAGCCCAGAAATAAATTCGTGGTGATTTTTCGTTGCCGCTGGATACTCTAAAAATTTACTTTCATACTTTTTTAACAAATACCTTGTGATGCGTTGAATGTTCGGGTTTTTCATTTCAAAAATGTATTGTGTCAACTTCTCCATCATTTCATCTTGTTTCATCGGTGCGACTTCTAGAAAATCAGCGACGCGCACATGATCGTTTGAATTGGCCGGACGAATGTTGCGAATTTTCAATTGGGTTCGCCCGCGGTAATTGCTAATGTCGCCAAACACTTTCACAATGCTTTGCGGGACGTATACATTTTCATCTTCTAGCGAGGCGTCCCACAATTTCGCTTCGATCTCTCCTGTTTTGTCTTGCAAAATAAGCGTTAAAAACGGTTTCCCATTGCTAGCAATTCCTTTTGTTACCGATTTGATTAACAAGTAGACATCGATTTGTTCTCCGACTTCGTAATGGATAATCCCTTTCGCCAATCGTTTCTCCCCCGTTTCCGTATTCTATCGTTTAGTATACCATACTCAAGGTTGGGCAAAAAATAAGACGTGAGCAAAACACGCTGCCTTATTTTTAAGCAAAAAAACGCCTTATTTGTAGAAGGAATTTTCCCAAAAATAAACGAATAATGAATGATGAATCACCATTCATCGAAAGGGGAAGCAACGATGCCAATGTTTACATTAACTGCATTTGACAAAAACGGCGAAAAGCTGTTGGACGAAACGTTCGAAGCCGCAAACGAAGAAGAAGCGAAAAAAATCGGAGAACAAAAGTTGCGTGAACATCATTGTTATGACAAAACGCATCGCTGTACGACATCAAGCGGGAAATTGATTCTTTTCCATCGTTAAAAAAACTAGGCTGTCACACTTACAGCCTGGTTTTTTTTCTTTCTTCTGCTTACCTCCTTTTTCATTTTTTTTTCAGAATTGCTGCTTAAAATAAAAATGAACATTAAGAAAACACGTCGAAAGGAGCAAACTACTGTCAACTACCCCCACTTAGCTAACGCTTGAAGTGGGGGCTTGCAACTCCCCAGAAGTGCAAGTGGACTTCGTCCTCCTTCCTTGAATTGGGGTTGCATCAGGGCAGGTTGACGACTACCCAACGACACAGGTCATGCCTATGTCGCTACCGAGTGGCTCGGCATGTCTGTAGGCAGTACTTGACTTCCACGCACAACAGACGGATGTACGCTCTATTGTTTACGGTTGCAACGTTTCATGCAACCAACTCCCTACATCGAGTAGCAACAGATGGAGTGCCTTTATTCAACGGTTTTCTCCATATCTTTATTATATCATACACAAAAAGAAAGGAGGAAGGCGCATTCCTCCCCCACTTAATCCTTTTCACTCGTTGAAGTGGGGGTCTCCTGCGCTAGAAAAATGATGAAGAGAGTAATTTCTAATCTAGTACTATGTTTCCTTATTTTAACCGCATATAGCAGCAACATCTCCCCCGTTCACGCTGACGATGATGACAAATATGAAGAAAAAGTAAAAGAATATGAGTACAAAAATGATGATGAAGCTAAATACGAAGATGACTATGATCGTGAGTACGATGAGAAGTACAAAGACGAAGATGACTATGATCATGAGTACGATGAGAAGTACAAAGACGAAGATCAAAGCGAAGAATATTATCAACAAAACGTAAAAATTCAAGAAAAACGTACTATAGTAAAAGTAAAACGAGAATATTGGTACAAATGGTCACGATCAGCTAATATTCCTAATGAATATGCAACGACTCCAATTTCTTCTAAACAAACTGTACCGATATACTTGGAGTCAAAAGACCCTCTTTATATAACAGCCATTCCTGTACAAGGCCAAATATTTGTCCCATTTGAGGACACAGCGAAATATTTAGGTGCTTCCGTTACAGTTTATCCTAACTCGCAAATAGGAGAAATTCAGCTAAATCATCGCCACTTGATTGTCAAAAATGGCACAAGAGTTGCCTACGAGAATATGAAAAAAACGCCGATGCCACTTCCTATCTTTTCGGAAAATGGAGAGCTGTATATTCCGATTAGCGTTTTAGCCAATGGCTTAGGCTTTCAAGTGGCATGGACAAAACAACAGCAAATCCGAATTTATTAAACAAGGAGGAATTTTAGTGAAAACAAACAAATGGGTAAAGTGGGTCGTCGGGTTAGGCGGTGTTACCGTATTTACAACATTTCTTCAGCTAGTAAATAACTCAAAAACAGATCAGCAACAAGAGAACAATAGTCGTCCTATTACAACAAATGAAATAACGGAATTGCAAAATACCGTAACCGATGAAACAAAACAACAACGTGAACAACAGTTAATGTCTTTAGACTGGGAAGAAGGTAACTGGGATGTCCAATACTCGAATGAAGTAATTATAGCTACGCCAAAAAGACAAAATTCCCAATTGCAGCCATCAGAAAATCGAACAAGGAGATCGTAACGATGGATGAAAAGCAATCTATTACATTCAATGGCATGGGAACAACGATTAAAGTGGAGGTGATAAGCTCCAATCAATCTCTCAACTGGGAAAAACATATACAAACTTGGTTTACAACTTTCGAATCGATTTGCTCTCGTTTCCGTCACGATAGTGAATTAACAAGATTAAACCAAGCGCCTGTGTCGAACGTTATTGTCATTCACCCTATATTGTATGACATATTACAAGTAGCATTTCAATATGCAATCCAAACCGAATTTTATTTCAATCCATTTGTAGGAAGTATTCTAAAAAACATAGGATATGCGCAACCTTTTCAAAAACAAAAGGTTTTACATGAATATCAAGAAAACGAAAATGTATACCGCATACCGTCAAGTAAAAGTTTATCGTTTTTTCCAAAACTAAAAGCGGTCATGAAACATACAAATGAAGAAATTGATCTAGGAGGAATCGGAAAAGGATGGAGCGTCGATAAGGCATATCAATTGCTAAAAGAGCTAGGTATAAATAACGGATTGATCGATGCCGGCGGTGATATGTTTATTTGGGGTGACTCTTCAAAAAGAATAGGAGTAGCAAATCCTTTCGCAGAAAACGAAGATATTGCACAATTTGTTATTTTCTCAGGCGCAGTTGCGACTTCTAACATTCTTTATCGAAGCTGGAACATACGAGGGCAAACATTTCATCATATCATTAACGGTCGAACAGGAAAAAATCCGAAAAGTGATGTCGTTCAAGCAACTGTATTCGCTGATCATGTTTCACAGGCAGAGGTGATCGCCAAAATACTGTGCATGTTACCTTCTCACGAAGGAATTCAATGGATAAAAAAGCACTTTCCTAAATCAGCTTGTATCATTGTTAACAAGCATGGTCAACTATTGATTTCATCTTCTATTTCACGGTATATCGAAAGGCTGGTGATTTAAAAATGATAAATTTTTCTACTTGGGAATGGATTCGAGCCTCTGGATTAAGCGCCTATTTTCTTCTTTTTCTTTCTGTCTGTTTCGGCTTAATGCAAAATATTAATCAAATTCCTAGAAACATCCGTAACATTTTTCTTTTAGTGCATCCAGCTGCTGGCTGGCTCGCATTTTTGTTTGCGTTTTTTCATGGCTTTTTACTCTATTTTGATGACTATCAGCCATTTTCCATACAGGAAATTTTTATTCCGTTTCTCGCTAGTTATCAACCGTTCTTTACAGGGTTAGGGGTTATTGCCTTTTATTCAATGTTTCTTATATTTGTAACAACCGATTTAATGAAAAAAATCGGACGAAACATCTGGAAGACGATCCATTTTCTTATTTTGCCAAGCTTTATCCTTGCAAGTATACATGGGTTTTTTATCGGAACTGATACCGATGAAATATGGGGGAAAAACATTTATGCTAGTACGCTATTCTGTTTTTCCTTGATTGCTGCGTTTCGCTTTTTCAGCAAAATTACGGCAAAAAAACAATCGCAATCGAGGGTGAGGAAAAATGTACATTCTATTAGCGGAAGATGACACGCGGCTTGGAAAATTAATTGTTCATATGCTGAAAAAAGAAAATCATACCGTTGATTGGGTACAAAATGGAGAAGATGCTTATTATTTTGCAAAACATACAAACTATGACTTATTGATTCTCGATTGGATGATGCCCAATAAAGACGGAATTGAAGTTTGTAAATCGTTGCGCAAAGACGGATTTAGCGGTGCCATTCTCATGTTGACGGCAAGAGACGCTCTCGAAGATCGGGTAGCCGGGCTGGACTACGGGGCAGATGACTATGTAGTAAAACCGTTTGAGTTTTCCGAACTTCTTGCTCGAATTCGTGCTCTATCTAGGAGAGTCGCACAGCCGTTTCAGACAGAAGAACTTTCTTTTGGAAACCTATCGCTTAATTTAAATGGGTACTCAATAAAAAAGGGGGGTAAAAAGATTC
>NZ_JAPSMC010000095.1 GCF_026847645.1 Anoxybacillus sp. J5B_2022
AAAAAAGAAGGGGATGAGCATGAAGTTTTCTGAGTTTCGTTATGAGCGGCCGGACATCACTCAATTGCAGGCATCGTTTCAAGAAGCGCTTGATTCGTTCCGCCGTGCGGGGAGCGCCGCCTTGCAACACGAGGCGATGAAGCGGATCAATGAGCTGCGCCGCCGCTACAGCACGATGGCGAACCTTTGCCATATTCGCCATACGATCGATACAAACGATGAGTTCTATAAGAAAGAACAAGACTTTTTCGATGAAACGGAGCCGATCGTCAAGGGGCTTGTCAACGATTATTACCGCGCGCTTGTTTCCTCGCCGTTCCGCGCTGAATTGGAACAAGTGTGGGGGAAACAGCTGTTTGCGTTGGCCGAAGCACAGCTGAAAACATACGCACCGGCGATTGTAGAGGACTTGCAAAAAGAAAACAAGCTGGCAAGCGAATATACGAAGCTCATCGCATCGGCGAAAATCATGTTTGAAGGGGAAGAGCGGACGCTTGCCCAGCTGCAGCCGTTTGTTGAGTCGCCGGACCGCGCGATGCGCCAACGGGCGAGTGAGGCACGATTTTCGTTTTTCATGGACTATGAAAAAGAACTCGATGAATTGTATGATGAGCTTGTCCACGTCCGCACGGCGATCGCCCGCAAGCTCGGTTTCCAAAACTTTGTGGAACTCGGCTATGCCCGTTTAGGCCGGACCGATTACAATGCCGATATGGTCGCAGGCTACCGCCGGCAAGTGAAAACGCACATCGTCCCACTCGCAGCAAAGCTGCGCGAGCGCCAGCGGCAGCGGATTCAGGTCGACCGGCTTACGTATTATGATGAGCCGTTCATGTTTCCGAGCGGCAACCCGGCGCCAAAAGGGGACGCCGCTTGGATTGTTGACAACGGCCGGCGCATGTATGAAGAGCTGTCGCCGGAAACAGGCGAGTTTTTCCGCTATATGGTCGAACATGAATTGATGGACCTCGTCGCCAAAAAAGGAAAGGCGGGCGGCGGCTATTGCACCTATATCGATGACTATAAGGCGCCGTTTATTTTCTCGAACTTTACCGGAACGTCCGGCGACATTGACGTACTGACCCATGAAGCGGGGCATGCGTTCCAAGTGTATGAGAGCCGCCATTACGACATTCCAGAATACAACTGGCCGACGCTTGAGGCGTGTGAAATCCATTCGATGAGCATGGAATTTTTCACATGGCCGTGGATGGAGCTCTTTTTTGGCGAAGACGCCGACAAATACCGGTTCGCCCATTTGAGCGACGCACTTTTGTTTTTGCCGTACGGCGTTGCGGTCGATGAATTTCAGCACGCTGTCCACGAGAACCCGGATATGACGCCGGCTGAGCGGAAGAGTGTCTGGCGCAACATCGAAAAAGCGTATTTGCCGACAAGAGACTACGCCGGCCATGACTACCTTGAGCGCGGCGGATTTTGGCAGCGGCAAGGGCACATTTACACCGACCCGTTTTATTACATTGATTATACATTGGCGCAAGTGTGCGCGTTCCAGTTTTGGAAGCGGGCGCAGGAAGACCGGGAATCAGCCTGGCGCGACTATGTGGCGCTTTGCCGATTGGGCGGCAGCCGGCCGTTTACTGAGCTCGTCAAAAGCGCCAACCTAAAGTCGCCGTTTGCTGACGGGGCGGTCGCTTCGGTCGTCGGCCATATCGAGCGGTGGTTGGACAGCGTCGATGACAAAGCCTTGTAAAAAGAAGCAAAGAAGGCGGGCGGGAACAGCACCGCCCTGCTTTTCTTTATCATCTCGCGCCGAGAAGACCCCCACTTCCACGTGTTGGGCGGGGATGGCTTGGTTGACAGCCTGCTGTGGGGCGGGTGTTTCCAACAATCTCTCACCTCAAAGCTCAAGCGTAGGTGGGAGAGCGTTCAATTTGAAAACTTCTATCAAACTGGGGAAAAGGGGGAAAACGATGATCCGTAAAGCCACATGGGTCGACGCACTGGCCATCGCTTCGGTCCACGTCGAAAGTTGGAAGACGACGTACAGCGGCATCGTGCCGGACGCGTACTTGGAGACGTTGGCAGTGGAAGAAAAACAAGCGTTATGGGAGAAGGGGCTCAGCCAAGCGGACCATTCCGTGTTTGTCGCCGAGGAACACGGGCGCGTCGTTGGATTCATCTCCGGCGGACGAAACCGGGCGAGCGACGGCCCAGCGGCCCGATATGACGGGGAGCTGTACGCGGTGTATTTGCTCAAAGAGGCCCAAGGAAAAGGATGGGGACGGCGGCTTGTGCAAGCCTTGGCCCGCGACTTGGCGCAAAAAGGCATTCATTCGCTCGTCGTCTGGGTGCTTGCCGCCAATCCGTCGCGCGGTTTCTACGAACGGCTTGGCGGTGAAAAACTGGCCGAGGAAAGGGTGGAAATCGGCGGAACAGTGTTATCGGAGTGGTGCTACGGCTGGCAAGACATTCAAACGATGAACTAGGAAGGGGCTGCCGACAGTTCGGCAGCTCAAAAAATTTGTTTTGCGAGTGATTACTCACTTTACAAACACGTTTGTCCTGTTTTATACTTTTTGTGAGTGATTACTCACTATTTTATTTCAAGAAGGAGGAAAGGTGCATGAGCATTTTGAGAAGTAAGTGGGTGGCCTTGTCGCCTGTCATGGTGGCCATTGTAGTATTGATTTTCTCTCTTGTTCTTGTTCCAACCGTGCATCCGAAGCCGCAAAAGCTTCCCGTTGCGTTTGTCAACGAGGACGAAGGGGTGCAATTGCCGAATCAGCCCCCGATCAACATGGGGAAGAACATTGAACAAGCCATCCAAAACATGGCGAAATCGAATGCAGCTGGAAAGGATCAACCCCCAATTGATTGGATGCAAATTGACAGCGAGAACAAAGCGAAAAAAGGAATGGATAAGCAACACTATTATGGCGCTCTCATCATTCCGAAAGATTTCAGCAAGAAAGTAGCGTCCCTGCAGACGCCCCGTCCTTCTGCCCCAAAAGTGAAAATCGTCGTCAATCAAGGAATGAATGCCGCAGCGTCTGCCATCGTGCAGCAAATCTTGAATCAAGCGGCGGACCATATCAATGCCAACGTGCGCCAACAATTGTTGCAAGCGATGTCTAAAAAAGGGGGAATGGTGACGGTTGAACAGGCTGCTCTTCTCGCCTCGCCTGTTGAGAAAGAGACGGCCGTCATTCACGCGGTCGGCACACACAGCGCCAACGGCACTGCGCCTGTTTCGTTCGTTCAGCCGATTTGGATGGCAAGCCTCGCTGCAGCGGCGCTGCTACATTTAGCGATGGATCGACGCGTGTTTGCCCATCGACGCGAGAAGCTAGCTGCACAGGTGATGAAAACGGTTGTTGGGCTGCTGCTGGCGCTGATCGCAGGATTTGGACTTATCGGGATGGCGGATGCGATCGGATTTCATATCCCTTCATTTATAGATATGGCGCTGTTTGTTTCCCTTGCCTTTTTTAGCTTTTTTGCCATTGAAAGCGCCGTGTTCTCTTGGATTGGGTTAAAAGGGATCTCGATTTTTATTCTTCTTTTGTTCTTCGGCGCTCCACTGCTTCCCATGGCGCCGGAATTGATGACATCATTTTACCGCGATTGGGTTTATTCATGGCTGCCGCAGCGCTTCATGGTCGAGGGGCTTCGGGAACTCTTTTTCTTTGATCCGACATTTCAATGGAACGAACCCGTTTCCGTCTTATGTTGGCTGGCGTTTGTCGGGGTTGTTCTCGTCATCGTTTCGGCATTCAAGAAACGTATGGTTCAGGAATCGGAGGAATCCGGCAAACTGGTGACGTCATGATGAGGTGTAAAGGGGGAATGAACAATGCGCACTCATCCACCTATTCAAGTCGAGCGTGTTTCCAAGCGGTTTGGAAAAAAAGTAGTCATCGACGATGTGTCGTTGGAAGTCCAGACGGGGGAAATATTCGGCCTGCTCGGCCCGTCGGGGGCGGGCAAGACGACGTTGGTGCGCATGATCGCCGGCATTGATCAAGCGAGTGAATTCGGCGCTGGGAAATGGGCGTTGGCTACATGATCGGGTTCGGATTGTTTACCACGATTCAAGCGAGCTTAATTTCATGGTTTGCCATTGATGTGTTGGACATGATGATGGAAGGTTCGTTTTGGTATGTGCTGCTCATTACGTTTTTGCTGGCGATGACAGCGCTGGCGCTTGGGATGCTGCTGTCGGCGTTCGCCAACAACGAGCTGCAAATGGTGCAGTTTATCCCGCTTGTCGTCGTGCCGCAAGTGTTTTTCTCGGGTTTGTTCAATCTCGACACGATGGAACAATGGCTTCGTTCCTTAAGCGTCATCATGCCGCTCACCTACGGGGCGGACGCGCTGCGCGATATTATGGTGCGCGGAGAAGGTTTTAGCGCCATCGCCGTTGATGTGTACGTGCTACTTGGCTTTACGATGCTGTTTATGCTATTAAATGTAGTAGCATTGAAAAAATACCGCAAGCTGTAAGGAGAGAGTAGAGTCATGAGCGAGCATTCATGGATTCAGGAATTGCTGCAAATCGGCGGCAAGGAAGGGCAGTTCAGTGAAAAGCAACTGAAAATTTTGGAAGCCGCAGTGGAAATGTTTGCCGAAAAAGGCTATGCGGCGACTTCCACGAGTGAAATCGCCAAAAAGGCCGGGGTGGCGGAAGGCACGATCTTCCGCCACTATAAGACGAAAAAAGACTTATTGTTGGCGATCGTCACGCCGACATTGTTTCAGTCCGTCGCCCCGTTTTTGGCGAAAGAGTTTGTCCGTGAAGTGTTTGACAACGAATATGAGACGTACGAACAGTTTTTGCGCGCGGTGTTTTCCAATCGCTACGCCTTTGTGAAAAAGTATTTGCCAGCGATTCGTGTGCTTTGGCAGGAGCTCGCCTTTCATTCCGAGATTAAACAGTGCTTTCAACGCGTGTTTACAGAGCACGTGTATCCAAAATTCGCCCGCATTGTCCGCCATTTTCAAGAAAAAGGTGAGTTGGCCGAGCTGCCGGTTGATTCGGTCATCCGCTTGACGATCACATCGCTCGCCAGCTTTTTGGCCGCCCGCTTTCTCCTTTTGCCTGACCACCATTGGGACGATGAGGCGGAAATGGAGCGGACGATTCACGTGTTGATGAACGGTCTGCGGCGCTAACCGGCCGGCTTCCGCACTGAAGCCGGCCTAGCTGTTTTTCTTAGCATAATCGAGGATGGCTTTCGTAAATTGTTTGAAATCATCAAGATGGTGTTCGACGATGGCTTGCAAGATGCCAAGGTTCAGTTGTTGATAGTCGTGAACGGCGATGTTGCGGAATCCGACCATCGCCTTCATCTTTTTGCTTATGGAAGGGGAGATGACCCCATGTTCTTCGAGGAGAGCGAATGCATCGCGGCTATGCTGCGGCAATCCGAATTTCTGCTCGGCCACAATATGCATGGCCAAATCGATGCATGCCTCGCACGCCCGCTGTAAATTCAGAACGATCGAATCTTGTTTTGTGTAATTTTGTAAATTTTTTGGATCGCCGTTATATTCTTCACGAATTCGTTTCAGGCAGCGTTCGATCACGCTGATCTTGTTTAAAATGACATCACTTTTCATATATGCTCCCGCTTTCCGTAATTTGTTTTAACACCGGTGCTCTCTCTTCGTTTAGTTTCACATACATTTTCAATGTTTTCATTTCGAACTCAGCCCGTTTCCGCTCGTCGCGGCAATCAATGGCTTTTCCCGTCGAGACGATTTGCGCTTGAAACACGGTGCTGGCTTGGCGCAAATCGACAAGATCGACATCTCGCCCTAACTTGTCAGCCAAATGCCCCGCGAGCCGAAACAGCTCATACGGATCATGCGGTTCGCCGTCGCTGACAAAGGCGATATCGACATCACTGTCCGGACGCATCGCCCCACGGGCGGCTGAACCGAACAGGTAGATGACGAACGGGTGAAGAGCCGGGCGGAGCGTCTGAATGATGATCGTCTCCATTTCGTTTGGCAATCGCGATGCCTCCTTGCGTTTTTCTTCATTATAGCAAAATCTTATTGTTCTTGGCGAAAAGATGGAAAAAGAAAAAGGGATGGCGATGATGCGCCAATCCCTCTGAGCGAAAGAAGCAGGGGCTGATTGATTCATTTCCTCCTTACATACAAACTTCGGGGCGGCTCTTTTTGCTGCTCTTCCCTAAAACACTTCCTCACCGCGAAAACGGGATGGGGTGATGTTCGAGTCATTCGGGTGATGGATGATATAGGTGTGCGCGTAGCGAACGGTGCCAGGCACTGTTCGACTGTCACACCCAGGCGTTTACGTTTCTTGCCTGGGCTTCTTTTTACTGTTATGTGGGTTTATGTTCATCAGTTTGGACAATATGATACTGGTGCTAGTATAGTTTTATGGACGAAACAAGTTTTTGCATCAAATTCGGGAGTGTGGTATGCTTGTTCATAGAGAGCACCTCCTGGGTTTGTTTGTGTCGTTACTCACATTCTACAGGAAAGGTGCTCTTTTTTCTATACCCTTTGGATTTTATTGGATAATCAACACGCCTG
>NZ_JAPSMC010000096.1 GCF_026847645.1 Anoxybacillus sp. J5B_2022
ATTTTAAATTAAAAATTATTGAAAATGCTCAAAAGGATGTCGTTCAAAAGCTTAATACAAGTTTAAGTTCTGGCACAACAAAAGGCTTGCCAAATATCGTATTAATTGAAGACTATAGTGCACAGAGCTTCCTTAAATCGTATCCTGATGCATTCTATGACCTATCAAAATATTTCAAAGCGGAAGATTTTGCTGAATATAAACTTGCTCCTACTAGCTTAAATGGTAAACATTATGGGATTCCGTTTGATACAGGGGTTGCTGGGTTATATGTGAGAACAGATTATTTGCAAAAAGCGGGATATACTGTTGATGATTTACAAGGATTGGACTGGAACAAATATATTGAAATTGGGAAAAAGGTAAAACAAGCAACGGGTAAATATATGCTTGCACTCGATCCTAAAAATCTGGGGATTATTCGTGAGATGATTCAAAGTAGTGGTTCATGGTATGTGAAAGAAGACGGAGTAACCCCGAATTTGGCAGACAATGAGCCGCTGAAGGAAGCATTTAAAACTTACAAAGAAATTGTAAACGCAGGGATATCGAAACCTATTTCTGACTGGAGTCAATTTGTTGCCTCTTTTAATAGTGGAGCAGTTGCATCGATCCCGACAGGAAACTGGATTACAGCTTCTGTTAAAGCCGAAGCTTCTCAGGCTGGTAAGTGGGCTGTTGTGCCTTTTCCGAAACAATCGGGCATTCCTAACTCTGTTAATGCTACGAACCTAGGTGGAAGTTCTTGGTATGTACTTAACATTCCTGGAAAAGAAAAGGCGGCAGAATTTCTAGCTAAAACGTTTGGATCAAATGTTGAGTTTTATGAAGCGCTAAACAAAGAAATTGGTGCAATTGGCACATACAAACCAGCTGCTAATAGTGAGGCCTATAAGGCTGCAGATGAGTTTTTTGGAGGTCAAAAAGTAACAGCTGATTTCTCCAAATGGATGACAGAAATTCCTCAAGTAAACTATGGTGCACATACGTATGTGATCGAAGATATTTTAACAGTTGCGTTGCAAGATTACTTAAAAGGCAAAGATCTTGATAAAGTGTTGGAAGATGCACAAAAACAGGCAGAACAACAAGTTAAATAAATATACAGAACATCTATCAATTGTTTTATGAATTAAGCCCCGGGATTCCGCCGTCCTGTCTGGTTTTTATACTAGCACCATTCTGTAGGAGGCGGAGTGGTTCGGGGCTTTTCAGTGAAGAGGTGCGCCTTGAGTTGTTATTTTCATGCGCGGAAGGAGAGTAAAAGTTTGTTCATGGATTTTTTGTTATCAATAGTGATAGGGAGTTGAGATAGGATGAATATAGATTTGACGATTAAAACAGGTCGAAATATTAATCGGAAACACCGTATTAAGAGCACAATAGTTGGATGGTCTTTTGTGATATTGGCTACTATTATGATTTGCGTATTTTATTTCTATCCAATGGTTCAGGCATTGATTCTTTCGTTACAATCAGGTTCGGGTGCGAATCTAACTTTTGTTGGACTGAAAAATTATGCTCGTCTATTTAACGATCCTACCTTTTTAACAACTGTAAAAAATACAGTGATATACCTTATTATTCAAGTTCCGATTATGATTATTGTCGCTTTATTCTTAGCCGTACTATTGAATAATCCGAAATTAAAGCTGAGAGGATTGTTCCGAACAGCAATCTTTTTACCATGTGTCACTTCCCTAGTTGCGTATTCTGTCATATTTAAATATTTGTTTAGCGAAGATGGATTGATCAACGTTATGTTGACGAAATTTTCCCTTATATCTGAGCCAATCAACTGGCTAGGTGATCCTTTTTGGGCTAAAGTGACCATTATTATTGCTCTTACGTGGAGATGGACAGGCTATAATATGATTTTTTACTTATCTGCTCTACAAAATATCGATCACTCGATTTATGAAGCGGCTAAAATTGATGGTGCTTCGCCAGTTCAGCAGTTTTTTAAAATTACGATTCCATTGTTAAAGCCTATGATTTTGTTTACATCAATCAGTTCAACAATCGGTACGCTCCAGCTGTTCGATGAAGTAATGAACATTACGCAAGGGGGGCCGGGAAATGCAACGATGACGATTTCTCAATATATCTACAATCTTTCATTTAAATATACTCCTGATTTCGGTTATGCGGCAACAGTTTCGTATGCGATTGTGATTATGATTGTATTCCTTTCTATTATTCAGTTTAAAGTGGCAGGTGATAAAAATGAGTAATCTTAAAAACGTATTCAACTATACTGTTTTAACCATTGCATCTATTGTTTCTGTGTTTCCATTTTTGTGGATGGTTGTTAGTGCAACGAATAAATCAGTAGAAGTGACGAAAGGGCGGTTATTGCCAGGTAGTCACTTTATGGAAAACTTCCGCAACCTGCTTGATAGCACTAATCTGGTCAATGCATTAATGAATTCGGCAAAAATCGCGATTGTAACAACTTTACTTGCATTGTTGATCTCCTCTTTGGCTGGTTACGGATTTGAAATTTTTAAAAGCAAAACAAAAGATTTTGTATTCAATTTCTTGTTGCTTTCAATGATGATACCTTTTGCTGCTTTAATGGTCTCGTTGTTTAGAATGTTTGGGACAATATCACAAATATTTCCAAGCATCGGTATTGATACAATGATGGCCGTTATTTTGCCGACAGCCACAACGGCATTTCTGATTTTTTTCTTCCGCCAAAGCACGAAAATGTTCCCGAAGGAAATTATTGAAGCGGGCCGAATTGATGGATTGTCTGAATGGGGGATCTTCTTCAGGCTGTATGTCCCTACCATGAAAACAACCTATGCAGCCGCGGCCATTATTACATTTATGTCGAGCTGGAACAGCTATTTATGGCCACTTGTCATATTACAGTCCCCGGAGAACCAGACGGTGCCATTGCTTATATCAAATCTCGGATCGAGTTATTATCCAGATTTCGGAATGATCATGACCGCTATTGTGATCGCTACCTTGCCGACGGCGCTACTCTTCTTTTTCATGCAAAAGCACTTCGTTGCTGGGATGATCGGTTCAGTAAAATGATGAGTAAGGAGTGTGGAAATAATGAAAAAAACATTAACAACCCCCACATTAGAATGGCTTTTGGATCCTTGTGTTTTCGAGGTTAATCGACTACCTGCCCATTCGGACCATATTTATTATGAGACGTTGGAAGAAGCAAAAAGTGGAATTTCCATGTCGATGCGCTATGAGTTGAATGGGAATTGGAAGTTTCACTATGCAGTCAATCCAGCTAGCCGACCGGCGGAATTTTATCAGCTCGATTTTGACTGCTCAAACTGGAGTGATATTTCCGTACCAGGACATATTCAGTTGCAAGGTTATGGAACTCCCCAGTATGTAAATATAATGTATCCGTGGGATGGTCATTGTGATGTTCATCCTCCAGAAGTTCCTATGGATTATAATCCAGTAGGAAGCTATATAAAAATTTTTAATCTCCCTAAAAGCATGAAAGATAAACCGGTGTATATTTCTTTTCAAGGAGTAGAGTCAGCGTTTTATGTTTGGTTGAACGGGCAGTTTGTTGGGTATAGTGAGGACTCTTTCACGCCGGCAGAATTTGAACTTACACCTTTTATAAAGGATGGAGAGAATAAGCTCGCGGTTGAGGTTTACCAGTACAGCACCGGAAGTTGGCTTGAGGATCAGGATTTCTGGCGTTTTTCTGGAATCTTTCGCGATGTATACCTTTATACAGTGCCAGATATTCATGTCTATGATTTACATGTTCGCGCCGAATTGGATTCGTCCTATACGAGAGGCATGTTAACGGCGGACCTTACCTTTTTGTCTCCGGTACCTGCCGGCTCTAGGTTTATCGCTGAACTGTATGATGCGAAAGGCGACCTTGTCGCCAAAAAAGACGGAGAGCTTCATGGCGAAAAGGGGACATTTTCCATTGCGGTCGATGAACCGGAATTATGGAGCGCGGAGAAACCGTATTTGTATAAGCTATATATTCAGATTTTTAACGAGTTTGGCCAATTGGTAGAGGTTGTTCCACAGAAGGTCGGTTTTCGAAGATTCGAGATCATCAATAAAGTTATGCACCTTAACGGAAAACGGATTGTATTTAAAGGCGTTAACCGACATGAATTTCATTGCCGAAGAGGCCGGGCGATCACAAAGGAAGATATGCTATGGGATATTAAAACATTGAAGCGTCATAACATTAACGCAGTCCGTACGTCACACTATCCGAATCAAAGCTATTGGTATGAACTATGCGATGAATACGGCATCTATGTCATTGATGAAATGAATTTGGAAACGCACGGAACGTGGCAAAAAATGGGCCGTGTCGACCCCACATGGAATGTTCCGGGGAACAATCGAGAATGGCAAGACATTGTTATGGACCGGGCGATTTCAATGTTTGAAAGGGATAAGAACCATCCTTCCATCCTGATTTGGTCATGTGGAAATGAATCGTATGCTGGGGAAGTTCTGTTAAACGTCGCCAACTATTTTCGGTCAGTCGATCCGAGCCGTCTTGTCCATTATGAAGGAGTATTCTACGCCCGCGAGTACAATGATATAAGCGACATAGAAAGTCGTATGTACGCAAAGCCTCATGAAATTGAAAAGTATTTAACAGAAAATCCGGATAAACCGTATATCAGCTGCGAATATATGCATGCAATGGGGAACTCGCTCGGCGGGATGTACAAATATACGGATTTGGAACAAAAGTATCCGATGTATCAAGGTGGTTTTATTTGGGATTTCATTGATCAAGCCCTTGTGAAAAAAGATCGTTATGGAAAAGAATTTTTGGCATATGGAGGGGACTTTGGCGACCGTCCAACCGATTACGGTTTCTGCACGAACGGAATTGTCTATGCCAACCGGGAGTTGTCACCGAAGATGCAGGAAGTAAAATATCTTTATCAAAACTTTAAGCTTTCACCGGATCAATACGGTGTCAATATTAGAAATGAAAGTCTTTTTACTGACACAAGTGAATATGATTTAGAATACGTCCTATTCCTTGAAGGGAGAGAGTTGTATCGAAGCAAGCTGAATGTATCGGTAGCACCGCAGGAAGAAAAAAGAGTCGAGTTCGACTGGCCCCTTGGGATGATGGCAGATGCAGGTGAATATTGCATTCATGCATCATTTAAATTGAAAGAAAAAACACTTTGGGCTGATGTTGGTTATGAGGTGGCATTCGGCCAATTTGTATTCCAGATTGGTTCCAAGGAATTCGTTGTTCCTAGCGGAAAGTTAAAAGTTGTCCATGGTGATGTCAACATTGGGGTGCACGGCAAAGATTTTACGATCATGTTTTCCAAACAGGCAGGAAGCCTAGTTTCAATGAATTACGCAGGCAAGGAGATGATTGCGGTCCCTCCTGCACCATTGTTTTGGAGGGCCACGACTGATAATGACCGAGGTTTTTTGCAAGACTTCTATTCGGGGCTTTGGTATGCGGCGAGTTTGGCGCGTAAATGTGTAAAAGTCGATGTGAAAGAGGAAGCGGCCCAAGTAAATGTCACCTTTACCTACAAATTTTCCATTAACCCTGAATTGGAAGTGAAAATTGGTTATACCGTTTATGCTGATGGCAGCATTCGCGTGAAGGCGGTCTATCATGGAGTCGAGAATCTTCCGTCAATGCCGATTTTTGCGGTATCATTCAAGGTTCCAGCCGACTATAATCAACTCGAGTGGTATGCAATGGGGCCCGAAGAAAACTATGTCGACCGCTCAAAGGGGGCAAGACTTGGAATTTTTAGAAATCAAGTATCTGACAATGTATCGCGCTATCTCAAACCGCAGGAATCAGGAAACAGAACAGGTGTTCGTAAAGTAAGCTTAACGAACAACAATGGACAGGGAATAAAAATTTCTTCTATAACTGAACCGTTGGAATGCAACTTTTCGCCATACACAGCTTTTGAACTTGAACATGCCAATCATCATTACGAGCTGCCCAATATTCATTATACGGTTGTCACGGTAGCAGGTCGACAAATGGGAGTTGGCGG
This sequence comes from Anoxybacillus sp. J5B_2022, assembly GCF_026847645.1. Lineage (GTDB taxonomy): Bacteria > Bacillota > Bacilli > Bacillales > Anoxybacillaceae > Anoxybacteroides. Next base: position 6,024 of record NZ_JAPSMC010000096.1, read on the forward strand.
GGACGACAGCTGGGGCGCCCCAGTTCACGATGAATACGTCATAAAGGCAGATCAAGACATGGAATTTGAGTTTATGATTCATAAAGTTTAGCGACAACAGCATCATGATGTAAACTTCTCATCTTAGCGTTTTCATTTATCTTGAAAAATAAAAATTGCCCTAACAATATGTGTTCATTAAAAACTAATCTTCTTAAATTACTCGTGCACACTCCGATGATCCTGTTGCCCTAAGGAAACCAATGGAAAAGGAGCAGGATCATTCATGAAGCGTTTGTGC
>NZ_JAPSMC010000097.1 GCF_026847645.1 Anoxybacillus sp. J5B_2022
ATGGAGAAATTATTGGACTGTTGACGTTCCGCGGTGACACCGTCAACGGGCAAGAAGTGCAAGGCTTTAATTTTGCTATCCCTGTTAATACCGTCAAAGAGTTTATCAGCCAAGCAGGGGCAGACAACGCACCAAGCAACACCGATAAACTATTTAAAGAAGGACTAGAACTGTATTGGGGCGGCTATTATGAAGATGCGTTAAAAAAATTCGAAGCAGTAAAACGAATTTACCCTAATCACTCTGAAATTAACCGGTTCATTACAGACAGCGAACAAAAAAGTAGCCAAAGCAAAACTCTTTGGTCGAACTATAAGACCCTCTTCTTCGTATTTGACGGTGTCGCACTCCTCGCTATCATCACACTAATGCTATTTGCGTTTGTATTAAAACCAAAACAGAAAGAGGCTGTTGCAAGCGGTATTCCAGATGTGAACCAAGACGGAAAAGTAGATATTCAAGACATTCTCCTCGCGTTGAAAAACCAGCAAAACAAAGACAAGGAAAAGCAATAGCTTCTCTATAGATATATTTTCTCTGTCCACTATTTATGATCCTCATGTTTCCGAAAAAATAAGCCGAGGCAGCAATTTTTCTACAAAAGAAGGGGCGATATGCCCCTTTTTCTGTGAAACTAACGAATTCACAAGCGGTTAATCTTTGTTGGCGACAAAGCTTGCGCATACCTTCTTCTATTCTAACGACCGAACGTATTCAGCAATCGCCGCAATTTCGCCTTGCGTAAGGGATGGAATTTCTTTTGTTTTGTGGCGTTCAATCGCTTCTTCAATCGTTTTTGCGCTTCCGTCATGTAAATATGGTGCTGTCGCCCATACCCCACGTAATGTTGGCGTATCCCATTGCTTCGTTGTGCGCGGATTTGTAAAATGCGCTCGCGCATCCCCTTTAGAGGCTTTATCGTTTGGATTAGTCGTTCCGATATCGTGCAAATACGACGTATTCGCAGTCGTCAGTTTTCCGTGTTCGTCCACCGCTTGCACGCTGTCGGTAAAATATTCCCCTCCATGGCAACTTAAACAATTGCCTTTTCCATTAAATAGCTCTTCCCCTTCTTTCGCTTTTGCTGTTAAACTACCATCTTTATTCCGATACGGGCTTTTCGGGACAGGGAAAGAATCGGGCGCATCTAAATACGCAAACAGCGCATCATACATATGCTGGACATCTTTTGGCAGCGGTTTTCCTGGATCGATCGTTGTCATACCGCCCATTTCATTTTGCACCGTATGAATATAGTCGCTAAACTCATCGCGTGAACCGTCCCACATAAACAAGCCTGTTTTCGTCGTCAGTACATTGCTCGGAACGTTGCGCGGCCCTTTTGGGGTAAGCAATGTCAGTCCATTAATCTCCCCATCGCTATGGCAAGAAGCGCAACTCATCCAGTTATTGCCTGTAATGGCAGCCGCAAATTCATCGCTATTGGCGCTGTAAAAAATTGTTTTTCCTTCCCGAACAAGCGGCGATAGCGAATCGTTGGCAATAAGCGGAATCGTTCCTTTTACTTCCTTAGCTTTTGCATATGGACTTTTTTCCCCTGCTTTAATCACAGCTAAATCATGACTCATTGCATTATGAACGAACAACGTTTTTCCATCCGGTGAAATTACAATGCCACGCGGATTGTTTCCTTCGATGCGCCGCAAAATTTGCGTCGCATTGCCGCCACGCGCTAAATCGAACACAACCAAATCTTCACTGCCAGACATCACAGCATACATTTTGCTGCCGTCTGGCTGAAATGCAACGTCGTACGGATTGGACACAATGATTGTTTCGTTTTTCACATCTTTCACATTCATCGCCGCAAACAGTTCTTTCCGCTCCCCAAGCAGTTCCTCGTCTTTTTCTAAATCAATGACCGAAATAGCTGGAAACACCGTTTCTTCGAACTGAATAGGCGTATCAATGTTCGTTAACAAATGTGGAACGTACGCTTTTTTCCCGTCCGGCGCAATCACAAACTGTTCAAGCGTATTCGGGATGCCTTGGCTTTTTTTCCGGTCCACTTGATTAGGAGACGGGGCAAGGGAAATCTCTTTGATCACACGGTTCCGCTTCGTATCAATGACACTAATTTTCGCGTCTAAATAATGTGGAACATATAGCTTTTTCCCATCTGCTGCAATGGCAACTGTACGCGGCCGATCGCCTACACGTATTTCTTTTTTCACCTTTTTGCTCTCTAAGTCAACGACCGATACCGTACCAGAACGGTAATTCGCCACATATAGCGTTTTTCCGTCTTGACTAGTGACTAAGCCAAACGGCTCAATGCCCGTTTTTATATGATCGACTACTTTTTCCTCTTTTAACGAAATAATATCGACGCGATCATCATGCATACACGACACGTACAAAAATTGTTCATCTGGGCTTAACGTTAACTGCCGCGGCTCTTTTCCGACAGGAATCTCTCCTTTTTTCTTTCTCGTTTTCACATCGATGATAGTGACGGTATTTACGTCGATGTTGGCTGTATATAGCGTATCCCCTTTTCGATTGATGGCGATATTATCACTATGAACCGCCTCACGACGAATGATTCGCTTTTCCGTTTCAAACACCGGATTCGCTTGACATCCGATGAGCACGAACAACAAAAACAAGCCAATCCACTTTTTCATCTGTATTCCCCCGTTTTTAACTAAGAAAATGAAAACCATTATCATTTTATAAAAAAAAAACGGCACTCCTCAATGGGTTCCGCTTATTTTTTTCTCACTTCTACGGATAACAAAACAGGTGCAATTCCATATTTGCCGTGCCCTGCTTGAATTTGCGGCACATGGTCTCCGTCTGTATTGCCAGAGTCATTCCCTTTTATATATACATCGCCAGTATCCCAAAATTCGCTCGCCTGCATCCCTTCATGGACGCTCGGCCCATCAATAATACGGTCATAAAAGTCGACATAACGAGAAATAATCGTTTCTCTCTCTAACGCTTTTATTGGTTGATCGGAGTCAGTGTTATTTAAGTTATTTAGCGCTACGCGGAACACCCCGGACAATGCACCAGCGACAAACGGTGTATACTTCATCTCATTTTTCCCTGTTTTATACACACGTAACGTGCGATCCCAAAAATGTTTATCCATCGCTTCATAAATATGGCGAGCCGCTTCGCGATATTTTGCTTCTTTCGTCGCTAAAAATGCTGCGGTCAATCCGCGAATCGCCCCGAGTTGTGCAAGCAACGTTGGAGTTGTTTGTTCTTGTCCTTCCCCAATGATGAACCCGTTGGCAACAAGGCCGTCTTTTCGCAACAATTTCGTAAGGATAAAGTCGGCTTGTGCTGTCAAAAGTTGTAACGCCCGTTTTCCTTCTGGAGTGCCGAGCCCTTTTGCTTGTTCCCCGCTTGCATAGCCGACAGGAAGACCGTCAATCGCCCGTTCAAAAATGCGGAGTGCTTCCATCGTATATCCTGCTTGGAACGTATCGACACGTTTCCCTTGCCCATCCTTATACTCTTCCACAAAAGCCCCTACTTCTCGATTAAAATGCATCGCATCGATGTTTTTAAACACTTGAAGCAAGACGTCGCGGTTGACAGAATATGGGTCGGTAGCAACGACATCGTTTGCCGGATTTGCATCGATGTTTTCTTTTGGGGCACTTGGGAATGGTTCGCCATCAAATACAGCTAAGAACGCTTGGTTTTGATTTAGATTGTCTGGACGTTGGTCGGTCATCCCGTAAAATTCAGAAGCTGGCCAAAGCATCAACCATTGATCTTGCAATACACTTCTTGCATCTTTCACTACTAGCTGCTTTGCCGTTGGTGCCAATTTATTTCCATCTTCGATTACTTCAATGGCATGCGGTAAATATACAAGTCCTTTACTTGGATCGTATTTACTTCCTATCGCTCTCGTTAATCCTTTTGTCTTTTCATCATAAAACAAATAATCACGCACAAAGTTCAATTTATTCCATATTTCTTCTGTTAAAATCATGCCTTGCATCCCGTCTGCCGAACTGACACCGAGCGCAATGTTTTTATCGTGGTCATCGTGTGACGTTTTCGCCTCTAGTTCTTCATCTTTATCTACCGTATGGAACCCTCCTAAGAAATCACCAGCCCAAAGCGCTTGTTTTAAAAAAACGGCTCCGTACGCTGACGGTGTCAGCAGTTTTTGCATGTTATCGCGATTCCAACGCAATGACTGAAAATCGACTTGATATACTGGGACATACGTGTCGTCATCGTTTTCGGCATATACGCTCGTATCGACTTTTTGTGCATAATGCGGATCTCCGCCAGCATATTCAATGAACGTTGGAAACATATTGCGGAAAATTTCTTCATGTGGATACTCAACACTATCAGCAAGCGCATAAAAACGATTGGCCAATGCTTCATCCGCGGCTTTCTTTTCTTTTTCCGCCCATTTCGCCGTCACCGGTCCATGAATTAAATGCAACCCTAACCCTGATTTTTCCGTCACTTCATACATCGCTTCTTCCGAATACTCATAGGACTCAATGCCAGCTGTATAATCGAACTTCGTCGGTTTGTTCATTTTCCTCGCATCTAATACGTCCAAATTAAGCCCAAGCCCTTCCGCTAACGGTTCTCCTGACAGCTCAAATTCGGAATAAGCAAACATATTGCCGGCCGTATCAAACGTATAATCAGTCACCGGCACGGCAATGGTTGTCTTTTCTTTTTTCTCATTCGTTTCTTGCATTGGTGTACAGGCAGAAGCAAGCAGAAGCGAAGAAGCAAACGCTGCTGCTACGCCTTTTAATTCTTTTTTCTTCATAATGGCAATCCCCCTAAAAAACAAACATTGATTTTCATTATCATTTATTTTAATGGAAACGATGCGAAAAATCTACATAGACTTCTTTCCGTTCCCCGGTCAGCAGCGAACAAAACTCAACTTTGCTCGGAATAATTCCTAAATCATCACATGCTGCAACGATGCAAGAAAGGTAACGGGAACAAAACGTTTCATCTGTTTCCAACAAAAATTTGCGAATCGCACATTTTCCCTTGTCGTTATAAGCCATATCAATTTCTACGCATTTTTTCATCCGCTTTGTCCCGTACTCTACTCGCTCAAACAGCAAAAAGCAGTCAATAGCGGGTTGTAAAAATTGGAGAAGGTGGTCAATCGTTTTTACTAATACCGTATAATAATGCACTGGAGAATCAAATAAATGTTCATCAATTTTTTTCCAATAATGGTCAGTTAGCCGCAAAATGAGTGAAGCAGACCTTGAAGACGGGGAGGTTTGATAGTAATGAAAAATAATTTGCTTTACTATCTCTTCCACCGCTTGCTTCCAGTTTTGGCCCATAGACAAGCTGATGGCATTCATTGTATGTATCCCTCCATCGATTAGTTTGCTTGTTTCGTCCCCATTTTTTGCAATACCGGGTGAATCGAACTCCACGAACGTTTCACAAAATAAATTGGCTTTTCTTGGCTTTTCGCTTTTTGCTTAATCACTTTCGCCAAATTATGGTTTACATAATCGGTCATAACGAGCACAAGGTCGATATGTTCGGGAATGCCGCGCTTCACCATATTCACTTTTCGACCGTCAAGATGAATAATTTCCTTAAATCCAGAACTCATTAATTTATCGGTAATATTGCCTAAATGGTCTGCACCTACAACTAATAACGATGACATATCCTTTCCCTCCATGATTAGCTTATCTTTATCTTCATTCTAATTGAGAATGATTCTCTATGTCAATATTTAATGATAAATCTTCTCATCTAAATTTCTGCTTTTTTCCGTTATAACTTTTTTCGCAGTGAACAAACTAACTGTGTAGTCACTTTTATGAAAATGGAGGGAAACGACATGGCAAAAGATGTGCTTTGCGAAGTAAAAAACTGTAGTTACTGGGCAAGCGGTAACCGCTGCAGCGCAGAAGCAATTTACGTCGTCAGCAACGCTGGCACAATGGCTTCGAGCGCAACAGAAACCGACTGTAAAACGTTTACCCCTAATCAGCAAATGTAATGGATGAAGAAAAGCGCAAAGCGCCCGCCTATCGGTGAAGATCGCACAAGCCCCACCGAGGAGGCTCTCGAACCAAGCATGGCTTGGTTCTGCGTGGGTAAGCTCAATGAAGACAATCAATGTGCCGCCGAAAGAAGGGGCAGAGCGCTCCACACCGATGGCGCTTGGAGCTAGATAGCGCTCCACCTAATCGTCAAATTTTATCCTTTCTTACCTTTTAAAAAAGATGTCCTTTTTGGACATCTTTCTACATATATCACCATGGAAAGAGAGGCACTCTA
>NZ_JAPSMC010000098.1 GCF_026847645.1 Anoxybacillus sp. J5B_2022
TTTTTCATCCTTAATATGTTTATATGCTGACATAAGGGTAGAGTGACGATTGTACTGATACAACTATTAATGCTATACACTTTAAATACTGTTGATTTATCAATTATCATATGACTAGTTGTGGATTGATAAACCCGCATTGCACTTTAATAATAAAGTTTAAGTAGCAATACGGGTTTATGTGAAAAGACCAAAAGTTAATTTTAAATTATTGAATTGCCTTTAAAACAGTATTAATAAATTCTGGACCATCTTCAAAATCTAAATATCTCATACTATATTCATGTACATATTTTTCGATTTCTCTCCACGTCTCTTTATCACCTTTTTGTAAAACATCCTGCAACATTTTTAATTCGCTTATTAATTGTTTTACCATTGATTTAGGTTCTCGCTCTTTAAAATCGGTTGCCAATCCTTCAAGATCTGACCAGCTAACACTTTGATTAAAATACCCACTCATGAAATATTTGAGCATTTCTGGCTTTTTTAGATTATCCACCATAAATCACCCTTTCTCATTTTGTTGTTTTGTTTCACTATTTATTTGCCTCGCCATTTAAGTACAGGAAAGGAGGTTAAGATAATAAACCCTTCTTTTGCACTAGGATCCCTCTTCAAAACAGTGACGGCTTGCCTTATATCTCTATGTACGTTCTTTTCTCCCCTATATACCCCTTTTCCAATACTCTCTTTAGAGGTATATAATAATGTCTTTGTATCAATATCAGTGTTTAGCAACCAATTTGCAATGTCCTCTGCATTTTGTTTAATAGTCTTATCTATGACAGAAATAGCTGTATTCTTATTTGTATATGATGTAGCATCAGATTTCTCTTTTCCGTTTGCACGCTTTATCAAATCATTATCGGTTTGTGCAACATGTTTGGCCAAAGTATGACCTTGAGCTCTACCTACTTTCCTACCCTCTGAAAAATCTACAAGCTTTTTTGTATCTATAGATTTTATATTTTTCGTAAAAATACTTAACGCAGCATCATCTAATTTCTTTATACCAATCTTATAAACATCTTTTACAGCATCCGTTACTTTGGCGATACTTTTAAAATCGCCTAATCCTGGGACAAACGCAAGTAAGGCTCCTGCCACATCCTTCACAGTTGAACTTGGGTTACTCAAAACCTTATACAGGTTATATGCATCCTTAACAGTTCCTACTCCAGGAATAAAATCAGTTACTACATCTACTAGGTCTTTTGCTAAATCCCATCCCTTGTCAAATTTATTAGCTTTTGCCACTAAAAACATTTGCATCGATGTAGAGGAAATTTCTACAGTATCATTATTAGAGGAAAGAGTAGCATTTTTCAAATCCTCACGATTATTTAGATCAATACGGGAAGTCCCGAGATTGGTGTTCTGCTGGTTATATATGGTTTGAGTATTTGTTCTAATTGAATTAACTCCACTCATGATACTATTACCTCCTAATAATCGTTTCCTTCTCATCACTTCTCGATGTTCTTTGATTACATCACATGAGACAACTGTTTATAGAGGATGGGTTTTAAATGCAACAGTAAATCAAGGTCCTCTTCAGGTGTCATCGTTTGCATTATTACAACAGTTTTGTTAGATGTTATTGTAAAATCATAACTTTTTCTTTCAAAAGTAAGAGAACAATTTAACGAACTAAGCTTACCAGCAGCCTCTAGTCTATTATAGTCCTCGCTTAAGTTTACATGATCGCCAAATAATGCAACACTTCTTAATGTTCCATTATTAAAACCACTTATCCATCCTCCCCAAACATTATGAGAATGTTCTACTACATATTGAAAATCAACTTGAGAACGCGATACTTTAAATTTGTTTGGGAATACCTTTTCAAACTTTTTAATGAATCCGTTTACGCCGCCTTTATCTCCTTCAATTAGGAGAAGTTTTATTTGTGGGTTATAATATGCATTCATACTTTTGCTTTCAATGTACTGAGTAAAGAGCAAATCTTCCCCATAAGCTCGGCCTTCTTTCCGTTTCACTCTTTCATGAACTATTACATATTTCTGAAATCCCCTGTAAAAATCAAGAGTAGTTAACCTCATCTCGCTTTTAGGCTCATTATCCTCTTGTTCTATAGAAAGCTGTTGTGCTGTTGAAACAGATGTGACGCCATTCGTGAATAGCTCAAGTGTTTCAACATCTAAAAAGTGATATGCCCTCATTCCTTTATTCCCCCACTAGTGACAGAAAATTAATACTTGATGTTTGAAAATCGCTTAGAGAGTTGGTTGAACATTCTATGCTTTGTTTTCTTATTTTTACAGTTCTTTTTATAAACCCATTGTTTTTCTCATATGAATACCAGAAATCATCAATTTTTGCCTCACTAACATTTTTTACAGCTAACCCAATAAATGGATTTTTCTTACCAAAAGATATTTTAAATTTAAAAAAAGAGCTATTTGATCTTACATTTTTATCAATTAAAGATAAGACAGGTATGATTTTGTTCTCTAAAGCACTTATTGCTCCTTCATAAGAAGCGTGAAAATCCCTTATTTGGACTACTAAATGGCCTTGGGTTTCATCTCCATCCTCAGTATAAATATCAGTATAGTCGAATTGCATTAAAAGACCATTCGTTAAGATTCTAAAGCAACGGTCATTTACAACTTCTCTATACATTTTGCTATCATGCTCTCTTACGATAGCACAAATTTTTTCTTGAATTTTGGAATCAAACTCTCCATCAAAAGTAGCAGTAACATTCCAAGTAGTATTTGAATTAAAAAGTATAATTCCAATTCTTGTAACTAATAAATTAAATTTTTTCCAGTGATTATACAATGTCGCTATTAAACCAATTACACCTAACGCCATTTTAAGAGAATCAAACCAATTTTCAATAATCACTGAAATATTTGCATATATAATTATAGATACAAAGGAAATACCAAATGTAACGATAGTGAACAAAAATTTTCTATTATAGTATAATTTATTCATACTTTCACCCCTAAAAGGGAATTTGTTCTAAAGTAATAATACAATATTTACTAATTAGATGTCACTACGTCACCTACACAAAATTTCTCAGTTATAAATCTTTACTGTCTAAAATGCCACGCCATTCGGCAGAGTGCCTAGGACCTTAACCCTTTGATATTAACCATCTCAGTATGAGATGGTTCAGACTGTTGAAAAACAATTTTGTCAAGGACAAAATCGTTTTTGTGCTTGTTGCTCATCGTCGCTGTTACTAGTCACGCTTCCGATAATAAATAAGACCATTAACATAGCCCAAAACCACCTCTTTTTCCATATATTTTTCATAATTCTATCCCCTTCCTCTGCATTTTTCTATATTAGAACATAACATACCTGGCATGTACTTTTTGTCGAAGTATGTCGCAATAAACAAAAAAATCCCCTGCCGAGTAGCAGAGGCTAAACAATCACAGCTGGGCATCCTTTTTTCTTCAATTCCTCCGCCAGTCGTTCTGCGTTTTTCCTGTCGCTGAATGCCCCGACTTGGACACGATACAATTTTCCATCAGACGATTTTTGTTGTGGTTGCGATGGTGTTGATTTTTGTTGTGCTTTTTTCTTCAATCCAAATGCCTTTACGATACCTTGGACATGGCCATATGCGATTTGTTGTAAGAATTGGTCCGATTTGAGCTTTGCCGCGTCGTTGGCGTTGTCAATGAATAGGTTCTCGGTCAAGATAGCTGGCATATTTGTCAAGCGTAGCACGGCATAGTTCGCTCGTTTTTTGCCACGATCTTTGACATTGCCAATCGCTTTCATAATCTCTGCATGAATCACATTTTGGTATGCGATTGTTTTCGCGCTGACATTGCCGTTGTAGATGTAGCTTTCGAATCCGGTTCCGCCACCGGCATTGATATGAATGGAGATAAAGAAGTCAGCGCCCCACTCATTTGCCATTTTGGCGCGTTGAGAAAGCGTTAAGCGTTGGTTCCCTGTTCGTGTTAGGCGCACCTGTACACCTTCATATTCGTTCAGCATGTCGTACATATACTTTGCGATGCGTAATGTCAACGCCGCTTCCTTGAGCCCGTTTGCTACTGCGCCCGGGTCAAGGTTGTTTTCTACCCCCTCATGCCCCGGGTCAATCACAATCTTTACCATTACTTATCCCCTCCCGCTTTTTCGATTGCGTACTTGATCGTCGCTACAGAACCAATGCCGTATAAGGCATATTTCAGTCCAGTAACTAACACATCAAACGAAAAAGCGTGACTCTCAAATGCCGAGAACGCCACGCCTAGAATGACGGCTACTAACGGAATATAACGATTTGGAATGTTAGCCGCTTGGCGAATCGCATAAAGTAAAACAGCTAATGCTACATATGCCGTAAATTCGATTGAAAGCAACGCTTCCATTATTGAATGCCTCCTCTCACAACAAACGTCAGTAGCGCTCCTACAATCCCGCCGATAATTAAACGCAAAATCCATGTTGTGTTGCTTTTGATCGCTGAAATATCTTCGCGCATATCTTTGATGTTCGATTCTGCGACTGCTAAGCGCGTTTTGACATCAACCATATCTGCTTCTAGTCGTTGTAAACGTTCTTCCATATTTTCACACACCTTTCTGAACAAACTATTCGGAACGGTATGCTGCAATGTGTTGTGCAATTGCGTTGTTGATTTCATTTGTCACCCATGAACGTGTTGCGATCCGCTCCGAATTGATATATCCGCTTGTTTCTGTGAGATAGCTGACCGGAACACCGCTACTGTTGTTTACACCGATATATGGTGATCCAATATTTGATTGTGCAGCTAATGATACACGGGCTGCTCCGTTGCTATCACGAAGGTTAATAAGGCCTGCGGAATAAGATGTCGATATTCCCAACTCTACACGTCTGTAGCTGTCACCGTCACCATCGTCATACAAAACGATCGTTCCACCTTTGTTGTCGCCTGTTCCCGATTCCGAGCCGATTTTGACGTTCATGTTTCCGTTAATGTCACGAACCTCGATTTTACCGCCGTAAGTATCCATAAACGCCAGCAATAACGGAATTCCGTTTTCCGTTACTTTTAATTGACCATCAAACGTGACGTTTCCGGTTGTATCCACGAAAAATACCGGAATACCATTATTCGTAATTTTAATTCCGTCCGTTGCGTTTAAAAGCGTTTCAACGTTGTTTTGAGCCGTTACTTTGATTCCGATGTCATCGTTAATTGTGACGCCGTTATAAATCTCGCGCTTCTTCACGGCTACTTTATCAAGCTCGTTTTGTTTGCGGCTAAAATCCGCAATAATATCGGTCGCGTTCGGTTTAAAGTTGGCGAGCGTCAGTTGCGTTGATTTCGTTGATTCCGGAAACTCTACTAATTCGACCACGCGCGCTGTAATGTCGATGTTTAACGGTTCGTAAATGACGTAAACAGTGTCACCGAGATTGATTTGCTCGTAAGGGTAGCCGTTGTTTTTCAACTCGACGAACTCGATGTCAAACGAGATTTCCGGCGTGTCTTTTAATGCGGCCCTTAATCGTTCTTCTAATTCGGTAGTAGTCGTGCAATCGTCGCAATAAATAGGAGGTGCGTGCCTTTCGCCATATATGTCGGCTTGCGGACTTCGGTACGTTAGCTCGATTCTGTAGTTTCCGTATTCGTCACGATTTCCGTAACCTTTGATGACCGTTGACAGATTGCTAGTATCAACCGACCGACTGATCGTTTTTAAATTGTGTTTAAAGCGCAACTGAAAATCGGTTATGGTTCCGATTTGTTTGCGAATAGTCACCGTTTTATTGCCGATTTCTACTTCTGCGCCAAACTCATTCAGCGCTAATTGAACAAGAGCAAGCGCATTGTCTTTGCCATATTCGTCAAAATAGACCGAATTAAACGTATCAGCGATAGTGTACGTCCAACCAGTTCCGCTAAGAGCATGTGAAAGGCATTGATCAAGCATCAATGTACCGTTGATTACTCCGTATTGAAAAGCGTCAATCAAGTCAAAGAATATATGCGTTGCTTGTACGTCTTTGACCACCGTGTTGCCGAGCGATTTCTCGATGATTTTTTTAATACGGT
>NZ_JAPSMC010000099.1 GCF_026847645.1 Anoxybacillus sp. J5B_2022
CTCTTTTTTCTCATACGAAATCATTAATTCCAACACTTGTTCTTTTTCTTTCGTTTCCATTTCATTCACCTCGTTTCGTAATTGTTGTTCTTCTTCATCTGATAATTTTACATACGTTTCAAAAAAGCCGATGAACAACCGCTGCTTTGCTTCGTCTAATTCCATCCGCACGATCATGCGTAAAAATTGTTTCTTTAGTTCTATTCTTTCACTTTCAGTATACCCCATTTTACTTAACAATGCAGCGGCGATTGGGTTGTCATGACGAATATAGTCACGCCAGTTTTGCTTGCGCAATTCAACCACCAAAAATTGAAACTGAAGCACATCAAAAAACGGAAATTGGAGTGTAAACGATGAAGGTTCGTGGCGAATGAAGTCATAGCTAAACAGCGCAATGGGAAGAATGGGCTTGCGATGCTTTTCAAACAAGCGGCTAAAGTAAATAAACATTCGTTCCGGAAAAGATGGCTGCACGTAGCTTTGATTTTCGATATGGACGATAATCAAGCCGTCTTCCCCTTTTAATTTTGTTTCGACAAGTAAATCAACGCGATACTTCTCCCCTGCCGTCACATCCGTAAACAATTCCTCCGACAAAAACGACACATGGTAAAAGTCGATATGCTCATGCACATGTGGGAAAAAGAGGAGAAGAAACTCTTCAAAAAACGTCGTAATCAGCTCTTTAAACAACCGATCATGATCAACCACCATATATGTACCTCGCTTTCCATTTTGTTGCATATTTTTCGACAACAAAAACAACATTCCTGCTTCGGAAATGAAAAAACAGAGAGCCACTCAACGACTCTCTGTTTCTATAAAACTTCGACAAACTTCGGGGCGTGACAGTGCACGCTACCCCCTCAAATTAAATTTTTTCATCCAAAAATGAACGGATAGCAACCGCCATAAGTGGTATTTACCAAACGGTTTCTCCGGATCGTTTAGCCAGTTTCTTAGTTGTGCTTTGTCGATCCATAAATCAAGCGGTGAGTCGTTCGATAGAAGAATGGATTGAATTTCTGTAAATTTTTCTCTATACCAAATGTCCTCTGGTGTCACAAACCCTTTCTTATCGACCCGCAGACGAACTTTATCGTTCATTATCCCCTTCATCGCTTGCCGCAAAAACGGTTTCGTATATCCGCCATAAATTTTGTATCCTCCCGGTATGGACAACATTAGTTCCACTAACCGGTAATCGAGATACGGTGTTCGTGCTTCAATAGAAAATGCCATCGAATTTCGGTCTTCGTATCGTAACAATGACTGCAAGGATCCGAAAATTTCTGTATATAGATACTCTTGGAAATTGCTTGGGATTTCCGTTCTAGTGATATGTTGGTATTCTTTTTTCAACAGTTCCTTGACATCGCTCCCACGGCGAATTTTTATCCCTAACGCATGATAAATGATTTTCAACCACACTTTTCCTAGCGGCTCCGTAGCGGAAATAAGTCCTGTTTCTTTTAATTTTTTCAACTCTTCAGCCGCCGTTTGGAACTCGCCGGCTCGAATTAAATTTGCCATATATACCGAGATATATGGATGGTAGCCTGCCATCGTTTCATCGGCCCCTTGTCCATCTAACAGCACCGTGATATTGTTTTGCCGAGCAAGCCTCATCACATTCCATTGAGCATATATCGACGTAGATTTAAACGGCTCGTCTTGATGCCAAATTAAATCTTCAATTTCATTAAATAAATCATTCATATCTGGATATACTTGATAACTATCCGCTCCTGCCTGCTCGACAATGGTTTCCGCAAACTCCCATTCGTCATATTTTTTATTGGCAAAGCACGACGTAAACGTTTTAATGTTATTCCGAACACCGTCTTGCTTAAACAGTTCGTGCATCACTAATACAATTGAAGAAGAGTCCATCCCGCCACTTAAGCAAGAGCCAACCGGCACATCGCTTCTAAGCCGCAACCGGACGGAATCAAACAACAGCTCTTTAAATTGACGCTGATACTCGGTCAGGTTGCCGTCTCGTTTCATTGCTTTGTTTACCAGTGGGTGGTAATATCTCCAAGTTTTTAAACTACCTACCCCTTCATCTAAATTTATGCGCATTGCTTCACTCGGAAGAAGCTGATTTACTCCCTCAAAAAATGTTTCTTTTTCCATATTCACTTCTCCGAATAAGAGAAACTTAGCGACTTTATCCCGGTTGGCTTTTTTATTAACAAAATCTTCTACAAGCAACTGCTTAATTTCAGAGGCAAAAGCAATCGTTTCGTCTTTAACGACATAATAGAACGGTTTTACACCAAATCGGTCTCTAGACGCAAACAGCGTTTTGGCCACCGTATCAACGATGATAAACGCCCACATGCCGTTAAATTTGTGCAAACACGCTTCTCCCCATTCATCGTACGCTGCCATAATTACTTCCGTATCGGTCGTTGATACAAAACGATGCCCTAAAGCTTCTAACTCTTTTCGGATTTCGATGTAGTTATAAATCTCCCCATTAAACACGATCCAATATCTTCCGTTTTTATAACTCATCGGCTGTGAGCCGTTATTGGAAAGGTCGACAATCGCTAACCGTCGATGCCCTAACCACAACTTGCCTTCAAACAATGATTGATGTCCTTCTCCGTCAGGTCCTCGATGCTCAATAATATCCGTCATTTTCTTTATCGTTGCAAACGAAATAGGTCTATTTGAAAATATAGCTGCTATGCCGCACATAATATCCTCCTAGGTTAACACGGTAGTAACATTTTTAGTATACAAAGCAGAGGATATTCGTTCATTAAAAGTGATTAAAAATTTTTAAAGCTGCTTCACATCTTTTGTTTGATAGTGGAATCGGGGCGTGACAGTGGCACGCTACCCTACTTCATATTCCTTTCTTGCCGTCCTTCTTTTATTCTCCGAAACACCGTCGCCTTCCATAGTGCTTCATCGGTGATGTCTTCCGCTTCTGCTAAATCGGCAATGGTGCGAGCGAGGCGAATAATTTTTATTTGGACACGGTTGCTCCAGTCATTCATAGCCGCCCAATGTTGAAGCAGTTGTTGTTGCCCTTTCGTCAATGGACTTTTCGCAAGCAGCACGTCTATCGGCACACGGCCGTTTGTTATTTCTTCCCCATATCGTTCGAATTGCCGGAAACGCGCAGCTTCCACACGGCTGCGAATCGTTTCCGAACAGTCTACTTGCTTTGATTTTTGAGTCAAATTCACTGCTTCTAACGATAACAGTATATCGATACGATCGTAAATCGGCCCGGAGATGCGCTGGCGATAGGCGTGGATTTGTTTTGGGCTGCATATGCAATAGCGTTTTTTCGAACCGGAATATCCGCATGGGCATGGGTTCATCGCTCCGATCAAAATAAAATGTGCTGGATACGTCACCGTCGACGAAACGCGGCTAATCGTCACTTTGCCTGTTTCTAACGGCTGGCGAAGCATGTCCAGCGTCTTTTTCGTAAACTCTGCCATTTCATCAAGAAATAACACCCCGCGATGGGCAAGGGAAACCTCTCCCGGCTTCGGCTGTGTTCCTCCACCAATCAATGCTACAGAAGATGCTGAATGATGTGGATGACGAAACGGTGGAGAGGAATCGTTTTTCGGTTCTCCTGCTAGTTGGTATAAACTAAGCACTTCCAGCTGCGCTTCATCGGAAAGGCGCGGCAAAATCGTCGGAAACGTTTCAGCTAATAAACTTTTCCCACACCCCGGCGGTCCGATCATTAACACGTTATGTTCCCCTGCTGCGGCAACTTCCAATGCATACTTTGCGTGCTCATGCCCAATGATATGTTGAAAATCGCGGTGGTTGTTTTTCGGGGTGTCCGCTACGGCGGGGAAATGCATAGCTGGGGGAAACGCTTGTTGCCCTTTTAAGCATTGCATCACTTCATCTAACGTTTGCACAAACACACAATTGACATGTTGCAAGTGATGAAGGGGTAGGGTAGGATCGTATGGCGCATATACTTGCTCAAACCCAAGCTTTTTTGCCGCTAAAATGGCTGGTAACATCCCATCGACAGGCTGAATGGCTCCGTCTAATGACAATGAGCCTAAAAACGCAATATGTGGCGGAACTGGCTGTTCGAGCTTTCCTTTTACTTTTAAAATGCCAATCGCCATTGCTAAATCAAACATCGGGCTTTGTTTTTTTCGCTCTGGCGGCGACAAATGGATGACAAGTTTTTGCTTCATCACATCGCACCCAAAGGCGTACAACGCTGCAATGACTCGCTCCTTCGCTTCTTTCACCGATGTATCGGGTAATCCAACAATCACAACAGAAGGCATTCCCGGCAGTTCTTTCACTTCCACTTGCACACGATACCCTTCCATCCCGCGCAAACCGATGCTACAAACTTTCATGTTATTCCTCCTTGACACAGTTCGGTACAACATCTTCTTTCACAAACTGCACATATGCTCTTTTTTTCTCATTCATTGTTCCAGAAAAGTAACGAAGGAGTACATCAATGTTCATAAATGAAGGCAATGAGGGAGATTGGTGATAAAAATGGAAACTGCTCCAGCGATAATGTTCGGGGAGATGCACCATACGTGCCTCGACAGGGTTGAGATGAATATAGCGACTGACTTCTAACATCCCTGCGTCATCGTCAATGATTTTACTGAAGTAACGCTTTTCAAACACATGACCAGTTAACCCGTAACGTGTATTGTAATAATTGGCGTATCGTTTGTTAATCAGTGCCATGACTTTGGAAATGGATTGTTGTTGTGAGCGAAGTTGAAGATGAAAATGATTCGTCATGAGGCAATACGAAGCGAGTTCAAACGGAATGTTTTCATGAAGCTGTTCGAGGATATACAAAAACGCGCGGAAATCATTTGCGTCTTTAAACAACGGATCACGCCGGTTTCCACGGCACACAATATGGTAAAACAAATGCGGCACCCAAATCCGCCTCGCCCGACCCACATTTTTCACCTCACATGAACTTTCTTGCATATCCTTTCGACAAAAACGGGCAAAATCTGCATCAAAAGAAAAATTTTTTGATACTCTCTCGACGGGTGACAGGCACGCTCTTGAAATTTCTACGACTCTCTGTCTCTATAAAACTTCGACAATCTTCGGGGCGTGGCAGGCATGCTACCCCATTTCCATGAAGAATTTTTGTAAACGTTCCGCAGCCATTCGATATGCCTTTTCTTTATCACGAGGGCCTATTGCAATTATTTCCATCCTTATCGGCTGTCCTTCAACCGGGCGATAAATAATTCTAATATTTAGTGACTTCGACTTAATCTTTGCAAAACCATGCAAGTCCCCATGTAACGATTCAGCAACTCCATCCGGCTTAAATAGGGAACCTTGCTTTGCCCTTCTTAAAATTTCTAATAAAATGGTTTGTCTATGTCCTTTATTAATCGCTTTAATATCCTGCTTTACATCCTCAACAAACCTCAGTTCAACATTATATTTTTCTAAAATAATCTCCTGCAAATCTTCAAGCGTTTTCACATCAATCTTCCTCTAATAATTTCATTAATTCGTTTACATTAATATCTGCTTCATCAAAAATATCTGATAAAGTTTGATTTACAGGTTTATTCTTACGTGCATATGCCTCTTCCATAACAATTTGATCAAGTGCTTCTTCTACAACTTCTTTTATTTGGAGCAACTGCTCAAAATA